>NZ_QHHQ01000008.1 GCF_003258595.1 Acuticoccus sediminis
ACATAGTCGTACTCATAGGCGGATGCCTATGCCTTATCGGCTATGCCACCTGTCCGGTCAAAACGGGGTGCGCTCCACTCGGAATCGATGGTGATGCCGGCTTGGCGCAATGCCTGATGGATCTGTTGTTGCAGGGTCGAACGGCCTAGTTGGTCGTTCTCAAACTGCAATTGCTGTGTCACACGCTGGATCGCGTCGGCTTGGCGCTTGGCTGCGGCGGCATCGGCATCGCGATTGGTGTTCGGTGCCGGGTTGGCCGAAGGAATCGAAGCGCCGTTCGGCTCAACGTGCCATGGTTCGTGGCTCATCCGGAAGTTCAGGCCGTAGTTGGCCGCGTTCTGGTGCGCCCATTGGCGTGCAGCATCGTTCCCGTAGCCGAGGTCAGCGGCGAGGCCGTAGTTGTGCTTTGAGCCGCCGGGTGGTGCGACCCATTTCCGTGCAGCCTGTTCACTCCCGTATTTCTCGACGGCAGCCGCAAAAAGCTCCGCTTGGCGCTCGTTCGAACGGAACCCGCTGTTGAGCGAGATATCATGCCCGGCTGCCTTAGCATCGGCGATCATGCGACGTAGGGCGCCTTCGAACGAGTCCTCTAGTGCGCTGAAACTCTTGTTCGAACCGCCGACACCGGCACCAAGGCCAGCTTCACCCTGAAGGTAGGGCCCATACTGGTTGGGAACCGGGATAGGCTGAATATGAATCGTGCCAGCGGTTTGCTCCAGAACGCGCAACTCGGCGTTCGCGTGGGCTAACTCTCGGGTCAACTCGGCAGCACGGTCGCGAAGGCCATCAAGGGTCATCACACCGCGCTCACCGTCCGGCAACGCCATGTATCTATTCACCTCGGCAATCTCGTTTTCGAGGTACGCAACCCGTTTCCGCTGATCCTCGATAGCGCGATTGCCGATGGTGCCGGCGAGGTCGTTATCAAGGATCGTCATGCCTTCCGGCACTGACATGAGCCCGTTCGCAGCCGCCCAGTTGTTGATACGCGACCAGAAGTCCGAATTGCCGAACTCTGTTGCGAGGGTGTCGAGCTTCCGAATGGCGGCATCGATCGCGTCCACAATGCCATATGCAGCGGTGCCAGCATTGATGAACGCGGTGCGCAGCTTGGTCTGAACAGCCGTGGATAGATCGGCAATGCGTTGGTCGAGAACGACGGCCTTGTCGATCAACTCGCCACTCAGGACCGCACCAACCTCATGGGCCTCCCGGCGCAGATCGCTCATCGATTGAGTCGACTGCCTGACGACGGTCATGAGCTGTTCGCCGCCAGTGCCGCCGAAAATCTCATCGAGAACGCGAATCTGTGCGGCTGTACTTCCTAGCTGCCGAACGCGGTCAATGATTTCGTCGAAAAACTGCGCAGGGCGCTGGAGCTTCAGCGTTACATCCTCAACGCCATAGCCGAGCCGGGCAAATGCGTCCGCCGCTGAACCCTTGCCCGTCACTGCGAATTCGTCTGCACGAAGCTGCATTTCTTTGAAGCCGTCAACAATCGCATCCTGGGACACACGGAACTTGCGCGCTACAAACGAGAATTCCTGAAAGGTCGTCGTATCGAGGCCGGCAACCGCCGCTTCCTTGTTCATTTCGGCGACGGCTGCCGTTGCCTCCCTGACGCGACTGACCAACTCGCCAACACCGGCAGCGGCAAAGGCGCCTGCAAGCGCACCACGTACGGCACCGATGCCTTGGGTAAGATCACCGAGTGATCGGGCGCCCCTACGGCTCAGGCTTTCAAGGGCACGTTCACCGCCCTTGGCGCCGTCGCGTAGTTCCTTCTCGATGGATTTGCCGGCCTTCTCTGCGCCCTTGTCGATAGTGGCTGCGGCCTTGGCCATTCGCTTCTCCGCGCGTGCCAGAGATTTTTCGTACTCTGCCACCTTGGCCTCTAGGAGAATAGTAAGTCTTGCGTCATCAGATGCCATTGTATTGCCTCGTTAAATGTAAGATAGAATAGATCCGGAAATCTCGGTATAAGCTGCAGCGCGTGCAACAGCCATTGCCGAAGCAACGGCGCCATCAATGCGGTCTTTGGACTTCTTTTTATGGAAGCTTCGGTTCTCTGCCTTGTCGTACTCAACAGCAATATTGTTGAAGTTCCACCGCAGAACCGGATGGCCACCATGAACAAACTTGCCCGACAGGATGGCGCGCTCTAACTCGCTAATCGCCGGGGACATGGTGCGCCAACCCTGAGGGAAGGCCAGAACAGGCAATCCGTCATCGTCCAGGCGCTGCATCATGGCCGACGCTCCGTAAGGATCGAAGGCAATCTCTTCGACACGGTAGCGCTTCGTTTGCTCGCGAATGAACTCCTCCACCCGCTTGTAATCGACGGCGGGGCCGGGTGTGGCTTCAATAAGCCCTTCGTCGCGCCAACGGGGGTAAGGGACACCGTCGCGTGATGCGCGTAGCTCGATGTTGTCCTCGGGTACGAAAAAGTGCGGCTTCACGACGTACCTGTCGTCTTCGTCGCGCCAGCACATCACGACGGCGGTAAGATCCTTGTTGCTCGATAGATCGACGCCAATGAAACATGGCGCGTCGCCCATGGCTTCGGGATCAACGGGGCCGGCGCCTTTGTCGTAAACCTCCATATCGACGAATGGCGAGGTCGAGTGCTCCAGCCACATGTTCAGGTGCAGTTGGCGGAAGGCGTCACGCTTGCCGGGGTTAGTGCTGGCTTCGCGTGCGGCGATCCGCATGCCGTCCAGATCGGGGAAGCCGTAGGGCATGCCAGGATTCACACGGTGCCAAAGTTCCTCATCGGTCCAATCCTCATCGGGATCGGCCTCAAACAGGATGGGCAAAAAGGATGGGTCTTCAACCTCGCCGCTGGCCACCTTCCGGGCGTATTGGATTGTTTCCCAAGCGTGGTTGGTGTGGCCCCGTCCTGCCGTCGTGGCGATCAGCATGAGGGTGTTTGGCGTTTTGGTAAGTGAGGTCTCCATAACGTCAAACAGGTCACGTTTCGGCCATGCATGGAGTTCGTCAACCAGAACAAATGACGGCGTACGACCATGCTGGAGGCCGGCATCTGAGGAGATGGCCTCCATGCGCGTGCGGTCTCCAAGGTGCCCAAGATAGTTTCGGGAATCCGTGATCCCGACGTAGGGCTTCAGGCGCCTGTCCGTTTGAATGATGTTGCGGGCTTCCTCGAACGCGACGCGCGCCGTGCCACGGTCTGACGCTGCGAACTGCACCAAGCCACCAATGTTGCGCTCCGGGCCGATGGTGTGCAGCAGTGCCAGGGCAGCGCAGAACGCCGTTTTGCGATTGCCGCGAGGGACCAGTAAGACAACCTTGCGAACGATCCGATTGCCGTTGGGAAGGCGCGGCCCATAGATCTGGCGAACGATACGTTCCTGCCACGGGGCCAACTCGAACCGGCGCTTTGGCGACTGGCTCATTGGGTGTTTGAACGCACCGATTGCCTGTACGGCGCGTTCGCCGTAGCCAAACGGATCATCAATGGGTGAGTCGTCAAAGACCCAATGCGGATAGGTCTTCATCGTTATCACTCGGCTCTGTACCAACCTTACTGCGCGAGGTTGGCGACAAACCAAGTTCTGCGGCTAATTGGCGTTGGATTTGCTGGGCCTGATTCAAAGTCCCATTGATGGTTTTGTCTCCGCGTCCGGACGTGATGATTTCGATATTCGCCGTAGCTACGCAGTAGCTCGCGAGCGTATCTAGATCACTCTCGGCAAGAACGCGCCGTTCAATGAGGCGCTTTGCAACGCGCCGCCACACCGATTTCGCTTCAGCCGGGAACCACGCCGGGACTGACGGCGTGCGCTTCAGAAGGCCGGATTCCGTTGATTTTGGGTTGGGCTTGCGGCCACGGCTCATTACAATATATTCCTGAAATCGTCATTGTGTGTGGTAGAGGTGCGGCAGTGCTTAGACTGATTGCCGAGCTTGCTGCCAATCGGCAGTGGGAAAATCTGCGCGAAATTTCGGAATCGCTCCAACAGTTGGGGCCACCCGACTCCGTTGAGGAAGTAAAGCTCCGGGAAGCGCTGGATAAGCTTGAGCAACGCTTCACTCCAGGCAGAATGCTTAGCATCGAAGACTCGCACGAACTTGAGCAAATACTCACGATCGTTCGGGATCATTGCGTTGAAAAAAGGCACTAGACTCTCCCCCGACAACGAAGCTCAAGGGCGCGACGACGGCCAAGCTCGACGACTTCAATAATTTCGAAATTGTCACCGTTGCAGGATAGGCGGTCGGCTACGGACACATCCGGGCGCCAACGAATGCGAAACGCCGCAACGGTCTCTGAACCTTCGCCGGAAGCCCTCAGGAAGTCGCTGGTACGCGTCTCGAGCCGTTGGGCATGCACGGTGGCAAACGTGGCCCAACTCTCTGAAATTGCGCCGTATTCGTCCTGTGCCTGAGTTAGCGCTTTGATCTCAATGATTTTGTCTAGCTGTCCGGAGGTGATCATGCGGTCTCCCTCCAAACGTCGTCATCGTCCCAACGAACGAAATCGTCCCAAACGATGATGCCGGCTTCCTTCAGCACGTTGCTGATGCGGTAGCTGACAGGCGCCCGGTCTAGCCGTCCGTCATAGATCCCAATAAAGTTAATGTTCGCGCCGTACGTCCGTTCGCTGGCGAACACGCTGAAGGTGCCGCCTGGGAGTGTGGTCTTGTACGCCTCTAGGCCATCATTGCTGCAAACAGCGACCCACACGTTTCGCCATTCGGTCGGCGTGGCAACCTCAACGTTCGTGGTTTCGAGGTCGAACAGGACGCTGCCGCCATCGGCGGAATGGTAGGTTGGCCGGGCGTTGTCGTCGGGCGTGACGGACAGCACGGCGGAATTCACATCGTCGATGAAGCGCCCAACAGCATCGCCTTCGCCGGGAATGTCACCGGAGCCATCGATTGCGGTGTTCATCGTCTGCGGATCGAACAGGCGCCACTCGGCAAAAATGGTGCTGTCGGCGATCAGCAGGTGGTCGTCCGTATGGTACTCAATCAGGGCATCGAAGCTGATGAGGCCGTGGCAAAGGTCGGCGTCGGCAGCGTCGCGCATGGTTCGCTGTTGGCTGTAGCGGGTGTCCGCGCATCGCATCCAAGAGAACTGCGGCGCCCAATTGCGCAGGGCCGTTTTGATGACAGCCAGGATGGCATTGTTTTCGGATGACCCAGGCTCACGGGTGAACACGTGCAGATCGAAGCTAAGCCGCGCGTGATTCCGATGCGTCGTGAGGTCAACGGCACCCTCGGCAAACGGACCCATCCGAACGCGGGGAAGGTCCGGGCATTTGACGCTATCGACAATCGCAATCCCAGCAAGTTCAGGTACGTTCGAAAGGTGCTGGAATAGGGCCTTCTGGATTGTGTTTGATCCGCTCTCCATCACTGCGCCTCACGCTTTACGGCGGTGGCGATGGCGCGCTTGATCCGGTTCAGGGCCTTCTTTTTCCCGAGGCGATATCCCGGTGCAAAGAACGGTTGGGCGTCGGTGTCCGACGTGCCGAACTCGACGTGATAGGCGTAATCAACGTCGTCGCTGTAGGCGGTGATGATGGCTTGGTTCGGTTCGGCGACGGTGGCCTCGCCTTTCCGAATGGCCCCATACGGTGTGGCTTCACCGGGCTTGGTGACATGGATGGAGTCGCGAAGATCGCCTTCATCCTCTGGCGCAAGGGATCGCTGAATGTTCGCGATGTCCTCTGCACCTTTGATCAGTGCGGGCTGAACGGCCTCTAGGGCGCTCTTCGAAAGAGTTTTGAGTTTGCGTTGCGCCTTATCGAGGCCCTTAACCCTACCCATCAGAAGCTCCATTTGCGGTATGGAGCCAGGAAAGGGGCCATGGCGTCGCGGGGATCGAGGCCCGTTTCGCCAGCATGGTCGAACATGTGCGCGACACCAACAAGGATCGCGTAGCGCAGATCAGCCGGGACAGGGTCGAGGTCGGTTAGCGTCGGATCGCCAGTGAACCCGAGGGCAATTGCTGTCGCAGCGGCAATGATGCCGTTGAGGTCCGTGTCATCTTCGTTGTGGTCGATCCGGAGGTGAGCCTTCACCTCTTCGAGGGTTACAAGCATTGCTAAATTCCTTCGTAGTAATCATAGGGGCAAAAGCCTATTTCTGGTGAAATTTGAAGAAAGGGGGTGGTGCGGTATAGGGTTACCGTCCAAAAGTTCAGAGCCTCCCCCTATGCCATTGTTTCTATTGCCGCTTCTCGCTCCTTACGTCTGTCGGCCACATATGGCTCAAGGAACGCAAGGGACGCTTCCTCTTCAATATTCGCAAGGGCACAAACAAGACGATAATCCTTGCTTCTATCGATGAACCAATCCTTGGCTTCGATTACATCGCGTGAAGGAAACTTGCTCACTCGTCTCTTTGGGTTAGCTGCTCGCTTGGTGTCCTTGATGGCTTGGACAATGACGGCACGCCACAGCGCCACACATTGGGCAGTGTGGGTGGTTGGTGCGCGGTAGTCGTCTACGTTCTCGGCCATCCAACGGGCGTGCTCCTCTGCTGTGTATGTGTGTCGGGTGGATTGCATCGTTGAATATTATGGCCACTCTAGCAGTACGACGTCTACGCAATAGTAATTGTCAATGGCTTTGATGGTGCATTCCTTGAGGTGCCAAAGACGAGTCGTCGTCTCACCGGGCAAGGTGTAATCGATGCGATGGCCGATGTTTAGAGCGCGGAAAGGCGTAACATCGTCGATATCTTGAGTATAATATTGCAGCGCCACAGTATGCTCGTCGTCGATAAAGTGTTCGCTAATATAGATTGGGTCCATGTTCATTTACGTACATCCTCATTCGGTAATCTGTATAAAATTGGCTTCTACATCAAACAGCGGCATTGGGTACGTCGAGACCTTATAGGTGTTGCAGATCCAATGGTGCTCGTGCTCATCGCCGGGAACGTGATAGGCGAACGGCTTGCGGTTATGCTGCTTGAAGAACCGAAGTAGCTCTCTGCCTTTGTCCTTTGGGATCATGGCCCATTTCAGGGTCAGGCTGCGGTTGAGCTTCAGTTCCGCCGGGTTGCCTTCATTAGTGCTCGTCACCGTTGGCTCATGGGATGGCGTGAAGATTGGCCGGGGTGGGTTCTGGCTGGTTAAGTAATTATTGTGCATTACTGAAGTCCTGTGTGAACTCGGCTGTAATGGTGCGTCGGTTGTTCTCTTGGAATGTCCTGTTCCACTTCCGGCATGTCCACTTCTTAGCCGTGGAATCATCGGGTGCCGTATAGTAAAATGGCGTATGGCCACCTTGGGCACGAAAGAAATCTTCGATATAGTCGGCTTCGGTCACGTCGAGGAATTGCCACGTCAGGCGAAGAGTCTCCCGGATGTGGTTGGTGCCGTCTGCCGTGATTTGCGTATAGCCGTCGCCGAATTCCGCAATGAGAAGCTTTGGCGTCGTGTCCCTGATAGAATTTTCAGAGGGTGTGCGCGTGGGCGTAAACGTCGTTAGGGCCATTACTTCTTTCTCTCAAATGATTGCTTCCAACTGTTATGGCACTTGGTGCAAAGGGCCTGCCAGTTGGACCGGAGCCAAAACAGGCGACGATTGCCACGATGCGGCTTAATGTGATCGACGACGCTTGCCGGATGGCCGCAGCGGACGCATTGGGGGTGCTCGGCGAGAAAGAGCCTACGGGCGCGTTGCCATTGGGCATCGTAGCCACGCTCTTTGGCGTTCTGGCGCTGCTTATCCCTTTTGGCTTTGGCGGCCTTGATGTGTTCGCATTCCTCGCCGGGCCGTAGCAGGCATCCGCACGAACGAAGGGAACGCGGTTTTTGTGGCATGGTTCATCCCTTCACCGCGTTTGCGAACATTGCGGTCATTAGCGCGTCGCGGGATTTTGGGTCTTTGGCGACGTATGGCTTCTGGGCCTTGTCTTTCGCGCCGGAACCGAACAATTGGTTCAGCAGCTTGGCACGACCGCGTTGGGCAGCGAGAATCTGACCGGGCGTGCAGTCGAGGGCATCTTTCGGCGTGTAGCCAAGCCAACCCGTCGCAACCTCGAAAAGCTCGGCATAGAACCTTTTGGGGTTCGGCTTCTCGGTGCTCGTGGTGGATTTGGTGCCTTTGGTCGCCTCGGTGTCGTCGGCGTCCTCGTACAGATCGGGCGTTGCGCCAGCCAACCCGAGCACGACATTAAGGATCGCTTCGGTGAATGCCGGTGCCGGGTAGGGGCGCAACGCCAGTCTGGTTGCTTTGGCGATGTCACGGGGGTTCGCGTTGACGGCGCATGCGTGAATGACCGCTTCAATAATTGAAAATTTTTCCCTGATGACGCCATCAAGGATTGTTTCCATTCCAAACCGGTTATTAAGTGTCATTGCCGCCCGTAGGGTCGGAATCAGCGTCAGCTCAATGTCGTCTACGGTGAGTTGAACCCCGTGCATCATTATGGGGCTTCAGGAGCCGGGGCCATGACGGCAATGCCCTTGTCGCGCGCCAGGATGACGTTGAGGGTCATCACGTGATCGTCGCCGTCACCGCCAGTACCGATGGCGCACTTGGGGACGTACGCCCTAAAGTAGATCGCTTCACCGTTGGTTAGGGTATATTTGAAGTTGTAGCCGCCGCCATTGTGCGCATCGATGAGTGCCTGCTGCCCTGCGTCATTGGGGTCATATGCGAACACGCAATCGATAGAACCGGGATCATACGAACCCTCAAACTTGATCATTCGACCAAGATTGATGTCCTTAATCGACCCAATGTTGCGTTCACCGGAAATCTCACCGATCTCGTTAAGCTGACCGATGGTCTCGTAGGTATCTGCCTCAAACGCAGCTAGCCCGTTTGCCGAGGCTGTGGTTCCGATACTTAGGGTTGAAGTGTTGTGTTTAATGACTGCCATTTCAAATGCCTTTCAATAATTGAGAGAATGGCCGCTTATGCAGCGGCCATCGTGTAGAACGTCATCGCGTCAGGGTTGATAACAGCGCCACCGACACGACGATTGACGTGAACGACGGTCATGTTGTTGGCCGCCTTGGTGTACGGGTCGCTGAACAGCGTAAGGCCGGCACGATCCACGACGCGGAAGGTCTGGGCGAGGTCGCCGAACAGGATCGGCGTAGCGTCAGCCGCAACGTCGTCGAGGTCGGGCAGTTCGATGATCGGGAAGCCAAGGAAGGTCGAAGGCGTCCCGGCAGCGAGGGAGTCACCCCACGCATCCGGTGCCTCGGCGAGCGCCAGCTTGCGAAGGGCGGCACGCGTCTTGCGGTTCATGAACAGCTTGGACGAGCGGGCGTACTCGTTCGGAAGCGAAACCGTGAGGTCCACAATATCGTCAATCGCGAGCGTGGTGCCGGTCGCATCCTGAACCGCAACGTTCGCATTGCGCAGAAGGCCGGTCGGCTTCTTGGTGCCGTCGCCATCGAGGAAGGCAAGGCCCTCAGCCTTCGCGGCCTGTTTGGCGAAATCGCTGGCGATGATCGACATGATATCAACCTGCGAGTCGGCAATCAGGTCGTTGGAAATCGAAACCTGCGCACCCATGCCGAACGTATCGATGGTGAGAGTGGAGAAGGCGGCATCCGTGTCGGGTCGCGTCTCATTCTCGCCAACCCACGAAACCTGAACGGCGGAGTCCTGTACCGGAAGCTCAATCGACGGGGCGCCAATGGTCATAACGGACGCAAACTGGCGGAAAGGCGATGCCTCGATCAGAAGGCGCTGCACGGTGGCCTGGAACGTTGCCGGGGCGAGTACGCCGCCCTTGCCGCCAGAGTCGCCAGTGACTGAAAGTGCCTTCTGGTCGCCTGCGACAAACGCACGGAACGCCTTGGTCTCGGTCTCGGCAGCATCTTCGGTCTTGGCCGTGATGACACCAGGGCGATTGAGGCGGGTGGCGAGCTTCTGGTGATCGGTCTTAAGGGCGTCAAATGCCTTCGTGGTCTCGGCGAGACTGGCCTTGAGTTCGCTGATGGTCTCGGCGAGGTCAACGGTCTCGGCCTCGTCTTCAATTACTTCGTTGTCCATAGGGGTAACATCCTGATTTGAAAGAGAATTTGATTTAATAGAGGTGATCCGGGCGTCTGCATTTGCAGGAACAGCCACGACTGAACATTCAAGAAGGTCGACGGACCTAATCGTTCGGCCACCACCGCGAATGGGTGTGGCGGACTTGGTTTGAAAGCCGATGCTGAGGCCGGAAGCGGCGCCGGCACGAACCATGGCGTGAACTTCACGCGCCTTGGCAACGTCATTGATCAGCAGGTGGCCTTTAAGCTCTAGGCCCTTTTGCCCTTCAATAATTGAAGTCCACACGCCGATGACTTGGCTCTGATCGTGAGCCCACAGCATCGGAAGGGACGTTGGGGCGCCAGCAAATGCGCCCTTCTCAATGACATCGCCGACGCGGTCAGCCTTGCCGAAGGGCCATGCGATGCCTTCAATATCGCCGGTATCGCCGGTTGTGAATGCTGCCTTGATTTCAATGACTTCGCTCATGCCGGCACCTCTTCGGTGTCGTCGTCATCAACGGCGCCCATCAGGTCACTTAGCGTCACGAGCGCAATAAGTGCGCACTTCGTGAGGCCCGTTGGCAGCATGTAGGCTTCAATAATTGAAGTGGCGCGTTCAGGGTCGAGACCACCGCCGACGAGCGACAGACGAAGGATGGTCTTCACGTCCCTCGCGCGCCAGGAGTCAGCCAGCAGTGATCGCGCCAAGCTAGGCAGGCCAAGGTCGGTCTGGCGCTCAATTTCTTCAATAAGTGAAAGGGTCAGCGCAAACTCATACTCGCCGTCCCCGAAAAAGTGCTTCATTCCTGTACCTCACTGAAATCATTTGAATTTCCTTGTGTGTAAGGGTTGCCGAGGGCATCGGCGTCGGCGGTATCGATCCGGGGCATGTTCTCAATTGCGCGGATCTCATTGGCCGTAAGGACGCCGGAGGACCGGGCGATCTGGTAAGCCTGCCAACGGTCCAATGTGGCGGACTTAATGAATTCATCAGTTTCGAACTCAAATAGGAAGGTGTCGCGCTCTTCAGGCGTCAGGAGCGCACGGCGGTAGGCGGATACCCATTCCCGGTGCCATGGCGCGAGGCTGTAGTCGAGGAAGGCCCTGTTCATCTCGGCAGCGTTGGACCACGTTGCGCGCGTCAGTTCGTAAGCGAGATGGGGCGGAACGTTGAAGTGCCGACAGATGGCGACATTCGTCTGAATGAGGAGCTTTTCGGCTTCATTCTCGGCGAGCGGCTGCTGAATGGTCTCGTACTTCGCGCCGTGCTCTAGGACAGCGATGCCGCCGGCATTCTCGCCGGAAAGGGCCTGTGTCCAACTAGATTTGATAGCAGCCCGTGTGTCATCGCCCATGGCCTTCTGAAGCAGAATGATCCCGCCGGGCCTGGAGTTATTTTTGAAGGTGCTCGCGACCGTTTGGGCCATCACGAGTGAAAGGGCGATGTCGTCTTTGGCTTGCGAAATCACCGAAAGCCCAGTCACACCGTCGTCGGCCCTCATGCCGCTGGTGATGTGCAGAATATTGGAAAAATGCTCGACGACCGTTCCGCCATGGGCCAGCGAAAGCCGATACGTTGGTTCAAGGGTGACGTCGTCGATTTCGATTGCTACGGCGCCAGGTGACAGGCGGATTAGCTCGACGGGCCGGCCAGATCCATCGCGGGTGATGTGCGCGAAACCGTTGCCGAACGCGATGGCATCCCGCGTGAGGGCAGTGCGGAACGCTGCCGCACTCATCCAGTCTGAAGCGTCACGGTGAACGAGGGTATGGGCCGGGTGGTCCGTTGCTGCTTCCTTGGCGCCGTCTACGCGCTGGTAGAGCTTCACCGGGATCGAACAGCCGTTGGCCAGGAGGGCAGTGCAGACCGCTACCATTGCGCACTTGGCGGCATTGGTTGGCGTGACCGCGATGCCGGTGTTTGTGCTGGTCGTAAACAACCAGTCCAAGCCGAACATGCCACTGGTTGTCGTAGCGGCCTTCGTTTCAATCTTTGGTGACGGAATCCGCCTGGAGAGTCTGTTTAGAATGGTCAAAATATCGCTCGTAAAATTAGTGGAGGTCCGGCGGGAAGGATTTAATGTTCGAACCAAACCGCCGGACCTTGCGCAATCGCTATCACGTAAAAGGATCTAAACCATGATAACTTTGCGTATTATACTAAATATTTGCGGTTGATGCAATAGATCTTATGTAGATTTGTTGCAAATTGTGCCGAATTATGCTTCGGCCCTGATTGGGTTTTGTTCTCGATGTCCCGGCGGATGTGTGTTGATACTATTTAAAGCCCTTCAGGACGACGCACAGACGCTCGTTGGTTTTTGGGGTGACAGTGCCTAGGGGCGCGCCGAGGCGCCCCTACGGCCTCCTATGGGCTTCGTACGGTTCAGGATCGCCGGAATGTGGTGAGCGTGGTCTTGGAGGCAGCCAAATTTGAAGTATGAGTGACGTGTCACGTCACGTCACACTCTCGGGGAGTTCGGAATCGCCGGATGATGTGATGTTTCCGGAGTGTGGTGATGGTGAGCGACAGCGAACGTCACATTCCGGACGATGGTTTATGTTCCGGAGGTGTTGTTAGATGTCATGTAACGCCCATAAATCGCCCCCTTTAAGAATCCTTTGTTTTTTTGAAGTGACGTCGGTTCTCAAATCAAAAAGAGACTCTAATAGGGAAGCATTTATGGGCGTTACATGACACATGACATCGTCCGGATCGTCAGGTTGCCTGAATTTATGGGCGTTACATGACACATTCGGCTGCGCCTTCTCCGTATCGCGCGATTTATGGGCGTTACATGACACATGACATCGCCCGGAGATAAATCAAAAAGGGGCGCCCGTAATGTGGACACCCCTTCTGAAAGCCAACGATGCGCGGTTTGATATCAAAATGGCAGATCCTCCAGCGCCATCTGCTCGGAGGCTTCGGGACGACTCTTTGACGTCCAATCGTTCAGGCGATCATAGTTGTCATCGTAAACGAGAGGTTCGGCCTCAGGCTTGGGCTTTTCCAACGGTGCCGATTTTTCATCCATCGCCGGAACGTCCAGGTAGCCTAGCAAGCTCTCCAACTCTTCATCAGCCGTAGGCGCGTCCTGTGTCAGCCACGGCGCGCCCTCAACCGCAATTGCATTTTTCAAATCAGAATGTCGATTGGAGTTTTCGTGCGCTTCAATCTCGTCTGCACGCTCATCCCAAATCTTGTTATACACTCCCACCTTGACCGGATCGGCGTCGGGGTCGTCGTCTAGGTCGCTTATAGCCGATATGAATTCCGCAATGTCGGTAGGGGCCTCCTTCCTGTACCGCTCGCGAAGCCGACGACGTTGTTGATTTCGCCGGTCCGCCTCGCGTTTGGTCTCCCTCTCCGCATCAGACAGGGGCGCCTTGTTGGCGCGATGCTTCCTGACGCGTGCCGCCGAGTTGTCGTTGGGCCGGTAACGCTGCATGCGCGCAACTTTCTTGCGCGGCTTGTCGTTAGCGCCGGTCTTAGCGTTGGACGCTTCAACGGCTTCTCTGTTTTTGGCGCGCTTGCTGTCTGTGTATGGCCAAGGGGAACCGTACATTTCAGCGGTCAGGGCATCCAAGTCCGTCACGATCTCACTGCGGCGACGGTTCACACTGACGCTTTTTGCTGCAATCTCCTCAACTTTGCGGCGCCGCTCTAGATCGTCGCGATTGAAAATTCCGGACTTTCCACCGTCAATGGC
Source organism: Acuticoccus sediminis (assembly GCF_003258595.1). Taxonomy (NCBI): domain Bacteria; kingdom Pseudomonadati; phylum Pseudomonadota; class Alphaproteobacteria; order Hyphomicrobiales; family Amorphaceae; genus Acuticoccus; species Acuticoccus sediminis. The sequence goes on from NZ_QHHQ01000008.1 coordinate 13,689, forward strand.
GAACTGATTGAATGTCGCCAACTTATACATAATGCCGGTAGCGACCTTGGCCGATGATAGCTGGCTGAACTGCGGGAAGTGGGCATAATGAGCCACGTTAAGCACGTAGTCATAAATACAATTGACGTTGGCTTCCGAGTACCGAAGCCCTAACACGTCAAAGATCTGCCTTAGCTTCCAAATGCGTTCCGCGTCGCGTGTTTGCCACCACGTCTGATATTTGGCCGCAGCGACATAGCTACACTCATGGGTTTTGCGCCACTTATTGCGCCACTCCTGATCGAGTTTGAAGAGCACCGGCATAAAGATGTGTGTACGCTCAAACGGCGTCTTTTGCCGATAATCCTTGTGGCACATCTGATTGCACCACGCATCATGTTCGATGGTGCGGCGCGTGAACAGTGCACGGGTAGCCGCCGCCTGCTGTTCCGGACCTTTTTCAAAGAGATGAGCTTGTAAGACCTTACGATTTCTCTTGTAATCCGCCTTAGGTTGCCATATAATGTTGCCATGCACGGTTAAAGTCTTTCTTGATTTTGATCATGTTGTATACCCAAATGAAGCTCTTGCCCGACACGCGCCATAACGTGTCGGGCTTTTTTTATTGAAGAGCGCGCCATCAGCTATGCTGGTATTGCGTATGCAGCGCTTCGTGGTGTTCGCGCGCTTCGGCAAGGCGGGCCTGCGCTTCTGCATGGCGTTCGCGCGCTTCGGCAAGGCGCGCCTGCGTTTCGGCAACCTGCTGCTTTGCTTCTGCGATAGTTGCTAGCGCCTCCGCGTACGCCTCGACTTCGCGAAGGTCATAAAGCACGCCGCTACCGACTTTGATCACGTGCGGTCCAATCCCCAGGCGCATCCGGGCGGACAGCGTTGGATACGGCATGCCGAGGATATCAGATGCGGTTTTGCGATCCACGTAGGGGCGCGAAGGGTCGAGTTTGCTTAGGTTGGCCGCAATATCGTTGGAATTCATGTGAAAATCTCCTCTTTTCTAAATGAGCACATTGTAGCAAATATGAATCTACCGCGCAATCGAAAAATTCACAATTGCGTAAAATTGTTTCGCGGCCGGTCTCGCTGATGAGCGTGATCTTAGAAGCGGAGCCGGGGCTGCATCATGGAAACCCGCGAAGTTTTGCAGGGTATTCCGACGCGCCGAGCCCTTCAATAATTGAAGACGTAACGCAACCGGAAGTTTCGTCTTTTGAATCGCACGCGCGCACGCGAAAGAAGCGATCACGTGACATGCCTGATGGCCCGGAGCAGTGTCACTCTAGCCGAACCCTATGCCCCATTATCGCTTTGTAATTACTGCCAAAATTCGCTTGCCCAATCGCACGCATTTCGCTAGAACAATGTCGGCGCCATTTCACGCGCCACCACAAAGGCATTTCATATGACGAATTTTCAGCGAGCGATTTATGGCGAAATTCATTCCGGGACTCACCACAACCTCTAACCTCCTGTTGAAGTGCGAGGCCGCGAACTATCTGCGGATCTCACCGTCAACCTTCCGGCGACTTGAGAAGGCCGGCGAGCTACCAGAACCTGTGAAGGTTGGGCCACGAACGCTTTATCGTCGTGCAGACCTTGACGACTGGCTTGCCCCCGATTCGCGCACTGGCGAAGATAGCGATTCCGCCGCGATCCTTGCGGCGGTTCGCTGGAGCTAGAGCATGTCCAAAAAATACGTAACGTCCTCGCCCGACCGTCACGGGCGCATACGACACCGATTCCGACGAAACGGCGTCACAAGATACCTTCCCGGCGATCCGGGAAGTGATCAGTTTGAAGCGACCTATCAGGAATGCCTCAGGCTGGCCAAGGACGCTGAAACGAACCCCATCAAACGCAAGCTCACGCCACAGGAGGAGGCCGCTCCTGAGGGCTCTGTGGCTGCGCTAATTCGCGACTATCGGGCGACGAACAAATTTCTACGCCTGAAGCCTCCGACCAAGCGTCAATATGACGGTGCGTTTGGCGCCTTCATTGATTTGTTCGGGAAGGCGCGTGTTGCCGACATCGATGTGAAGTTCGTCCTCAACATGGTCAACGACCTCAATGGGACGCCGGGTGTGGCCAACGCCTATCTCCGGTGCATGAAGCTCCTGTTGAACCATGCGGTCCTGTGCGGCGATATCCCGACCAATCCCGCTAGTCGTGTCCAACCGATCAAGTTGGGCGAAATCGACACGTGGGCCGAAGCGGACCTAGCGAAGTTTGAGAAGCGATGGCCGAACGGAACGGTGGAGCGTCGCATTTACAACCTCGCGCTCTACACGGGCCAACGTGCATCGGACCTTCGCCGGATGATGGTGCACGATATCGAGGATGGCGTGATCTCGATTCGGCAGTCCAAGACGGGGGAGGTGGTAGTCCTACCCATTCATCCGGCGCTGCAAGCCGATCTCGACGAATTTCCGCCCAAGGGGGAATTCCTCATCCATCGTGCAGACGGGAAGGGCTACAGTGGCGGCGTCATATCGAAGTTGCTGAGGGAAGCGCTTCGTAAGGCCAAGCTACCTGAGAACCTGAAGCTACATGGTCTCAGAAAGGCGACGTGCCGACGACTCGCTGAGGCAGGTGCCTCTGAGCGTGAGATTATGTCGGTGAGTGGCCATCGGTCTCCGCAGATGGTCTCGCACTACGTGAAGGCTGCGAGCCAACGGAAGATGGCAGCGGCGGCAATGGCCAAATTGCTCGCTGTCTAACCGCTTTTGTCTAACCGCTGATTGGGTTGTGTCCAACCTTCTCCGGGCTGCTGCTAAGCCCTTGAGAAACTTGGTAGGCGCACACGGACTCGAACCGTGGACCCGCTGATTAAGAGTCAGCTGCTCTACCAACTGAGCTATGCGCCCCAACCAAGGCCGGTGACATAGGCCGGATTTCCGGCGAGGTCAACCGCCGACATGCCACTTCGGGCCCGTAAAACCGGAATGGGATGCAGCCATCCACCGGCCGAGCCTCCTGGCAGCCTTTTCGCCGCCTACAGCCCCGATATCGCCCGGGCGAAGTCCTCCGCCTGGAAGGGGGCCAGATCGTCGATCCCCTCGCCGATGCCGATGAAATGGATCGGGAGTTTGTGCTTCGCCGCGATGGCGACGAGGATGCCGCCGCGCGCCGTTCCGTCGAGCTTCGTCATGACGAGGCCGGTGACGCCCACCGTCTTGCCGAAGATGTCGACCTGGTTCATCGCGTTCTGGCCGGTGGTCGCGTCGAGCGTCAGGAGCACGGCGTGCGGCGCGTCCGGATTGCGGCGCTTGATGACGCGGACGATCTTCTCGAGCTCGGCCATCAGCTCGGCGCGGTTCTGCAGGCGGCCGGCGGTGTCGATGAGCAGGACGTCCGCGTCGGCGGCGGCGTCGAGCGCCTCGTAGACGAGGCCGGCGGCGTCGGCCTTCGGTGCGCCCGCGACCACCGTGCAGCCGGACCGCTCGCCCCAGATCTTCAGCTGCTCGACCGCGGCGGCGCGGAACGTGTCGCCCGCGGCGAGCACGACCTTCTTGCCCGCGGCCGCCTGCTGCGCCGCGATCTTGCCGATCGTGGTGGTCTTTCCGGTCCCGTTGACGCCGACCACCAGGACGATGAACGGCGCCTCGCCGGTGATCTCCAGCGGGCGGGCGAGGGGGGCGAGCACCTTCTCCACCTCGTCGGCCAGCACCTCCTGCAGCTCGTCGGCGTCGATGCCGCGGGCGTAGCGCTGCTGCGACAGGCGGTCGGTGATCGCCATCGCGGTGTCGACGCCGAGGTCGGCCTCGATGAGGATGTCCTCGAGATCCTGGAGCGACGAGGCATCCAGCTTCTTCTTGGTGAAGAGGCCGGAGACCTGGTCGCCGAGGCGGTTGGACGACCGCCCGAGACCCTTGCGCAGGCGCGAGAACCAGCCGTCCTTCGCGGCTGTCGCCCCGGCCGTCGGTGCCGGTTCCGTCGCCGTGTCGACCGCGGTTCCGGCCGGGTCCGCGCCGGTGCCGCGAACGTCCGCCTCCCGCACCCCGGTATCGCCCGAGACCGTGCCCGGGGCGGCGGACGCGGCTGGCGCCGTGGCGGACGCGGGCGCGGTGGAATCGGGCGCGGCGGAATCGGGCGCAGGGATTTCGGGCTGGGCTTCGGCCGACTTGCGGCGGCCGAAACCCCAGAAGGAACGCCGTTCGCTCATGCCGCCTCGGCCAGGGCTCGGATGCTGAGGCTGCCGTCGACGACGCCGTCCACGCGGCCGGTGACGAACGTGCCGGGGAGGGCCGGCCCGTCGATGCGGGCGGGGAGGTAGGTCGGGGTGCGGCCGCGCCCGTCGTCCTCCACCAGGACCTCCACCTCGGTGCCGACGGCGCCGGCGAGGGTGCGCGCCATGGCCGCCTCCGCCGCCTCGCGCAGCCGCGCGGCGCGCGCCTTGACGACCTGACGGGAGAGCTGGGGCATCCGCGCGGCCGGCGTTCCGGCGCGCGGGGAGAACGGGAAGACGTGGACGTGGCTCAGCCCACAATCCTCGATGATGGCGAGGGTTCGCTCGAACATGGCCTCGGTTTCGGTCGGGAAGCCGGCGATGATGTCGGCGCCGAAGGTCGTCTCCGGCCGCCGGGCCCTGACGTCGGCGCAGAACTCCACCGCGTGGTGGCGCAGGTGCCGGCGCTTCATGCGCTTCAGGATCATGTCGTCGCCGGCCTGGAGCGACAGGTGCAGGTGCGGCATCAGCCGCGGCTCGGACGCGAAGACGTCGAGCAGCGCGGGGTCGGCCTCGATGCTGTCGATCGACGACAGGCGGAGGCGCGCGAGGTCCGGAACGTGCGTCAGGATGCGTCCGACGAGGTCGCCGAGGCTCGGCGCGCCGGGAAGGTCGGGGCCGTAGCTCGTCAGGTCGACGCCGGTCAGCACCACCTCGGCGTGACCCGAATCGACGAGGCGCTTCACCTGATCGACCACGCGCCCCATCGGCACGGAGCGGGACGGGCCGCGTCCATATGGGATGATGCAGAAGGTGCAGCGATGGTCGCACCCGTTCTGCACCTCGACGAAGGCGCGGGTGCGGGCGGAGAAGGCGTCGACCATGTGCTCGGCCGTCTCCGACAGCGACATGACGTCGCTGACGACGACGCGCTCGTTCAACGACAGACCTTGCCAGAACGAGGGCGAGACCTTCTCGCCGTTGCCGGCGACGTGGTCGACCTCCGGCATGTCGGCGAAGGTGCCCGGCTCGGTCTGCGCGGCGCAGCCGGTGGCGACGATGGTGGCGTTCGGACGCTCGCGGCGGATCCGCCGGATGGTCTGGCGCGCCTGACGGACAGCCTCGGCGGTGACGGCACAGGTGTTCACCACGACGAGGTCGTCGTGTCCGGCCGCGTGCGCGAGCGCGCGCACGTTCTCGCTCTCAAGTGCGTTGAGGCGGCAGCCGAAGGTCACGACGTCAATAGGGGCAGGGTTTGTCTTCACGGTGAAGATATGCGCCGGAGGACCGGCCCTTGCAACCGGATGTGAGCGCAACTCGGCTTTGTGGCAGTACAAAATGACTTGCGCGTCGCCCGATGTGACAGCACCATCACCTCATGAGCACTGCGGCGATTGCTATACGAACGGCGAAACCGACCGACGCGCACGGCCTGGCGGACGTGCACGACGACGCATGGCGGTTCGCGTATCGCGGCATTCTCCCCGGCGTCGAGCTGGAGCGAATGATCGCCCGCCGTGGCCCGACCTGGTGGCACAAGGCCATCACCCGCCGCGTGCCGATCGTGGTGCTGGAAAATGGCGGCCAAGTGCGCGGCTACGTCACCTATGGCGGCAGCCGCGTGCGCACCTTGCCCTACCGGGCGGAGATCTACGAGCTCTACATTCACCCGGAATATTCCGGGCTCGGCTTCGGCCGGCGCCTCTTCCGCACGGTGCAGCAGCGGCTGCTCCGTCGCGGGCACGACGCGCTCGTCGTCTGGTGCCTCGCCGACAACGACCCCGCCTGCCGCTTCTACGAGGCGATGGGCGGCCGGCCGGTCGCCGGCGCGGACGAGATGTTCCAGGACGTGCGGGTCGCCAAGGTGGCCTACGGCTTCGATCAAGGGGTTCCGGATCCTGACAGCACCGAATGAAACACCGGCCTTCGGCGACCTGCCCTTCGCCGTCGACCCGCCGGAGGATGTCAACGTCGTCGTCACCGCGTCGACCGGATCCCTGCCGCTCAGCCTCGTCACCGACACGTCCGGCCGTCTGACCGTCGACCAGCTCTACCACACGACCATGCGCTGCCCCGGCAACGTCGGCCTGATCCCGCAGACGATCGGGGAGGACGGCTCTCCGGTCCACGCGGTGGTGGTCGGGGAGCATGCGCTGGCGCCGGGCCTCATCGTCGGCGCCCGGCCGATCGGCGTCCTCTATGTCAGCGGCGCCGACGCGGACGAGATGACGCTGCTGTGCGTCCCGGCCGCCCGCCTGACCACGCGCTACAACTCGGTGGTGAACTACAAGGACCTGCCGCGCGGCGACCTGCGGGCGATCGCCAACTTCTTCCTGCACTACCGCGACGTCGAGGAGACCTCGCGTCCCCGCACCTCCGGCTGGGGCGACGTTTCGGAGGCCCACCGCGTGGTGACGGAGGCCGCGGCCCGCTGGACGAAGGCGGCGAAGGCGCCGGGCTGACGGACGGCGCCCCGGCTGACGCTCTCCGTCAGGCCGCAGACGACCACATGCCGGACCGGTCATCTCGCCGGAGCGTCCCGCATCACATGCCGCTCGATCTCCGACCGCCGGTCCGACGTCCGGGGCAACGAGGTCCCGACTGCGGCGCTCACGCAATCCGGGGCGGGAGCCTGATCGCCGGAGCCGCCGTCGCGCCCCCCGAAGGGCGGCGTGCGGGATCCGCTGCAAGGGGCCGCAGGCCGGCGAAGCCGCTCGCCCATGCAGCGGATCCCGCACGCTGCCAGGGGGAAAGCGCGATGGTGGCTCCGGCGGTCAGGCGGGCTGATCGCTGGTGAGCCCCGAGCCCGCCGGAGGCTCCGCGCGTTCCGTTCCTGGATCTTCGCTGCGGTCCCGCATGACGCGGACCTCTCGGGTGCGGACCGGTATGCCGCCGGGCCCGGCTCAGTCGTCGGCGTCGTCGATCGCGTACATGTCGTCGTCGCTGAGGCCGAAGTGGTGGCCGATTTCGTGGACGAGGACGTGGCGGATGACCTCTTCCACCGAATTCTCGCTGCCGCGCTGGTAGGCGAGGATCGGCAGCCGGTAGAGCCACACGCGGTTCGGCATCATGCCGGTGTACTCCGCCCCGCCGCCGTTGCTGAGGCCGACGCCCTGGAAGAGGCCGAGGAGGTCGAGCGGGTGGTCGATGCCCATCGACGCCAGGACGTCGGGCGAGGCCTCGTCGGCGACGCGGATCTCCACGTCCTGCGTCAGGGCGCGCACGTCCTCGGGGAGGAGTTCGTACTGCGCCCTGGCGAGGGAGGCGAAGGTCTCCGCGTCCATTAGCGTGTCCCGGCGCCCGTCCCGGCGGCGGGCGCCGCTGCGGTGCGGCGGCTCGGACCGATGAGGGCGGCGAGGAGCAGGAGGAAGGCGGCGGTGCCGGCGCTGAGGACGTTCCAGCCGGCGAAGCTGAGGCCGAGGAAGCGGCCCTGCACCTCGGTGCAGCTCACGACGTGCTCGGTGTCGAGCGCACCGAGAAGGCCGTTCGGGTTGTCGAAGATGTTGTCTCCGCCGCCGCCCGAGCAGGTGCTGGGGCCGGGCCAGAAGCCCCACTCGGCGCCGGCATGGTAGACGCCGAGGCCCGCGCTCCACGCGACGGCGACGGCCGCGGCGAGGACCAGAAGGCGTGCCAGGCGGGGCGCCGGGCCCTGCAGCAGGAGCGCCGCCAGGGTCAGCGGGATGGCGATGTAGTAGCCGGTGCGCTGCTCGAGGCAGAGCGGGCAGGGCTGGAAGCCGCCGACGAGCTGGAAGAGCCACACCGCCGCGATGGCGAGGAGCATGACGACGAAGGCGCCGAAGGCCATCGCGGAGGAGGTGAGGGTTTTCATAGGAACTTGACCGCCACGAAACCGAGCACCGCGACGACGCCGACGGCGGCGAGCACCAGCGCGAGGCGGTCCTCGATGAAGCGGCGGATCGGCGGGCCGAACACATACAGGAGCCCCGCCACCAGGAAGAAGCGGATGCCGCGGGCGAAGATGCTCGCCACGATGAAGACGGGCAAGGACAACCCTGTCGCACCCGAGGCGATGGTGATCACCTTGTAGGGGAAGGGCGTGATTCCGGCGAGGAACACGATCCAGGCCCCGTACTGGTTGAAGCGTGCCGTGAAGTCCGCGAACTTCTCGCTGTAGCCGTAGAACTCGAGGAGGGGCTGGGCGAGGGCGTCGAACAGGACCGCGCCGATGAAGTACCCGGCGAGGCCGCCGATGACCGACGCCACGGTGCACAGCGCCGCGTACCAGATCCATTTGGTCCGCTCCGACAGGACCATCGGGATGAGGAGGAGGTCCGGCGGGATGGGAAAGAAGGAGCTTTCCGCGAACGACACCCCCGCGAGGGCCGGGGTGGCATGCCGGCTTGCCGCCAGAGCCATGGTCTTGTCGTAGAGCTTCTGGAGCAAGGTCGCCTCAGCTGTAGTCGATATCAGGCCCGACCGGGACAATCCCCGTCGGGTTTATCGCCCTATGGCTCGTATAATAGTGCCGCTTGATGTGGACCAGATCCGTGGTGTCGCCGAACCCGTGGAGTGCGTAGAGAGCCTTCAGGTACCGCCAAAGGTTCGGATAGTCCACGATCCGCCGGATGTTGCACTTGAAGTGCCCGTGATAGACCGGATCGAACCGCACCAGGGTGGTGTAGAGGCGGATATCGGCCTCCGTCAGCTGGTCGCCGACGAGGTAGTCCTTGCCCTCGAGGCGCGCCTCCAGCCAGTCGAGGCTCTCGAACAGCCGCGCGACCTCCGCGTCATAGACACTTTGCCGCGTCGCGAAGCCGGCCTTGTAGACGCCGTTGTTCACCGTGTCGTAGACGCGCGCGTTGACCCGGTCGATCTCGCCCCGCAGCGCCTCGGGGTAGGTGGTCCCGGTCTCGGCGCCCGCCTGATCGAAGGCGCTGTCGAACATGCGGATCACTTCGGACGACTCGTTGTTGACGATCGTCCCGCGCTCCTTGTCCCACAACACCGGCACGGTGACGCGGCCGGTGTAGTTGCGGTCGGCAGCCAGGTAGACCTCGCGCAGATAGCGCGCGTGGTTGATCATGTCGGGGATGACGCCCGGGCCTTCCTCGAAGGTCCAGCCGTTCTCGGCCATGTGCCAGTGGACGACCGAGAGGCCGACGATTTCCTCGAGCCCCTTGCGGCGCCGCATGATGAGGGCGCGGTGCGCCCAGGGGCAGGCGAGGGAGACGTAGAGGTGGTAGCGTCCCGCCTCGGCCCTGAAGCCGCCCTCGCCGGTGGGGCCCGGCGCGCCGTCGGCGGTCACCCAGTTGCGGAAGGACGACGCCTTGCGCCTGAACTCGCCGTTCGCGCCGGCGAACTCGGCGCCATCATGCCATGCGCCGTCTAGCAAATATCCCATCAAACGTCCCTCTATCCGAGCCTCACCAGATGGAGCGGTTCGGCCACGCCGGCTACCTCTGTCGGTGCAAGCGGGATGCCCTCGCGTGCATGGAAGCCTTGCTTACAGGCAAGCGCATACGTGTCCGCGGTGGTGAGAGCCTGGGTGCCTGCGACCTTGTTGTGCTTCTCCAGTTTCGCCGCGAGGTTGACCGCGCTGCCGATGACGGTGAACTCGAGGCGCCGCTCGGTCCCCACCGTCGCCGCGACGACGGGGCCTGCGACGACCGCGCCGTGGATCGGCAGGACCGGGCAGTCCTCGTCCTCGAGCGAGCGGCACCAGGCGGGGCCGACCTCCATCACGGCGCAGAGCGCGGCGAGAGCGTCGGCGGCGGCGGTCGGCGAGGGGCTCACCGCGCCGAAGGTCGCCATCGCCCCGTCGCCGAGGAACTTGTCGATCACCCCGCCGTGCTCCTCGATGATGGGGATCACGAGGCTGTGGTAGCGCGTCAGCACCTCCACCGTCTTCGCCGTGCCGCGAAGGCTCGCGAAGGGGGTGAAGCCGCGCAGGTCCAGCATCAGGATCGCCGCGTCGCGCGCCTCCGCCTCGCCGGCCATCGCCGCGGTCCGGCGGGCGGTGATCGCGTCGGCGACGCCGGCGCCGAAGTAGCGGCGCATGTCGCGCGAGGCGACGCCCTCCCGCACGGCGGTCAGCAGCGTGAGGCGCGCGCGGTAGAGCGTGGCGCCGAGGATCGCCGTCACCGCGATGATACTGATCAGCTTGTCCGCCTCGGCGCCGATGAGGATGCCGTTGCCGCTCATGTAGGCGACGAAGGACCGGGTGATGGAGGTGGGGCCCATCTCGTCGATGGCGAGGACGACGAGGGCGACCCAGCCGAAGAAGGCGAGGAGGCCCTGCGTCAGCACGAAGCGCGGGTCGAAACGCAGCGCGCGCACGGCGATGAAGATGAAGATGTGCGTGAACGTCGGCACGCGCAGAGAGAAGGACGGGGGCTGGCCGTAGCTGGTGTGGAAGGCCCACAGCAGCGAGTAGAGCAGGATGACGTCCGCCAGCATCGACAGCATCAGGAACCAGCCCGGCAGCCACCCGCGGTAGGAGAGGGCGAGGCGCAGGAGCGTGAAGATGAAGTAGATGCCGAGCGCCCAGGGCACCGGCTCGCTGATCATCGAGGCGTCGACCGGGCGCGGCGCGAGGCTGTAGAGCGCGGCGAAGGTGACGGTCAGCGTGAGCTGGACCCAGGAGATGGCGCGTTCGGAGCGCTCCTCCTCCTGCTCCATGAGCTTGGCGATCCGCGGCGGCAGGCGGCGCATTTCGCTCGGGCGCAGCCCGAGGTGGGTGAAAAGGCTCGATCCGAGCGCGGTCATGAGGCCGCCTCCGCTGGCATTCCGGCCGTACCTTCCTCGTTCCATGAAGCGAACGGTCAAGTCACGTTCGCGGCACGAAGGGGGAGGATGCCACTCTGCCGCGCACCGGGGGAAGCCAGCGAAACCTCCCCGTCCGCAGCGCGCACGACCGGCGCGCGACCGTGCGGCCCCCCGCTGCGGGCGACCGCGACCGGCCGGGCGGCGGCGTCAGACGAGGGCCGGGTTGCGCCAGCCCTGGACGCCGTCGACCGTGACCTCGCGGCTCGGAACGTCGAGGATCGCGGGGCGCTCGACCTCCAGCGTCCACCCCGCCGCGGCGAAAGTGCGCATCACCTCGCCCTCGATGTCGCGGCCGTGGGTGCCGACGACGACATAGGCGGCGGTGCGCGTGAGCGCCTCGATCCCGGCCGCGACGAGATCGCGCTCGCCGCCCTGGATGTCGATGTGGACGAGGTCGAAGCGCCCGTGCTCGGCGGCGAGCGCGTCGAAGGCGATCATCGGCAGCTCGGTGTAGCGGCCGGTCCCGATGGCGGCGGCGTAGGCGGCTTCGTCGGTGGAGAAGACCGGGGCGAGGCCCCAGGTGTCCTCGCCGGCCTGCTGCTGCGGGAAGGCCGCCGTGCCGGACGCGGCGTGGGCGATGCCGTGGTGCAGCGTGAAGTCGTCGGCGGTGAAGCCGTTGGCGGCGAGCGCCTCCTCGGCGAGGCCGAAGTTGAAGCGGTCTCCCTCCACGCCGACGAGGCGCGCGGTCTTGCCGGCGCGGCGGGCGACGACGCCGCTGATGTTCATCCAGCAGCCCCAGCCGCAGCCGAGCTCCAGCATGGTGAAGGTTTCGCCGGAGAGCTCCACCGCGCGCAGGACGGCGGCGAACTCCGCGGTATCGGCGTGCCAGTTGCTCGGGATGGGGCTCGCCTCCACCTCGGGCACGTGCTGGACGATGGCACGCGGGATCACCTTCTCCGGCACCTTCACGCCGAAGGAGTTGACCCGCATGCCGGGGGCGGCGGCGCGGGCGCCGTCGACGTGCCGCAACACCAGCGCCTCGCCGTCGAACGCCCTGTTGTAGAAGACGAACGGCGAGGGAGCCGGGGCGGGGGCCGCCCCGACCCGGGCCTGGAACTCGCCCGATTCGGACAGGATGCGCACGAGGTCCGCCACCGCCGGGACGGCACGGAAGTGCTCCACGACGTCCTCGCTCTCGGGCGGGCGTCCGAGCATGGCTTGGAACACGCTGCGGACGTCGTCTCGTTCCAGGGTCATGGGTCGCGATCCGGTCAGCGAACGAGGACGTTCTTGAACTGCCAGGGGTCGGAGGTGTCGAGGTCGTCCGGGAAGAGGTGCGGGCGGCCGTCGAGCGGGGTCCAGTCCGTGTAGTAGCCCTTCACCGGGCCGAGGTAGGGGAGCTGGACCTCCAGGCAGCGCACGTGGTCCATCTCGTCGGCCTCGACGATGCCGGCCTCGGGGTTCTCGAGCGCCCAGACCATGCCGGCGAGGACCGCCGAGGTCACCTGCAGGCCGGTGGCGTTCTGGTACGGCGCGATGCGGCGCGTCTCCTCGACGGAGAGCTGCGAGCCGAACCAGTAGGCGTTCCGGGCGTGGCCGTAGAGGAGGACGCCGAGCTCGTCGATGCCGTCCTCGATCTCGTCCTCGTCGAGGACGTGGAAGACCGACTGCGGCTGACCCGCCTGACCGAACATCTCGTGCAGCGACAGGACCGCGTCGTTGGCCGGGTGGTAGGCGTAGTGGCAGGTCGGGCGGTACTCGGGGTCGAGACCCTCGCCGACGGTGTAGTAGTCGGCGATCGAGACGCTCTCGTTGTGCGTCACGAGGAAGCCGTACTGGGCGCCGGGCGTCGGGCACCAGGTGCGCACGCGCGTGTTGGCGCCGGGCTGGAGCATGAAGCGCGCGGCAAGGCAGCCCGAGCCTTCCGGCTGGACGCGCATGTTCTCGGGCATCCACTTCTCGTGGCTGCCCCAGCCGAGCTCGGCCGGCTGCAGCCCCTCGGAGACGAAGCCCTCGACGGACCAGGTATTCCAGAAGGCGTCCATCGGCTTCGGGTGCTTGGTGCGCTGGGTGTCGCGCTCGGCGATGTGGACGCCCTTCACGCCGAGGCCCTGCATGAGCTTCGCCCATTCCTCGCGGCTCGTCGGCATCGCGGCGGGGTGGCCGAGCTCCTCGGCGAGGTTCATCAGCGCCTGCTTCACGAACCAGGACACCATGCCGGGGTTGGCGCCGCAGCAGGAGACGGCCGTGGTGCCGCCGGGATTGGCCCGCTTCTCGGCGCGCACGGTCTCGCGCAGGTGGTAGTTGGTGCGCGTCTCGGGCTTGGCGTTCTCGTCGAAGTAGAAGCCGGGCCACGGTTCGACGACGGTGTCGACATAAAGGACGCCGAGCTCACGGGTGAGCTTCAGGATGTCCAGCGACGAGGTGTCGACCGAGAGGTTGACGCAGAAGCCCTGGCCCTCGCCCTTGGTCAGGAGCGGGGTCAGCACCTCGCGGTAGTTGCCGGCGGTGATGGCGAGCTGGATGAACTCGATACCGCGCTCGTCGAGCAGCCGCTTGTCGGCGTCGGACGGGTCGATGACGACCATCCGGCTCTTGTCGTACTCGAAGTGCCGTTCGATGAGCGGCAGTGTGCCTCGCCCGATGGAGCCAAACCCGATCATGACGATCGGACCGGTGATGGTGCCGTGGATCGGCCAGTCGCTCATGAGTGTCTCCCGCGTCTTTGACCGCGGGACTTATTGCATGTCGCCCGCCGATGCTACGGCGTCCGGACGCTTTTCGCGCAAGGCATGCGGCGCTGGCCCCGAAGCTGCGGACCGGCCATGCGCTGCGCGCCCGGCTCGTCGGTCAATCCGGCCCGGCCGGAGCGCGAGGCGTCGTGGTCTCAGGCGGCGGCGTTGCGGCCGACCATCTCCTCGTCGGTTCCCGTGTCGGGCTCGGCGGCTTCGGCCTTTGGCGCGGCCGGCGCCGGGTCGATGGCGGCCCGTGGCGGTGTCGGCGGGGACGCGGCGGTCCCCCGGATCGAGGCCACCATCCGGCCGGACGCGTCCCCGCCCGCCGAAGCGGCGTCTGACGAGACGGGCGCGGCGACGGCGCCGGGGAAGGAGCGGACGAGGCCGTCGGACACGGTGTCTTCCGCCGGCGCGATCACGCCGCGGCGCTGCTTCGGGCCGGCGACGGCGAGCTGGCCCTCGGCCGCCGCCTCGATGTCGTTCGGGGCCGTCGTCCCCGTCACTTCGGCGCAGCCGATCGAGACGGTGAGCTTGAGACCCGGCTTCGCCTTGTCGACGGCGGCCGCCACCGCGTCCTGCACGCGCCTTGCGACGGGGACGGCGAAGGGGAGCGTCGCGTGCGGCAGGAGGAGGCCGAAACGATCGAGGTCGATCGCGGTGCACACGTCCGACTCCCGCGTCGCCTGGGTGACGGCGGTGGCGACGACGGCGCGCATGCGGTCCCACTCGTCCGGGTTGAGGGCGGCCTGCGCGCGCTGCGCCTCGTCGATGGAGACGAGAAGGTAGGAGTATTCGTGCCCGTAGCGTTCGTGGAGGCGCCACTGGTGCTCGAGCTGCTGCTGGAAGACGCTCGCCGGGACGGTGCCGGTCAGCGCGTTGAAGAGCCGCTGCTTGCGGCGGATGCGCGATCGCTGCGCCCGCCGGACCTCGTTGGTGACCGTCAGCCCGAAGATCACCGTGCCGACGGCCGTCCAGATGGCGAGCGTGCGCAGCGCCGCGCCGTCGAAGTCGGCGAACGGCAGGAGCGTCGTGACGAGGGTGAGCGGGGAAAGGCACGCCGCGACGAGGACGGCGCGCCGGTCGACGCGCCAGCCGAGCGCGGACCAGACCGCCAGCACCGTGAGGCCGATGAGGACGGGGACCACGAGGGCGAGGAGGTCCGCCACCATCGCCGCGTTCTCGGTGAGGATCGCGGCGGCCATCGGCGCGACGAGCACGACCGCCGCGGTGACCGGACCGCCGTAGAGGGTGGCGACGAGGAGGAGGGGGGTGTCGACGTCGACGACGAACGAGCCCAGCTCGAGCGGGGCGAGCTGGAGGGAGGCGACGACCAGCCCGACGACGATGCCGCAGCCGGCGTCGCGCCACGGTCCTCCGCTCACCCGGTCGAACACGAGCCCGAGCGCGAAGGCGCACAGGATGTAGATGCTGGCCGACAGCATCAGTTGCTGGAACGCGCCGATCATCGCCCACCTCTCGCGGGGTCGCTAACAGGTCGGCGATGATAGTGCCGGGCGGCGCTGGGCCCTGGCTGGCCTGAGGGCCGGCCGCCGTCGATCAGTAGCCGTAGGGCGGATTCGGGATCGACAGGTGCGCCTCACGCAGCGCGTTCGACCACGAGTCGCGCACGTGGCCGAAGTAGGGGTCCGACTCGGTGATGCGCACGTTGACGGTGCAGGCCAGCGCGTCGCGCGGCAGGACCATCGCGTCGAGCGGCATCCCCACCGCGAGGTTGGAGCGGATGGTGGAGTCCATCGAGATGAGGGCGATCTTCAACGCCTCTTCGAGCGGGGTGTGGAAGGTCACCGAGCGGTCGATGATGGGCTTGCCGTACTTGTGCTCGCCGATCTGCAGGAAGGGCGTGTCCTCGGTGCTCTCGAGGAAGTTGCCGGCGCGGTAGACCATGAAGAGGCGCAGCCGCCGCTCGCCGATCTGCCCGGCGACGAGGAGGGCGCAGTCGAAGCCGTTGCCGTCCTGGGCGAGGGCCTCGGCGTCGCGTTCGCGCACCGTGCGTACGGCGCGGCCCGCGAACTGCGCCATCTCGAACATCGAGGGGACGGTGTAGAGCGTCTGGATCTCGCCGTCGGTGCCGGGAAGGCCCTCCAGCATGTGGTTCACCACGGCCTGCGTCACGGCGAGGTTGCCGGCTGTGGCGATGGCGATGACCCGTTCGCCGGGGACCTCGAAGATCTGCAGCTTGCGGAAGGTCGCGATGTTGTCGACGCCCGCGTTGGTGCGCGTGTCGCCGACCATCACGAGGCCTTTGTGGAGCAGGAGACCGACACAGTAGGTCATCGCGTGGGTCCAGTTGGGACTTGGGGCGGTGATCTAACCGAAGTTGCGCCCCGAACCCTAGCTGTTTCGCGTCTCGGCCGGAGGGAAGATCGCCGCGTGTCGCGTCCCGGCCACGCTGCAGCCACGCTCCGGCCGCAATCGGCGCCGGGTTGATGCGGCGCCACGCGGAGGCCGCCGGCGGCCTCAGTCCATCGACTGGGACTGGCCGCCCTGGCTCTGGCGCTGCCGGCCGCCCGGTCCGCCCGGGGCGCAGTCCACCGTGACGGTGACGTCCAGCACTTCGCCGAGGCCGCCGTAAATCGCCCCGCGCAGCGGGGAGGCGCTCATCGTGTCGAGGCCGACGGCGACGCGCACGTAGTGGTCGGTGCCGCACAGGCCCATGGTCGGGTCGAACGCGATCCAGCCGAGGTCCGGCAGGTGGATCTCGGTCCACGCGTGCGCCTCGTGCGAGGTGCGCGGGCGGCCCTCGACGTACTGGTAGCCGGAGATGTAGCGCGCCGGGAGGCCGTCTGCCCGGGCGGCGGCGATGAGGATGTGGGCGAGGTCCTGGCAGACGCCGTGTCCCGCCTCGAGGGCCGCCGCGGCTGTCGTCGCGACGCCGGTGCGCCCGGTCTCGTAGCGCATGGTCTCGAAGACCATCGTGTTGAGGGCGTGCGCGCGGTCGAGCGGCGTGTCGCTGGACTTGGCGCGGGCCGCCGCGGCGAGGTCGCGGATCGCGTCGTCCGGCTCGGTCAGCGGGGTGTGGCGCAGGAAGACGCCCACCGGGAGGCGCTCCGGCGTTCCGGTGACGACGCCGTTGGTCGGCTCGGTGTCGACGGTTCCGGTGGCGGTGATCGTCAGGCTCTCGCCCGGCGAGCTGACCGAGAAGGTGTGGACGAGGTTGCCGAACGCATCCTCCGAGCGGCGCAGCACGGCGTCGCCCGAGACGTCGATGCGCCAGGAGCGCACGGTCTGCGTCGCGGTGGAGGCGGGCGTCAGGCGCAGGAGCTCGATGACCGAGTTCGGGGCCTGCTCGTAGCGGTAGTCGGTTTCGTGACAGATCGAGAGTCTCATAGGCCTTTAACGCAGGTACTGAGCTTCGATGGTCTCGGACAGCGCGTTGTTCTCGCGAATGGCGCGCTGCAGGAATTCGTGCAGTCCCTCCCGGTAGACGTCGTCGACGGACGAGTTGGCGAGCCGAGCGTGGTAGGCGCGCGCGGCGCGCTGGGCGGGTCCCTGCCGCCCGTAATCGTTGGCGAGATCGTCGAGGAAGTCGAGCGTGAACTTGGCGCAGTTGGCGATGGAGCGGGGGAGCTCCTTGCGCAGGGTCAGGAGCTCGGCCACCCGCCAGGGCCGCAGGGCGTCGCGGAAGACCCACTGGTAGGCGCCGAGCGCGGACGCGCCGCGCAGGATCGAGGACCACTGGAAATAGTCGAGGCCGCCGCCGACCGGATCCGTCTCGGGCAGCAGCACGTGGTACTTCACGTCGAGGATGCGGGCGGTGGCGTCGCCGCGCTCGATGTAGGTGCCGAGGCGGAAGAAGGCGTGCGCGTCGGTGCGCAGCATGGTGCGGAAGGCCGAGCCGTCGAACTTCAGGCAGGCCGACTTCACACCGTCGAGGAACTCGGTGAGCTGGCGGGGCGACAGGCTCTCGTTGTTGTAGCGCCGCAGGTCCAGCCAGGCGTCGTTGATCGCCTCCCACATCTCGCGGGTGATCGCGGTGCGGACCGCGCGGGCGGAGCGGCGCGCGACGGCGAGGCAGGAGTAGATCGAGGACGGGTTGTCCGGGTCGAAGGCGAGGAACTGGATGACGTTGCGCCGGCTCGCCTCGTCGTAGCGCTCGCGGAAGAGATACTCGCCGCCGGTGGCGATCATCGCCGATTCCCACTCGTTGGTGGTGCCGCCGTAGTTGGAGGGAAGGGCGGCGAGGCGGGAGGCGACGTCGAGGATGCGGGCGGTGTTCTCGGCGCGTTCGGCGTAGCGGGCGAGCCAATAGACGTCGTTGGCAACGCGGGAGAGAAGCATCAGTTCAGCTCCGAAAGTTCACGGGCGCAGCGGTGGGAGCGTGGCGTGATGCTCCGACGGACGGCGCCCCTTGTGCGAGCACCCCTCGTGCCAGTCCCGGTCATGCCAGCACCCAGGTGTCTTTGGTGCCGCCGCCCTGGGACGAGTTCACCACCAGCGAGCCTTCCTTCAAGGCCACGCGGGTGAGGCCGCCGGGGACCGTCTTGATGCCCTTCGAGCCGGTCAGCACGAACGGGCGCAGGTCGACGTGCCGCGGCGCGATGCCGTCCTGCACAAAGGTCGGGCAGGTGGAGAGGGCGAGCGTCGGCTGGGCGATGAACTCGTCCGGATCGTGCTTCAGCTTGGCGCGGAACTCCTCGATCTGCTCCTTGGTGGAGGCCGGGCCGACCAGCATGCCGTACCCGCCGGAGCCGGAAACCGTCTTCACGACGAGGTCGGGGAGGTTGTCGAGGACGTGGGCGAGCGAATCGGGCTCGCGGCAGCGCCAGGTGGGGACGTTGTTGAGGATCGGCTCCTCGCCCAGGTAGAATTTGATGATGTCCGGAACGTACGTATAGACCGCCTTGTCGTCGGCGACGCCGGTGCCCATCGCGTTGGCGACGGTGACGTTGCCGGCGCGGAATGCCGACAGCAGGCCCGGCACGCCCAGCACCGAATCGGGACGGAAGGCGAGGGGGTCGAGGAAGTCGTCGTCGAGACGGCGGTAGATCACGTCGACCCGCATCGCGCCCTCGGTGGTGCGCATGTAGACGACGTCGTCGCGCACGAAGAGGTCGCGCCCCTCCACCAGCTCGACCCCGAGGCGGTCGGCGAGGAAGGTGTGCTCGTAGAAGGCGGAGTTGTACTGGCCGGGGGTGAGAATCACCACGGTCGGCTCGCGCGGGGCCGTGCGCGGGGCGAGCGACTGCAGCGTGTCGAGCAGCTCGTTCGGGTACTGCTCGACCGGCTGGATGACGTGCTCGTTGAAGAGGTCGGGGAAGATGCGCATCGTCACCTCCCGGTTCTCCAGCATGTAGGAGACGCCGGAGGGCGTGCGCAGGTTGTCCTCCAGCACATAGAAGGTGTCGGCGTCGACGCGGACGATGTCGATGCCGCAGACCGGGGTGTAGATGTCGTGGGGGACGCGGACCCCGACCATCTCCGGCCTGAAATATGTGTTCTGGTAGATGAGCTCCTGCGGAATGATGCCGGCCTTGATGATCTCGCCGGTACCGTAGATGTCGGCCAGGAACATGTTGAGCGCGCGGACCCGCTGCTCGAGGCCCCTGGACATGGCCGTCCACTCGGCGGCGGTCAGCACGCGGGGGATGATGTCGAAGGGGATCAGGCGCTCTTCGGCGTCCTTGTCACCATAGACGGCGAACGTAATTCCAATTCGCCTGAACAACATTTCCGCTTCACGCGAGCGCGCCCTCAGCGCCTCGGGCGTGACCCCATCGAGCCACGACTTGATGATCTCATAGGCCGGCCGGGTGGAGCCGTCCGTGCCGTTCATCTCGTCGAAGAAATCAGCCATATGTCTTTCGCGTCAAGGATGGAATTGAACCGTGGCTGTGGCCGTTTGTTAAATCAAGTGTAGTGCGTGTTTCATTCTTGTGCAGTGGTTTGGTGCGATTTCGGGCTTTGACAGACGAAGTTGACGAGAGCCCGATGGCGGTGGGGCGGTCGCAAGGCAGACACGAAGCGGACGCACTTCACATCGAGTTTCATTGGCGTAGTTGGCAGCATGAACCCGCGAGGCACAACGCCTCGGAATTCTAGGAGTTGCAGCTATGGTAAAAGTTCTCGTCCTTTATCATTCGGCCTATGGGCACGTTGAAACGATGGCCGAAGCCGTGGCCGAGGGGGCCCGCGGCGCGGGCGCCGACGTGGTCGTGAAGCGCGTGCCGGAGACGGTGCCGGAGGATCTGGCGAAGGCGTCCGGCTTCAAGCTCGACCAGGCCGCCCCCATCGCCACCGTGGAGGAGCTGCCCGAATACGATGCCATCATCGTCGGCACGGGCACGCGCTACGGGCGCATGCCGTCGCAGATGGCCGCCTTCTGGGACCGCACCGGCGGCCTTTGGGCCAACGGGGCGCTGATCGGCAAGGTGGGTGCCGCCTTCGGCTCGACCGCCTCGCAGCACGGCGGCAACGAGATGAACCTCTTCTCGACGATCACCATGCTGCTGCACCACGGGCTCGTCATCGCCGGCCTGCCGTACAGCTACCCCGGCCTCACGGCCCTCGACGAGGTTGCCGGCGGCACGCCCTACGGCGCGACGACGATCGCCGGCGCCGACGGCTCGCGCCAGCCGACCGCGAACGAACTCGGCGGCGCGAAGGCGCAGGGCAAGATCGTCGCCGAGGTCGCGGCCAAGCTCGCCGCCTGAGGCGTCCGGCAGGCGTCGCGGCCGGGCGCCGCGATGCCTCCGTCCCGGCCTCCGCCCTTATTGCGCGGAACGGCTCTTGTCTCGGTGCGGGCGCCGATGGATCTTCCGCCGGACTGCGGCGTTCTTGGCGAGACACCAGAGACGAGGCCTATGGAACTTCTGACCGACCCCGCCGTTTGGGCGAGCTTTGCCACTCTCGTCGTGCTCGAGATCGTCCTCGGGGTCGACAACGTCATTTTCCTCTCGATCGTCTCCAACCGCCTGCCGGAGGCGCAGCGTGCCCGGGCAAGGCAGGTCGGGCTCATCGGCGCCCTCGTCCTGCGCATCCTGCTGCTCGCCTCGATCGCGTGGATCGTGTCGCTGTCGCAGCCGTTCGTGACGGTCGCCGGCTTCGGCCTCTCCTGGCGCGACGTGATCCTGATCGCCGGCGGCCTCTTCCTGATCTACAAGGCCGCCACCGAGATCCATGCCGAGGTCGAGGGCGAGGAGCCGGAGGAACACGCCTCCGGTGCGGCTTCGGCCGGGATGGCGAGCGTGATCGGACAGATCATGCTGCTCGACCTCGTCTTCTCCATCGATTCCGTCATCACGGCGGTCGGCGTGGCGGACCACCTCGAGGTGATGATCGGGGCGGTGGTCATCGCGATCATGGTGATGATGGTGGCGGCGGCGCCGATCGCGAACTTCGTGGCGCGCCATCCGTCCACCAAGATGCTGGCGCTGGCGTTCCTCGTGATGATCGGCATGGCGCTGGTGGCCGACGGCTTCCACTATCACGTGGAGCGCGGGTTCATTTACGCCGCGATGGTGTTCGGCGGCTTCGTCGAGGTGCTGAACCTGATGCGCGGCCGCCGGGTGAAGCGGCTGCGCGGCATCTGAGACGGCCCGGACCGCGGGCGGCCCGCCGCCCGGAAGGGGCGCCGGCGGAGGGGCCGGCGCCGCGGTGTCGTTTGCCGGGCGCCGCGGGAGGGCGCCGGCGGTCTCAGTAGCGGCGCAGGCGCAGCCGCGCGGTGCCCTTCGAGCTGAGGACGATCGTCTGGTTCTCGCCGGTCTCGACCCGGTCGACCTGCTCCAGCGCCTTGAAGATCCTGTTCTCGTACTCGGCGCTCCGGTCGCAGAATTTGCGCGTGGAGGCGACGCCGTCGATGATGATGTCCGAGCCGCGGCGGTTGTAGCGGCCGGAGAACGTGTTGCAGACCGCCTGACCGGAGACGCGCCCGTCACGGTCGAAGTTCATCGTCGCGTCCTTGCGCGCCCACTCGGGGAGCACCTCGCGGTCCACCGCGATGATGCGCCACGCCCCATCCACCTCCACCGGGCCGGAAGCGGGGCCGGGACCACCCGGCTTGCCGGGACCGCCTGGGCCGCCGGGCTTGCCGGGGCCGCCGTGGGACGGAGGCGGGCTGCCGCCGCCACCGCCGTACTGGGCGAGGTGGACCTGCCCGGCCGCGCCGACCGCCGCGCCGGGGAACGTCGCGACGGTCTGCGCAGCGGAGGGGCCGGTGCCGACGAGGGGGGCCGCCGCGAGGAGGAGGGCGGCCGCCGCGATCGCGAACGGGCGAGCGGAAAATTTGCTCATGGAACTGTCTCCATTTATCGAGCGCCTATGAACCGAATCGGCGCCGGCCACGTCATCGGCTGCGCGGGTCCCCTTGGCAAGCAATGGCGGCACGTGGCGTCCCGGCGGCGATCGTTCCCTTCGACGAGCTCCAGTTTGGGCTTGTTTCAATGTGGAAGGCGTTGCCGTGGCGAGCAATTTGGGTGATGACGTGCTACGCGCAAGGGCATGGCGCCCCGGCGCGGCGGCGACCCTGTGGTGTGAGGACCTATGGCCAATCTGATCATCGACGGTGAAGAGATCGAGGTGCCCGATCACTACACGCTGCTCCAGGCGTGCGAGGCGGCCGGCGCTGAGATCCCCCGCTTCTGCTTCCATGAGCGGCTGTCGATCGCTGGCAACTGTCGGATGTGTCTCGTCCAGGTGGTGGGCGGTCCGCCCAAGCCGGTCGCGTCCTGCGCGATGGGCGTGAAGGATCTGCGTCCCGGCCGCGACGGCACCCCGCCGACCATCAACACGAAGACCGACTTCGTGAAGAAGGCGCGCGAGGGGGTGATGGAGTTCCTCCTCATCAACCACCCGCTGGACTGCCCGATCTGCGACCAGGGCGGCGAGTGCGACCTGCAGGACCAGGCGATGGCCTACGGCGTCTCCGGCTCGCGCTTCACCGAGAACAAGCGCGCGGTCGAGGACAAGTACATCGGCCCGCTGGTCAAGACGATCATGAACCGGTGCATCCAGTGCACCCGCTGCGTGCGCTTCGTGACCGAGGTGGCCGGCGTTCCGGACCTCGGAGCCATCGGCCGCGGCGAGGACATGGAGATCACCACCTATCTCGAGACCGCGATGCGCTCCGAGATCCAGGGCAACGTGATCGACCTCTGCCCCGTCGGCGCGCTGACCTCGCGTCCGTACGCTTTCCAGGCCCGCCCCTGGGAGCTGACGAAGACCGAGACCGTCGACGCGATGGACGCGGTCGGCTCCAACATCCGCGTCGACGTGCGCGGACGTGAGGTGATGCGCATCCTGCCGCGCGCCAACGACGCGGTGAACGAGGAGTGGATCTCCGACAAGTCCCGCTTCATCTGGGACGGCCTCAAGACCCAGCGTCTCGACCGCCCGTACGTGAAGGAGAACGGCCGCCTGCGCCCGGCCTCCTGGCAGGAGGCCTTCTCGGTGATCGCCGCGAAGGTGAAGGGCGCCGGCAAGGACCGCATCGCGGCCCTCGGCGGCGACCTCGCCACGGCCGAGGAGCTCTTCGCGCTGAAGGACCTGATGAACCGCCTGGGCGTCGCCTCGGTGGACTGCCGGACCGACGGTGCGCCGCTCGATCCGGCCAACGGGCGCGCGTCGTACCTCTTCAACCCGACGATCGCCGGCATCGCCGACGCGGACGCCGTCCTCATCATCGGTGGCAACCCGCGCTGGGACGCGCCGATCCTCAACACCCGCATCCGTCAGGCCTGGGCGCGCAACGGCGCCAAGGTGGGCCTCGTCGGCGAGCGCGTCGACCTCACCTATCCGTACAGCTACCTCGGTGCCGGCGGCGCCTCGCTGAAGGACCTCGGCGAGTTCCGCGACGTCCTGGCCAATGCCGAGCGCCCGGCGATCATCGTCGGCCAGGGCGCGCTCACCCGTGAGGACGGCGCCGCCGTGCTCGCCGCCGCCGCGGCGCTGGCGGACGAGGTCGGCGCCGTCAAGGACGGCTGGAACGGCTTCGGCGTCCTGCACACCGCCGCCTCGCGCGTCGGCGGTCTCGACGTCGGCTGCGTGCCGGGCAAGGGCGGGAAGACGGGCAAGGAAATCCTTTCCGCCGGCCGCACCTTCGACCTCGACGTCCTGTTCCTGCTGGGCGTGGACGAGATGGACGAGCGCAACCTCGAGGCTCCGTTCATCGTCTACATCGGCACCCACGGCGACCGCGGCGCCCATGTGGCCGACGTGATACTCCCGGGCGCGGCATATACCGAGAAGTCGGGCACCTACGTCAACATGGAAGGCCGCCCGCAGCGGCTGACCCGCGCCGCCTTCGCTCCGGGCGAGGCGCGCGAGGACTGGGCGATCCTGCGTGCCCTGTCGGCCGAGCTTGGCGCCAAGCTCCCCTACGACAGCTTCGCCGCGCTGCACCGTGCGATGATCCAGAGCGTCCCCGTGCTCGGCCGCTACGACACGGTGACGGCGGCGGATCCGGCGGACGTCGGCAAGCTGACGGCGGCCTCCGGCGGCGTCGACGACGGCCCGTTCGTCAACCCGATCCAGCAGTTCCACCTCACCAACCCGATCGCCCGCGCCTCCAGGGTGATGGCCGAGTGCGCGAAGCTGTGGGCGGAGCAGCAGTTCGTGAGCGTGGCTGCCGAATAGTGCGCGTCGCGGCTCTCCCGTCCGGCGCGACGGCGGCGCATCGCGCCGCCGCGTC
The DNA here is from genome assembly GCF_003258595.1 of Acuticoccus sediminis. NCBI lineage: Bacteria > Pseudomonadati > Pseudomonadota > Alphaproteobacteria > Hyphomicrobiales > Amorphaceae > Acuticoccus > Acuticoccus sediminis. Next base: position 37,954 of record NZ_QHHQ01000008.1, read on the forward strand.
TTCCGTACCGCCGTCCCCGGGTCCGTCCCGGACGGTGGCGGGGCGGCGCCGGGGCGAGGGAGGGGAGGCGAACGGGCGGTCGACGTCCGACGCAGTACAGGAATTTCGGTGCCGGTATTTCAATCAAAGGGTGAAATACCGTCACTTTTATGCAGAACCGATCGCCGTCCAGCCTCAGCGTTCAAGCGGAAATCGATGTGTCACGGCCGAGAATCCTGAATTATGCGAGCCTCTCGCCGAATCCGGGAATGTCGTGTATCATTATTCCGGCAACGCGGCGGGCGATGGGTTCACTGTCTCGTTGCATGGCCGGGGCTGTCGTGGCTCCAGCGCTGTCGGCGAGGTTCGTGGTGCCGACGTCCAGCACGTCGCCGGGGCATGATGTCCCGGGCGATGCGGCTGCGGACGGTGGCTCCGCGTAAGGGATCCGGTTCGTCCACGCCCGTGGGCGAGCCGACTTGCAAGATCAGCGCGCAAGGTTCAGGAGTTCTGCGACCGCGCCGGCCGATTAGGGATCGATGATGCCAGACTTTTGGAGCACCTACGTACTGACGCCACTCATCATCGCGCTGCAGAGCGTGGTGCTGATGGTGGTGCTGCTCATTATCATCGCCTACGCGCTGCTCGCCGACCGCAAGATCTGGGCGGCCGTGCAGCTTCGCCGCGGGCCCAACGTGGTCGGCGCCTTCGGCCTCTTCCAGTCCTTCGCCGACCTCATCAAGTTCGCGCTGAAGGAGCCGGTCATCCCCGCCGGCGCGGACCGCGTCGTCTTCCTCCTCGCACCGCTGGTGACGACGGCGCTCGCGCTGTCGGCCTGGGTGGTGGTGCCGGTGGCGGACGGGTGGGTGATCGCCGACATCAACGTCGGCATCCTCTTCGTCCTCGCGATCTCGTCCCTCGGCGTCTACGGCGTCATCATGGGCGGCTGGTCGTCGAACTCGAAGTACCCGTTCCTCGGTGCGCTGCGCTCCTCGGCGCAGATGATCTCCTACGAAGTCTCCATCGGCCTCGTGATCATCAGCGTGCTCCTGTGCGTCGGCTCGCTGAACCTCACCGACATCGTGAACGCGCAGGCGACCGGCCTCGCGACGATGCTCGGCGTTCCCTGGCTGTCGATCCTCAACTGGTACTGGCTGCCGCTACTGCCGATGTTCGGGATCTTCTTCATCTCCGCCCTCGCCGAGACGAACCGTCCGCCGTTCGACCTTCCCGAGGCCGAGTCGGAGCTCGTGGCCGGCTTCATGGTCGAGTACGGCTCCACCCCGTACATGATGTTCATGCTGGGCGAGTACGTCTCCATCGGCCTGATGTGCGCGATGACGACGATCCTCTTCATGGGCGGCTGGCTGCCCCCGCTGGCGATCGCGCCCTTCACCTGGATCCCGGGCGTCATCTGGTTCGCCCTCAAGTGCTTCTTCGTCTTCTTCATGTTCGCCATGGTGAAGTCGATCGTGCCCCGGTACCGGTACGACCAGCTCATGCGCCTCGGCTGGAAGGTCTTCCTTCCCATGTCCCTGGCCGCGATCGTGGTCGTCGCGCTGGTGCTGAAAGTGACGGGCTGGCGGGGGTGAAGTCGCTGACGGGAGAGTGCCCCTGCGGATCTCTCTCGTTCGGTGCCTCCGGTCCTGCCGTCTGGACCGTCTTCTGCCATTGTACGGAGTGCCGCGACTGGAGCGGCTCTCCTCTCTCGCTCTGGGTCGGCTTTCCCTCGGAGAGCGTCGTCTTCGGCGGCTGGATCCTCTGGCGGCCGGGCAAGTCCATCGACGTGATGCGCGGCTTCTGTGGGAAATGCGGGGCTGCGGTGATTTATCGCGACCGCTCGATGCTGCAGGAAGAGACCTACGTCAACGGGCTTCTCGTGCATGAACCCGACCGGGTGAAACCCGCGGGACATGCCTTCTGGCGCGAGCGAATCTCCTACATCGCCTGCTCCGACGACCTGCCGCGGTGGGAGGGGTATTCCCGCGCGCGGCGGCTCCGGCTCGTCGAGTCCTGAACCTCACAATCGCTTGATCGCCCCGTGACTGGCTTGGGGCTCTCGATAATCATCCTATCTCGGCGGGATGATGACAGGGGATCACGGCTATGTTCCTGAGGTTGCATGTTCTTTTTCTGGCGCTCGCGCTGGTTGCTCCCAGCGTCGCCTGGGCCAGCGTCGTGACGCCGGTCCCGTCGCAGGACATCGTCGACCGGCGCTGCCCGCGGATCGACGTCGGCCCGCCGGGCAAGCCGATCCTGGTGCCGGATCCCGCCTGCGGCTCGGGCCGCTAGGGCGGGGGGCGTGGGTGTGCCGCACCGTACGCCACGCCCCGAAAAAAATTGGGCTTTCGGTCCTGCGGGACGGCCTCGGGACGTCTTGGGCGTTGCAGCCGCGCGCCAATCGCGCAATTAGAAAGGGTCTACGTCCGAACGGATCGAGTTGATCATGACCACGCTTCAGGGCACCGCGAAGTCCGTCTTCCTGGCGGAGTTCGTCTCCGCGTTCTTCCTGGGAATGAGGTACTTCTTCAAGCCGAAGGCGACGGTGAATTACCCGTTCGAGAAGAACCCCATCTCCCCGCGCTTCCGCGGCGAGCATGCGCTGCGCCGCTATCCGAACGGCGAGGAGCGTTGCATCGCCTGCAAGCTGTGCGAGGCCGTCTGCCCGGCGCAGGCGATCACCATCGAGGCCGGCCCGCGCCGGAACGACGGCACCCGCCGCACCACGCGGTACGACATCGACATGGTGAAGTGCATCTACTGCGGCCTCTGCCAGGAGGCCTGCCCGGTGGACGCGATCGTCGAGGGACCGAATTTCGAGTTCTCGACCGAGACGCGTGAGGAGCTTCTCTACAACAAGGAAAAACTGCTGGCGAACGGCGACCGCTGGGAACGCGAGATCGCGGCCAACATCGCGGCGGACTCGCCCTATCGCTGAGCCGGTCGTGCACCGCGGGTGTGCCGCCTGCGCCTTGGTCGCGGGGTAAGCGCATGGACGAGGAATCCGACCGTCCCTCCCGGAACGTCCGGCGGATCAGTGCCGCCTGGGGGATGACCCTCGGCGCCGTCGGCATCGTCGTCGTGCTGGTCCTCGCCATCATCGGCTGGATCACCGGCTGAGCAGACGGCAGCAGGCACAGGCCCGGCGGTCCCATCCGCCGGCCGTCTTATCGAACAATGAGTAGAGCCCGGCCGCATGGCGGCCGGGCTCTATTCGTTTCGAGGAGCGTCGCGGTAGAGCGCATCCACGTCTGCCGGCGCCGAGGCGGGCCGCGCCCGCCGATGACCCCGGCCGGTGCCGGCAATGGCCGGGCGTCAGGGCGTCCAGGTGAGGGCTTCGACGACGGTGCTGTCCGGGTCGCGCAATGCGTCGACGATGTCGAAGTGGTGCCGGCCGGGGGCCTCCAGCGCGACGGTGCGCACGCCGAAGCCATGCCACACATTGGCGAGAAGGGCGTTCTGCCGGCGGAATTCGGCGAGCTCCGCGCCACCGACGATGCAGGTCAGGTCGATCCCGTCGCGCGGCTCCAGCAGCGCCGGGCTCTCAGCGCGCGCGCTCTCGAGGGTCAGGCCGAGGATCTCGTTCATCGACGCCGGGATCAGGCAGCGCAGGTCATGGACGCCGCTGATCGAGACCACCTTGCCGATCCGCTCGATGGTCGCCTCGCAGATCGGCGCGTCGCGGCACAGCATGCGCGAGACGAGATGGCCGCCGGCGGAATGGCCGGAGAGGTTGATGGGCCCTTCGATCTGCTCGGCGATGTCGTCCAGGAAGGCGCCGATCTCGCGGGTGATCTCCGGGACCGTCGCCTCGGGGCAGAGCGTGTATTCCGGCATCGCCACGGCGAAGCCGCGGGCAAGGGGCCCTTCCGCGAAGCGCGACCAGTTGCCGATCACGTGCGCCTTCCAGTAGCCGCCGTGGACGAACACGGCGAGGCCCTTCGGCGCGCCCTCCGGGAGGAACAGGTCGTAGTGCTGGCGGGGCGAATCGCCGTAGGGGACGCCGATGCGGGCGCGGCCGGCGGCGAGGAGCGTCTCGCGGAACGTCTTCGCCTCGGCGGCCCAGCGGGGCGTGTAGGCGGCCGCGCCTTCGATGGAGGCGCCGTTGTCCCACGCCGCGTCGATGTCGGTGACGGGGTCGCCGCCGGTCCAGATCAGGTTCTCGGTCATGTGTCGGGTACGATCGCTGTGGCTTCGATTTCGACGAGGGCTTTGGGCTCCACCAGATCGGAGACCTCCACCAGCGCCATCGCCGGATAGTGACGTCCCATAACGTTGCGGTAAATGGCGCCCATCTCCGCGAGCGACCTGCGGTAGCCCTCGACCGAGCGCACGTACCAGGTGAGGCGGGCGATGTGCTCCACCTCGCCGCCGGCTTCCGCCACCACGGCAACGACGTTCCTGAGCGCCTGCTCCACCTGCGGGACGAACCCCTCGGGGAACTCCTCGTTCTCGTCCCAGCCGATGAGGCCGCCGGTGAGGACGAGTGTGCCGCGCCCGGCCATTCCGTTGGCGTAGCCCTTAGGCTTCTTCCATCCGGGGGGCTGCAGGACGGTCAGCGCGGCCGGCGCCGTCGCGGCCTCGTCGCGGGATTGGCTCACAGGACGTCTCCTTGGGTCTCGGGCTCGGCTTCGGCGTGCTTGCGCAGGGCAAAGCGCTGCAACTTGCCGGACTCCGTCTTGGGTAGCGCGTCGACGAACTCGATGGCGCGGGGGTACTTGTAGGGGGCGAGCTCGGCCTTCACGTGCTCCTGCAGCGTCTTCACCAGGGCGGCGTCGCCGGTGAAGCCGTCGCGCAGGACCACGTAGGCCTTGACGATGTGGCCTCGGTCCGCGTCGGGAGCGCCGACGACGCCCGTCTCCGCCACGGCCGGGTGGGCGAGGAGGGCGGCTTCCACCTCCGGCCCGGCGATGTTGTAGCCGGAGGAGACGATCATGTCGTCGTTGCGGGCCTGGAACCAGAAGTAGCCGTCCTCGTCCTCGACGAAGGTGTCGCCGGTGATGTTCCAGCCGTTCTCGACGTAGTTCCTCTGCCGTTCGTCGGCGAGGTAGCGGCAGCCGATCGGCCCGCGCACGGCGAGGCGGCCGGGAACGCCCGGCGGGCAGCGCTCGCCCTTCGCGTCGACCACCTTGGCCTCGTAGCCGGGGACGGGCTTGCCGGTGGCGCCGGGGCGGATGTCCTCCTCGCGTGCGGCGATGAAGATGTGCAGCATCTCGGTGGCGCCGATCCCGTCCATCAGCCGGATGCCGGTCGCCTCCAGCCAGGCGTCGTAGGTCGGGCGCGGCAGGGTCTCGCCGGCGGACACGCCCTTGCGCAGCGAGGAGAAGTCGTACTCGCGCGCCTTGGGGATCATCGCCCGATAGGCAGTCGGCGCCGTGAAGGTGATGGTGGCGCGGTATTCTTCTATGGCGGCGGCGAGGTCCGGCGGACCGGCCTTCTCCAGCAGCACCGCGGAGGCGCCGACGCGGAAGGGGAAGAGGACGAGGCCGCCGAGGCCGAAGGTGAAGGCGAGCGGCGGGGAGCCGATGAACACGTCCGTCGGTTCCGCGCGCAGGATCTCCTTTGCGTAGCAGTCGCAGATGACGAGGAGGTCGCGATGATAGTGGATCGTCGCCTTCGGCATCCCGGTCGTGCCGGAGGTGAAGCCGAGGAGGCACGGGTCGTCGGCGCGGGTGGGGGCGGCCTCGAAGGTGTCCGGCACGCCCTCCAGCAGGTCGCCGAGCTCGCCGCCGGCGGTGCCCTCCCAGGTCACGATGCGGCAGGGTCCGGCGGCCATGGCGGCGGCGCGCCGCATCTCGCCCTCGAGCTTCGCGTCGCAGAGGGCGAGGCCGATCTCGGCCTTGTCCAGCGCCTTGACGATCTCTCCGGCGCGCAGCAGCGGCATGGTCGCGACGACGATGCCGCCGGCCTTGATGATGGCGAGGTAGAGGGCGACCTTCGTGGGGTTGTTGGCCGAGCGCAGCAGCACCCGGTTGCCGGGCACCATGCCGAGCTTGCCTGTCAGCACGTTGGCCATCCGGTCGATCATGCGGGCGAGATCGGCGTAGGTCCAGCGCACGCCCGGCGCCATCAGCGCGACGCTGTCGCCGCGGCCCTCCGTGACGTTCCTGTCGACGAGCTCGACCGTGGCGTTCAGCATCTCGGGGTAGCCGAGGCGGTCGAGGTTGATGAAGTCGGGCTGCTCACCTTCGGGCGGCAGGTTGTCGATGACGAAGGTGTCGACGTGGCACGAAGACGGCATGACGCCTCCCACTAGGTCGGCTGCGACAGCAGCTGGCGGGCAATGATGAGCTTCTGGACTTCCGTGGCGCCCTCGTAGATCCGCAGCGCGCGGATATCGCGGTAGAGCGTCTCGGGAATGGAGCCGGACCGCACGCCCTCGCCGCCGTGGAGCTGGACGGCGCGGTCGATGACCTTCTGGGCGTTCTCGGTGGCGACCATCTTGGCCATGGCCGCCTCGCGGGTGATGCGCGGGGCCCCGGCATCGCGCGTCCAGGCGGCGCGGTAGACGAGGAGGGCGGCCTCGTCGATCTCGGTGGCCATCTCGGCGAGCGCGGCCTGGGCGAGCGGCAGGTCGGAGAGGGTGCCGCCGAACATCGCGCGCGAGCGGGCCCGGTCGAGGGCGGCGTCGAGCGCGCGGCGGGCAAATCCCAGCGCGGCGGCGCCGACCGTGGTGCGGAAGACGTCGAGCGTCGCCATCGCCACCTTGAAGCCCGCGCCCGGCGCGCCGATGCGGTGGGCGGCCGGGATGGTGACGCCCTCGAAGGCGAGGCGGGCGAGGGGGTGGGGCGAGATGGTGTCGAGCCGCTCGGCCACCGTCAGGCCCGGCGTGTCGGCGGGGACCCAGTAGGCGGAGAGGCCGCGCGCCCCCGGGGCCTCGCCTGAGCGGGCGAACACCACGTAGGAGTCGGCGATCCCGCCGTTGGAGATCCAGATCTTCTCGCCGTCGAGCCGAACGGCGTCGTTGCCGGCCGGCGTGGCGGAGAGCGCCAGCGCGGCGACGTCGGACCCGGCATCGGGCTCGGTGAGGGCGAAGGCGGTGATGGCGGTGCCGGCCCGGGCGCGCGGCAGGATCGCGGCCTTGACCGCCTCGTCCGCGAAGAGCGTGACCGAGCCGGTGCCGAGGCCCTGCATCGCGAAGGCGAAGTCGGCGAGCGCGTCGTGCCGGGCGAACGTCTCGCGCAGGATCGACAGGGCGCGCACGTCGAAGACGCCGGATTCCGGAACGGCGTAGGCGAGGAAGCCCGCCGCGCCGAGCGCGGCGACGAGACGCCGGCAGGAGGCGTCGGCGTCGTGGTGGTCGACGAGCGCCGGCACGTTCCCGGCGGCCCAGGCGTCGGCCTCGGCGGCGAGCGCCTTGTGGCGCGGCTCGAAGAAGGGCCAGTCGAGGAACGTGGTATCGGCCACCTCAGTTGCCCTCGAAGACAGGCTTCTGCTTCGCAGCGAAGGCGTTGAAGGCGCGGGTGAAGTCGCCGGTCGTCATGCAGAAGGCCTGCGCCATCGCCTCGGCGTCGATCGCCTCGTCGATGCCCATGGCCCATTCCATCTGCAGCATCTTCTTGGTGATGCCGTTGGCGAAGGTCGGCCCCGCGACGATCCCGGCGGCCATCTCCCGCGCGGCGTCGAGCGCGGCGCCGCCCTCCACGACGCGATTGAAGAAGCCCCAGCGCTCGCCCTCCTCGGCGGGGAGGAAGCGGCCGGTATAGAGAAGCTCCGACGCGCGGCCCTGGCCGATGATGCGCGGCAGCATCGCGCAGGCGCCCATGTCGCATCCGGCGAGCCCGACGCGGTTGAACAGGAAGGCGACCTTGGCCCCGGCGCCGGCGACACGCAGGTCCGATGCCATGGCGACGATCGCGCCGGCGCCCGCGCACACGCCCTCGACGGCGGAGACGATCGGCTGCGGGCAGGCGCGCATCTCCTTCACCAGGTCGCCGGTCATGGTGGTGAAGGTGTGGAGGTCCGCCGCGCCCATCTTCGTCAGCGGCTCGATGATCTCGAAGACGTCGCCGCCGGAGGAGAAGTTGCCGCCCGCGCCGGTGATGACGACGGCCTTGATGGACCGGTCGTGGCGCAGGGCGTGGAAGGTGTCGCGCAGCTCGGCGTAGCTCTCGAACGTCAGCGGGTTCTTGCGCTCGGGGCGGTTCAGCGTGACGGTGGCGATGCCGTCCGCGACATCCCAGCGGAAGTGGGCCGGGGCGAACCCTCCGAGGGGGGCTGCGATAGCGTTCTGGTGCATCAGGCGTCTCCTGTCCGCGTTTTGGCCTTGCCTTCGGTGGCGGACGTGACCGAGGCCTTGAGGTCGCCGAGGCGGTGGTAGAGCTGGTCGAGCTCGGCGGCGCCGAGGCCGCCGAGGAGCTCGCCGACCCAGTCGGAATGTTCCGCCGCCATCTCCGCGAAGGCGGCGCGGCCGGAGGGGGTGAGGCTGACGCGCACGGCCCGGCGGTCGGTCTCGGGCGTCTCGCGGACGATGAGGCCTTCCTGGACCAGCCGCTCGACGAGGCCGGTGACGTTGCCGTTGGAGACCATCATGCGGCGCGACAGCTCGCCGAGCAGGATCCCTTCGGGCGCCCGCTCGAGCTGGGCGAGGAGGTCGAACCGCGGCAGCGTCGTGTTGAACCGCTCGCGCAGGCGGCGCCGGATCTCCGCCTCGATGAGGTTGCTGACCGCGAGGAGGCGCAGCCAGAGGCGGAGGTCGGCGCTGTGGTCCTCGTGCGCGGCGGGCTCGCCGAGGGCGGAATCCATGTCGTCGGACGCGCGCGCGCTCATGTTTCGCCTCCTGAAACGGCGATCGCCTGCCCGGTGACGGCGGCCGCGGCAGGGCTCGCGAGCCAGAGGACGGCGGCCGCGACCTCGTCCGGGTCGATCAGGCGGCCCATCGGGTTGACCTTTGTGAACTCGGCGAGGAGATCGGCCCGCTCGCGTCCGGTCTTCTGTTCCAGCGCGTCGATGGAGCCGGCGACGAGGTCGGTATCGGTGAAGCCGGGGCAGACGGCGTTGACCGTGATGCCGGTGCGGGCGAGTTCCAGCGCGAGCGCCCGCGTGAGGCCGACCGCGGCGTGCTTGGCCGCGCAGTAGGCGCCGACATAGGCGTATCCCTTCAGCCCGGCGGTGGAGGCGATGGCGATGATGCGCCCCGAGCCCTGCGCCTTCATGGCCGGCACCACCGCCTTCGCCGCGACGAGAAGCGGCTCGACGTTGAGGGCCATCATGGTGCGCAGGGCGCCGGTGGTGGTGCGGGCGAGCGGGGCGGTGTCCGCGCCGCCGGCATTGTTGACGAGGACGTCGACGGGGCCGTGCGCCTCCGCGGCGTCGTGAAGAGCGGCGGCGAGAGCCTCTTCGTTGGTGACGTCGGCCGCGACATGGCCGGCGGCATGGAGCGCTTCGGCCGCGGCGCGGGCGCTTTCGGGCGTCCGGCCGAGAACCGTGACGCGGTCGCCGGCCGTGACGAACGCTGCCGCGATCGCGCGCCCGATGCCGCGGGTGGCACCGGTGACGAGGACGTGGCGAGGGGCGGTATCAGGCGAACTCAAGGCGTATGCTCGACGGCTCGTGATGTTTGAAGCTTAAACTATCAGGGCGAACGCAGGCAACCGCGGTCGCTCCATCGGCCCGGGATGGTCGCCGCTATTTGGCGGCGACCGGGGTCGGGGTGGCGGCGGAACTTGTGGCGCCGCCCTGCCTCTGGCCGGCGGCGGCGAAACCGGCCTTGCCGGCGTACCCGCCGACGATGGCGGCCCGCTCGGCCTTGGTCATGACGTCCTCGATGCTCTCGAAGCCGCCGGGGGCGCGCTTCTCCGCCTCGTCGATGACGCGCTCCGGGCCGCCCTTGCGGTTGAGCCGGACGACCTCGGCGGTCTTCGGCCGACGATCGGCCTCGTAGGCGTGGAGCGCCTGACGGGGGTGCTCGGCCTTCTGCAGCGCGTCGGCGAGCGCCCTCGCGTCGAGGATCGCCTGCGACGCGCCGTTGGAGCCGACAGGGTACATCGGATGCGCGGCGTCGCCCAGCAGCGTCACGCGGCCGAAGGTCCAGCGCGGCAGCGGATCGCGGTCGCACATCGGGTACTCGAACGCCTGCGGGGTCGTCTCGACGAGGGCGTAGACGTCGTAGTCCGGGATGTTGAAACGTCTGGCGTAGGGCAGCACCATCGAGCGCTGCGCGGGACGCGACCAGCTCTCCTTGGGGGGCGGCGAGGCGGCCCCGTCGGCCATCTTGATGTTCACCACCCAGTTCATGAGCTGCCTGCCGCCCTCGGGGTGGGCGATCGGGTAGAGCACGAACTTGGCGCCCATGCCGCCGCCGATCGCCATCGAGCGGCCATCGCGCCAGGGCGTGAACTCCGTCGCGCCGCGCCACATGAGGACGCCGTTCCACTTCGGCGGCCCTTCGTTCGGGTAGAACGTGCGGCGGCCGACCGAGTGGATCCCGTCGGCGCAGATGAGGACGTCGCCGCGCGCGGTGAGGCCGGGCCCGCCGGTGACCGAATCGATGAAATGCGCGGTGACGCCGCCCTCGTTCTCGATGAAGCCGGCGAGGCCGAGGCCGGTCTTGACCGCGTCCGGGCCGAGGCGGGCGATGACGGCGTCGTAGAGCACCTTCTGTAGCCGGCCGCGATGGATCGAGAACTGCGGGACCGCGTGCCCGGCGTCGAGGCCGCGCAGCTCGCGCCACACCTCCTGGCCGTAGCGGTTGTAGTAGAAGAGTTCGCGCGTGCGCGGCGCGGCGTCGTCGAGCGCCGGCAGGAGGCCGATCTCGGCGAGCTCGCGGATCGCGTGGGGGAGGGTGTTGATGCCCACCCCGACCTCGCGCACCGAGGGCGACTGCTCGTAGATCGTGGCGCGGATGCCGCGGCGGTGCAGCATCAGGGCCGTGGTCAGCCCACCGATGCCCGCGCCGGCAATGAGAACCTTCATGTCCGCCTCCTTATGCGGCCTCGTCCGGCGGCGGCAGGAAGTCCACTTCGTGCTTGGCCGACACGGCGACGACTTCGGCCGGATCCGCCTCGGGCCCAAGGTTGTGCAGCGCCCAGAAGAGATCGTAGAGCCGCGCCGCCGGGGTCACCCAGAAGACGCACTTCACCGGCGCGTCGGACTTGTTGAAGAGCCCGTGCGGCAGGCCGCGGGGCAGGCGGATGAGGTCGCCCGGCTCGGCAAAGCCCTCGCTGCCCTCGAGGACCGTCGTGAGGCGGCCCTCCAGCATGTAGATGAACTCGTCCTGCGTCGGGTGGATGTGCGGCGGCACGAAGGTCCCCGGGGGGAAGGTCGCGTGCCACGAGAACGAAGCGTCCGTGAGCTGCTTGGGCACGTAGGTCTGGCCCAGGATGTTCCAGACGATCCCGTCCATGCCCTCGCCGTGCCTGGTGATGCCGGCGGTCATTGTCATTGGGGCGTTCTCCTTCGCTTACACATGCAGGAAGCGGTCTTTGATGTCGGGGGTCGCCCTCAGCTCGGCGGTCGAGCCCTGCCAGGCGATGCGCCCCTTCTCGATGACGACGTGCCGGTCCGCGAACCGGGCCAGCGCGTCGACGTTCTTGTCGATCACGAGGATCGCCTCGCCGGCGGACTTGATCGCCTTGAGGCAGTCCCAGATCTCCTCGCGGATCAGGGGCGCCAGCCCCTCCGTCGCCTCGTCGAGGACGACGAGGCGCGGGTTGGTCATCAGCGCGCGGCCGATGGCGAGCATCTGCTGCTCGCCGCCCGAGAGCTGGTTGCCCATGTTGCGCCGCCGCTCCTGGAGCCGCGGGAAGAGGCTGTAGACGCTGGAGAGCGTCCAGCGCGCCGACCCCTCGTTGCGGTGCGTCGCGACGAGGTTCTCCTCGACGGTGAGCGTCGGGAAGATCTGCCGCCCCTCGGGCACGAGGCCGAGGCCGTGGCGTGCGATGATGTGGGGCGGCCTGCCGGTGACGTCGTCGCCGTCGATGGTGATGCGCCCGCCGGTCGGCTTCAGCAGGCCGAAGATTGACTTGACGGTCGTCGTCTTGCCCATGCCGTTGCGGCCGAGCAGCGTGACCACCTCGCCGGCGGCGACCGAGAGGTCCACGCCGAAGAGGATGCGGGACTGTCCGTAGGCGGCTTCGAGCCCTTCGACGACGAGCATCAGGCCTCCTCCCCCAGGTAGGCGGCGCGCACTTCCGGGTCGGCGCGCACCGTGGCGGCGTCCCCGGTGGCGATGAGGCGGCCGTAGACGAGGACGCTGACGCGGTCGGCGAGGGCGAAGACGGCCTCCATGTCGTGTTCGATGAGGACGACGGTGTGGGTCGACTTGAGCTGGCGCATCAACTCGACGAGGACGGCGCCTTCCTCGTGCCCGGTCCCGGCGAGCGGCTCGTCGAGAAGGAGCATCTTCGCGCCGGTGGCGAGGGCGATGGCGATCTCGAGCTGCCGCTTCTCGCCGTGGGAGAGGTCGCCGGCACGCCGGTGGGCGCGGTCGGCGATGCCGACGCGCGAGAGCGTTTCCATCGCCGCGTCGTTGAGGGCGCGCTCGGCCGCGGCGGGACCGAAGAAGCGGAACGAGGAGCCGGAGCGGGCCTGGACCGCGGTCGCCGCGTTCTCCAGCACGGTGAAGCCTTCGAGGATCGAGGTGATCTGGAAGGACCGAGCGAGGCCGCGGCGCACGCGGGCCACCATCGGCAGCCGCGTGATGTCCTCCCCGGCGAAGTGGACCGATCCGGAGTCGCTCTTCAGCGAGCCGGAGAGCTGGTGGATCAGCGTCGTCTTGCCGGCGCCGTTGGGGCCGATGATCGCGTGCAACTCGCCCTCGGGGACGTCGAGGGAGATGCCGTCCGTGACGGCGAGCGCGCCGTACGCCTTGCGCAGGTCGCGGATGGACAGGAGGGCGCTCACGGGCGGGCTCCGAAGATGCGGCCGACGAGGCCGGCGATGCCGCCGCGGGTGTAGAGCACGAGGAGAATGATGAGCGCCCCGAACGGCAGGTGCCAGTGCTCCCACATGGACGAGAGCACGTTCTCCAGCGCGAGGTAGCCGACGGCGCCGGCGATGGCGCCCGTCAGTGTGCCCATCCCGCCCAGCACGACCATGACGATGAGCTCGCCCGAGCGCTGCCACGTCATGTACGCGGGCGAGACGAACTCGGTCTGGTTCGCGAGGAGGACGCCGGCGATGCCGCAGAGCGCCCCGGCGATGACGTAGGCGGTAAGCTGGTAGGGGAAGGGGGCGAAGCCGATCGCCTGCATGCGCACGGCGTTGTCGCGCGTTCCCCGCAGCACGCGGCCGAAGCGCGAGGCGACGACGGTGCGCAGTAGGAAGAAGGCCGCCACGAGCACGACGAGCGCGGTGTAGTAGAGCCCGACGTCGCTCTCCAGCGCGGACGTGCCGAGGAGCGTGGAGCGGCTGTAGAGCGTCACGCCGTCATCGCCGCCGTAGGCCGACAGCGAGACGAAGAAGAAGAACGCCATCTGCCCGAAGGCGAGCGTGATCATGATGAAGTAGACGCCCTTGGTCCGGAGCGAGATCGCCCCGGTGAGGAGGGCGAAGAGGGCCGAGACCGCCACCGCGACCACCGCCTGGAGGACGACGTCGCCGATGCCGAGGCTGGCGAGGATCGCCACCGAGTAGGCGCCGATGCCGAGGAAGGCGGCGTGGCCGAAGGAGACCATCGCCCCGTAGCCGAGCACCAGATCGAGCGAGAGGGCGGCGATGGCGTAGATGACGATGCGCGTCGCCGTCACCACCAGGAAGGGGTCGCCCGCCGCGGTCGCGGCCGGCGGCAGCGCGGCGAAGATCGCGAAGAGGATCAGCGCGGCGACGAGGGCGCCCCGGCTCGCGAGGCGGGGCTGGCGCGCGTCGGCGGCGACGGCCGGGTCTACGGCCGGATCGGAGACGGCGGACTGGCTCACGCTGCGCCCTTCTTCGGGAAGAGGCCGGAGGGGCGCGCGAAGAGCACGACGGCCATCAGGATGTAGATGAGCATCGGGGCGAGGGTGCGGCCGGTCTGCGCGGCGGCGGCGGGCTCCATGAGGCTCCTCAGGACGATCGGCCCGAAGGTGCGCCCGACGGTGTCGACGACACCGACGAGGATGGCGGCGACGAAGGCGCCGCGGATGGAGCCGACCCCGCCGATGACGATGACGACGAAGGTGAGGATGAGGATGCTGTCGCCCATCCCCGGCTCGACCGAGAGGATGGGCGCGACCATGGCGCCGGCGAACCCCGCCAGCATCGCCCCGAGGCCGAAGACCAGCATGAAGAGCCGCTTCACGTCGACGCCGAGCGCGGAGACCATCGGCGCGTTGGTGGCACCGGCGCGCAGCAGCATCCCGACGCGGGTGCGGGCGACGAGGACCCAGAGGCCGAGCGCCGTCAGGAGGCCGGCGACGATGATGATGATGCGGAAGACGGGGTAGCGAAGCGGGCCCACCAGCGGCACGGAGCCCGACAGGATGTCCGGGACCGGCACCGACAGCGGCGCGGCGCCCCAGATCATCTTCACCCCCTCGTTGAGGATCAGGATGAGGCCGAACGTGGCGAGCACCTGCTCGAGGTGGTCGCGGTCGTAGAGCTGGCTGAAGATCAGCCGCTCCAGCACGATGCCGAAGACGAGCGCGGTGGGAAGCGCCAGGGCGAGGCCGAGGAAGAAGTCGCCGGTGACGGCGGTGAACGTCGCCGTGAGATAGGCGCCGACCATGTAGAGGACGCCGTGGGCGAGGTTGATGAGGTCCATGATCCCGAAGATCAGGGTCAGTCCCGCGGCGACGAGGAACAGGAGGATGCCGAACTGCAGCCCGTTCAGCGCCTGGAGGAGGAGGAGGTTGGTCATGGTCCTCGGTGTCGGTCCCGGATCCTCGGGCGGGTCGGTCGAAGGGGCCGGCCGGATGGCTCCGGCCGGCCGTCAGGCGGCGTTTATTTCGCCATCTTGCACTGGTCGGCGTAGTTGTCGGCGTAGTCGTCGAAGATCTTCTCTTCGATCTGCGTCTCGAACTTGCCGTCGTCGCGCTTGGCGACCTTCACCAGGTAGAAGTCCTGGATCGGGTAGTTGTTGGGGCCGAACTTGAAGTCGCCGCGCAGCGAGGTGATGTCGGCGGCGCGCAGACCCTCGCGGATCGCGTCCGAGTTCGAGACGTCACCGTCGGCGTGCTTGATGGCGCTGTCGATGAGCTGGGCCGCGTCGTAGGCCTGCATGGCGTAGGTGCCGGGGACCGCGCCGAACTTCTCCTCGTAGGCCTTCACGAACGCCTTGGAGGCCTCGTTGTCGAGGTCGGGAGCCCAGTTGGCGCCGCCGAAGAAGCCGACCGCCGCGTCCTGCTGTGCCGGCAGCGTCGTCTCGTCGACGGTGAAGGCAGAGAGGAAGGGGATGTTCTCGAGGCCGGCCTGGCGGTACTGCTTGACAAGGTTCACGCCCATGCCGCCGGGCATGAAGGTGTAGATCGCGTCCGGCTGGTAGGCGGCGATCTGCGCGAGCTCGGCGGAGAAGTCGAGCTGGCCGAGCGGCACGAACACCTCGCCGACGACCTCACCCTTGTAGGAGTGCTTGAAGCCCGCGAGCGCGTCCTTGCCGGCCTGGTAGTTCGGCGCCATCAGGAACACGCGGGCGAAGCCCTTGTCCTGCGCGTATTTGCCGAGGACCTCGTGCACCTGGTCGTTCTGGTAGGACGCGACGAAGAGGTTCGGGTTGCACCCCTCGCCGGCGAAGGTCGAGGTGCCGGCGTTGGGGCTGACGAGGAAGGCCCCGGCGTCGGTCACCGGCTTGGCGATCGCCATCATGATGTTGGAGAAGATCGGTCCGACGACGAAGTTCGCGCCGTCGCGCTCGACGAGCTCGCGGGCCTTCGTCGCGGCGACGTCCGGCTTCAGCTCGTCGTCGACGACCACGACCTCGGTCGGGATGCCGCCGAGCTGACCGCCGAGCTGCTCGACCGCGAGTTCGAAGCCGTTCCGGGCCTGCTCGCCGAGCACGGCCGGCGGACCCGACAAGGTCACCATGACGCCGACCTTGACGCCGTCTTGCGCGGCCACCGGGCCAGCGATCATCGTCGTCGCCAGGGCGGCGGCGGCGAGCTTAGCGATAGTCCTCATCCTCGTCTCTCCACGCAGTTGTTCTTGTCCGACTGTACGGCTTGTTGACGGTGAGCGCCTCAGACGTTGCGTGCCGAGAGGCGGCGTCCGCTGCCAATTACTTTACGCATAAAATAATTGGCAGCAACAGGGTTGTTGGGCCTTATCGAACGTCTGAGCCCGGTTGCCGCGATAACCAGCCTCTTGCTGCCGGACTGGGCGAATTCTGCCCATTGAACAGGCGAATGCATGCCATTTCAAGCCATTAAACGGCGCTTTCCTGCCGCGCCCACGAGCCCGTCGGCGCCCGGACGGCAGGTCCGGGACGAGGCGCACACGGCGGGCACGCCGGCGCCGCCGGGAGGGCGCGGCGCGGCGGTCGGAACGGGGCCAACGCGGGCCGCGCCTCCGGAAGGATGGGCCCGCGGGGCGTTATTCGGCCGCCTTCTGCGTGGGGGAGGCGGGGGTGTGCGGCCGCGGGCGCGCCTTGCGGCGGAGCTCGATCTCCTGCTCGCGGCGTTTCTTCATCTCCCGGTGGACCTGGTCGCGGCCGGCGGTGTACTGCCTCGGCCAGTGCTGGTTGCGCGTGTCGTACCAGGCGGCCGCCTCGCGGCTGAAGTAGGGCGACCACATGTGCGGCCGGCCGAGCGCGACGAGGTCGGCGCGGCGGGTGTGGATGATCGTGTTCACCTGCGCCGCCTCGGTAATCGCGCCGACCGCCATCGTCGCCATCCGCGGCACGTTCCGGATCGCCTCGGCGAACTTCACCTGGAACATGCGCCCGTAGACCGGCTTCTGGTCCGGCACGGTCTGCCCGGCCGAGACGTCGATGAGGTCGCATCCGGCCGCGGCGAACGCCTCGGCGATCGCGAACGTCTCGTCCTCGCTGATGCCGCCGTCCTTCCAGTCGGACGCGGAGATGCGCACCGACATCGGCCGCTCGGAGGGCCAGACCTCGCGCACCGCGGCGAACACCTCGAGCGGGTAGCGCAGGCGATTGGCGATGGATCCGCCATACTCGTCCGCCCGGCGGTTGGTGAGCGGGGACAGGAACGAGGCGAGGAGATAGCCGTGCGCGCAGTGAAGCTCCAGCATGTCGAAGCCCGCCCGCGCGGCCCGCTCGGCGGCCTGCACGAAGTCGGCCTTCACGCGGTCCATGTCGGCCCGGTCCATCGCCTTGGGCGCGGCGCTGACGCCGGAGAAGTAGGGGATCGAGGAGGCGGAGAAGAGCGGCCAGTTCCTGGCCTCGTCCTCGATCGGCATGTCCATCTTCTCCCAGCCGAGCTGGGTGGAGCCCTTCCGGCCGGCGTGGCCGAGCTGCATGGCGACCTTGGTGCGGCTGTTGGCGTGCACGAAGTCGACGATCCGCTTCCACTGCGCCTCGTGCGCGTCGGTCCACATGCCCGGACAGCCGAGCGTGATGCGCGCGTCCGCCGACGGGCACGTCATCTCGGCGAAGACGATGCCGGGGCCGCCGAGCGCGTGGCTCGTGTAGTGGACGAAGTGCCAGTCGGTGAGGTTGCCGTCCTCGTCGGCCGAGTACTGCGCCATCGGGCTCATGACGACGCGGTTCTCCAGCTCCATCCCGCGGAGGCGGAACTTGGTGAACATCGGTGTCGGCCGCGTCTTGCGGTAGTCGTAGCCCGACTCGCGGAAGTAGCGTTCGTAGAAGGCGGTATCGACCTTCTCCACGAAGGCGGGGTCGCGCACGATGAGGTTGTCGTAGGTGATCGACTTCGCCCGGCACATGACGACCATCGCGAACTGCTCCGGACTCATGTCCCAGGACCGGTTCATGTGCTCGAACCAGGCGAGCGAGACGTCGGCGTTGTGCTGGATGATCTCGCAGGCGGTGCGGCGCGTGTCGTCGTAGTACTTGAACGCGGCCTCGATGCTCGCCTCGCCGTTCTCGACGACGCC
Source organism: Acuticoccus sediminis (assembly GCF_003258595.1). NCBI lineage: Bacteria > Pseudomonadati > Pseudomonadota > Alphaproteobacteria > Hyphomicrobiales > Amorphaceae > Acuticoccus > Acuticoccus sediminis. Next base: position 55,864 of record NZ_QHHQ01000008.1, read on the forward strand.
GTCCGACAGCGCGATGGCGCACTCCATGGCGAGCTTCGTGCCGGACCCGATGGAGTAGTGGGCGGACGCCTTCGCGTCGCCGAGAAGGACGATGTTCCGGTGCCACCAGCGCTGGCAGTAGATCCGCGGGAACTGGCGCCAGTTCGACCGGTTGAGGAGCAGCGGGTGCCCGGCGAGCTCCTCCGCGTAGAGGGCGGACAGCTTGTCGGCCGAGGCCTGTTCGTCGAGGCCGTCGAAGCCGTGGCCGGTCCAGCAGGCGTCGTCCATCTCGAAGATCCAGGTCGAGAGGCCGGCCTCGTACTGGTAGGTGTGGGCGCAGATGATGCCGTGCGCCGTCTCCTTGAAGAAGTAGTTGAACTCGTCCATCGGCCGGGTGGAGCCCATCCAGCAGAAGCGGTTCGACTTGATCGCCACCTCCGGCTGGAAGGCGTCGCGGTAATGCTCGCGGATGCGCGAGTTGACGCCGTCGGCGGCGACGATGATGTCCGAATTGGCGAAACGCGTGGCGACCTCGTCCGCCGGGATCGCCTCAGAGAAGTGGAGGCCGACGCCTTCCTGCCGGCAGCGGTGCTGGAGGATCGACAGCAGCAGCTTGCGGCTCATGCCGGCGAAGCCGTTGCCGGAGCAGCGCATCTCCACCCCGTCCTTATGGACGGCGACGTCGTCCCAGTACTCCATCTCGGCGCGGATGTGCTGGAAGGAGCGGCGGTCGCGCGAGAGGAACTCGTGCAGCGTCTCGTCCGAGAAGACCACGCCGAAACCGAACGTGTCGTCGGCGCGGTTCTGCTCGTAGACGTCGATCTGCCAGTCGGGCCGCCGCTTCTTGGTGAGGAGCGCGAAGTAGAGCCCGCCGGGTCCACCGCCGATCACCGTGATCCTCATGGGCGCCTCCATCGTCCGGCCATAAGCTGCGTCGCCAGTTAGTTTAAGCCTAAAATTTCTCCGGTCCAGAGGATTTTCGGGGTCCGCTACATCGTCTGCGGCAGGAACAGCGCCAGGGCGGGGACCGCGATCAGGAGCGCGATCCGTACCAGGTCGACCAGCACGAACGGCACCAGTCCCCGGAACACCGTGCCGAGGCTGAGGTTCGGAACCACCGACGTGAGGACGAACGCGTTCATCCCGACGGGCGGCGTGATGTAGCTGATCTCGGTCGCGACGACGACGAAGATGCCGAACCAGACGAGGTCGAACCCGGCCGCCTGCGCGACCGGGTAGAAGATCGGCACCGTCAGCACGATCATCGAGAGACTTTCGAGGACGCAGCCCAGCACGATGTAGATCGCGAAAATCGTCAGGATGATGGCGAGCGGGCTGTCGAGTCCCCCGAGTGCGGAGCGGAGGTCCGTCGTCATGCCGGACAGGGTGACGTAGTTGGCGAAGGTGAGCGCGCCGAACAGGATGAAGAACATCATCGCGGTCATCTTCGCCGTCTCGAAGAGGGTGGCGAAGGTGTCCCGCCAGGCGAGCCGCCCGCGCAGGATCGTCAGCAGGAACGCGCCCGCCGCGCCGCAGCCCGCCGCCTCCGTCACGGTGAAGACGCCGAAGTAGATGCCGCCCATCACGAACGCGAAGAGGACGAGTGCGCCCGAGACGCCGCGCAGCGCGACGATGCGCTCGCGCAATGGCAGCGGCGCCTCGCGCGGGATCTCGGTCCGGCCGAGCGCGATCGAGATGCGCACGGCGACCATATAGAAGAGAACGCCGATGATCCCCGGGACGACGCCGGCAAGGAAGAGGGCGCCGATGTCCTGGCTTGTCATGATCCCGTAGAAGATGAGGATCACCGACGGCGGGATCAGGATTCCGAGGGTGCCGCCGGCGGCGATGGAGGCGGTCGACAGCCCGTCCGGGTAGCCGTAGCGGCGCATCGAGGGGAGCGCGATCTTCGACATGGTGGCCGCCGTCGCCAGCGACGATCCGCACACCGAGGAGAAACCGCCGCACGCCACCACGGTCGCCATCGCGAGACCACCGCGGCGATGGCGCAGCCAGGCGTTGGCCGCGCCGTAGAGGTCCTCGGCGATGCCCGACTGCATGACGAAGTTGCCCATCATGAGGAAGAGCGGCAGCACCGACAGCGAGTAGTTGCGCGCGTTGTCGAAGTAGGTCTGGCCGAGCAGCGACAGTGCCGGGCCGAAGCCGAGGATCGTGGCGCTGCCGACGACGCCGACCAGCATCATCGCGAAGGCGATCGGCACGCCCGCGAACATGAGAGCGAGAAGGATCGCCATGCCGTAGGGCCAGTCCATCGCTAGCGGCTCCGGGAACGGGGTGAGGGCATCAGACGGAGGTCGCCGTGCCGCCGCGCCCGGCGCGCATCGCGACGAGCGTGAGTGTCAGGAGGGCGGAGACGGTGCACAGGGCCGCCGCAGTGTAGGCGATCGGGCCGACGGGCAGGCGCAGGTAGGTCGTCACTTCGCCGTAGCTCGCCGTGCGCATCCCCTGGATGGCGAGGCGCCAGGCGATGACGCCGAGCGCCGCCGCCGTGATGAGCCGGGCGATGGCGAGCTCCACCGCCTTGCCGCGCGGGCCGAGCCGCGCGGTGAAGAGGCGGACCGTGACGTGCCCGTCGTCGAGGCAGACGGCGGGCAGCCCCGAGAAGATCACCGCCGCCAGCACCAGCTCGGTCAGCTCCGTGGCGCCGAAGACGGGGCTGTTGAAGAGGTAGCGCCCCGCGACGTCGACGACGGTGATTCCCATCAGCGCCATGAGGAGCACGGCGGAGAGGGCGGCGAGGGCGATCCGGATCGGGCGCAGCGCGAGCGTGCCGCCGGCCTCGACCGCCATCCCCGGCTCGTCGGCGGCGGCGCCGCTCATTCGGCGGCGACGGCGGCGATCTCGGCCTTCAGCGCCTCGAGCGCAGCCTTGGCGTCGATGCCGGTGGACGAGGCCTCGGCGAGCTTCGCGTCGATCACCGGCTGCAGCGCCTTGGTGAAGGCGGCGACTTGCGCGTCGGCGGCCGCGCTCAGCGTGATGTGGCCCTTCATGGCGTCGCGTCCGGCGGCGTCCGCCGCGTCCCACGCGGATCCGGCCATGCGCGCCAGGGCCTCGCCGGAGACCTGGTCGATGGCGGCCTTGTCCTCGTCCGACAGCGACTCCCACCGCGCCTTGTTCATGACGACGAAGAAGGACGTGTTGTAGAGGCCGCCCGGAACGGTGAGCCCCGCGTCGAGCAGGCTGTCCAGCTTGAAGAAGGTGACCGATTCGAACGGGAAGAGGATCCCGTCCGCGACCCCGCCCGACAGGAGTTCGTAGGACTTCGACGAGGGCGCCAGCACCGGCGCGGCGCCGAGCGCGGCCGCCACGTCGCCGGCGATGCCGCCGCCGACGCGGATCTTCGTGCCCTGCAGCGGCATCTCGGCGGAGAGGTCGACACCCTCGGTGAAGATCTCGCCTGGGCCGTGGGTGAAGACGGCCAGCACATGGACGTCCTTCGCCTCGCCGGCCGCCGCCAGCATCTTCTCGTAGATGCGCCAGTAGGCGACGGAGATGTCCTCCGCGCTGTCGCCGAGGAACGGCATCTCGGCGATCGAGACGGTCTTGAAGCGGCCCGGATTGTAGCCGTGGACGCCGTAGGTGATATCCGCCACGCCGTTGACGGCGAAGTCGTAGTGCGCCGGCGGCGGGCCGAGCGGAGCGTCGAGGATCTGCACCGTGACGCGCCCGTCCGTCGCCTTCTCGATGGCGGCGGCGTAGGGGACCATGACGTCCTTCATCAGCGGATGGCTGGGCGGCAGCCAGTTGGCCATCCTCAGCGTGGTCTGCGCGCTGGCCTCGCCGGTGAAGAGCGCAGCCAGCAGGGGGACGGCAAGGGCCAAGGATCTCATGATCCGATCTCCATCATCGAGCCGGTGGGAGTGGGAGGCGAAGTGCCTGGCCGTTCGGGCGCAATGGGCCCGGGACCGGCGCGGCGAGGAGAGTGCACGCTCCTCGAAGCGTTGCCAAGCGGGCACTGGCGTGACGCCCGCGCCTCCCCCGGCAACCGGACGAGCGGCGGGCGGCGGTGCGTAGGGGCGGCCGGCCGGTGGCGCGCGGCCACGAAAAAAGCCGGCCCCGAGGGACCGGCTTTCGGCAGCTCAATCCGGGCGCTGGCCTCAGATCGAGGCGATCGCGTCCGCGACCGCGTCGACCACGCGCAGGGCCTCCTCGTCGGTGAGGTCGGGGCCCATCGGCAGGCTGAGGACCTCGTCGGCGAGCGTCTCGGAGACCGGCAGGTGCTCGCTGCCCGTCAGCGTCGCGGCGAACGCCGGGTGGCGGTGCAGCGGCACGCGGTAGAAGAGGCCCGTGCCGATCTGGCGGTCGGTCAGCGCCGCGCGCACCGCGTCGCGGTACTTCACGCGCACGGTGTAGAGCGCCCAGGCCGAACGGACGCCGTCGCTGTCGGCCGGCGGCAGGGTGCAGATGTCGCCGAGCTCGGCCTGGTAGATCGCGGCGAGTTCGGCGCGGCGGTTCAGCTCCGCCTTGAAGACGGTGAGCTTCGACAGGAGGATCGCGGCCTGGATGGTGTCGAGACGGCCCGTCATGCCGATGCGCATCGCCTCGTCGCCGTCGCCCTGGCGGCCGTGCGTGCGGATCTGGCGGACCGCGGCGGCGAGGTCGTCCTCGTCGGTCATCACCGCGCCGCCGTCACCGAACGCGCCGAGCGGCTTCGTCGGGTAGAAGGAGACGCAGGAGATCGGCGCCAGCGAGCCGACCCGGTTGCCGTCCAGCGCGCCGCCGAAGGACTGCGCGGCGTCGGAGATCAGCGGCAGGCCGTGCGCGTCGGCGGCGGCCTTCAGCGCCGGGTAGTCGGCGGGGCGGCCGAAGAGGTCCACCGGCATCACCGCGCCCGGCGTCAGGCCGCGCGACTTCGCCGAGGCGACCGCTTCGTCGAGGCGGGCGGCGTCCATGTTGTAGGTGGCCTCGTCGACGTCGACGAAGACCGGCGTCGCGCCGACCGCGATCACCACCGCGGCGGTCGCCGAGAAGGTGAAGGCCGGGACGAACACCGCGTGGCCGGCGCCGATCCCCATGGCCATCAGCGCCATGATCAGAGCGTCACGCCCGGAGGAGACGGCGATGCAGTGCTTCACGCCGGAGAAGGCCGCGAGGTCCTGCTCCAGCTCGGTCACTTCGGGGCCAAGGATGTACTGGCCGTGGTCGAGCGCCTTGGCGATGCGGCGGTCGATGTCGAACCGCAGACGGGCCTGCTGTCGCTTCAGGTCGAACAACGGGATCGGTGCGTGGGTAGTGACCGGGGCCCGTGCAAGAATGGCAGTCATGTTCGACCTTTCAGGCAGACAACTGGAACGAGGGAGAGGCAATCGCCGCGCGGATACGCTCGGCCACCGCCAGAGCGGCGGCGCCGGCACGTCCCGTGACGGTCGGGTGCGGCCCACCGAGCACGGCCCGAACAAACTCGTCGAGCTCGGTGAAGAGGTTGTCGCGCGGGGCGATCGGCTCGTCGGAGACGATCGCGCCGTGCGCGGTGCGGGCGAGACGCCCGGCTGCGAGGTCGGCGCGCCACACACCGTCCGCGTCGTGGACGGTGAGGACACGCTCGGTCACCGGCGAAAGGCGGCTGGCGGAGAGGTCCGCCGTGATGCCGTTCGCGAAATGGAGCGAGGCGACGGCCGATTCGGCGCCGCCGTCTGGGGCGAACGCGTTGACGGTGCGCGGCATCTGGCCGGCGAGCGTCAGCGCGAGGTCGATGTCGTGGATCATCAGGTCGAGAACGACATCGGCGGTGGGCGGAGTCGGCCGCGGCGGGTTGTGCCGGCGGGCGGCGATGTGAGTGACCCCGTTGGCGCCCTCGGCGATCACGGCGAAGGCGGGGTTGAAACGTTCGATGTGGCCCACCTGGAGCACGACGCCGGCGCGCTCGGCGGCGGCGACGAGGGCGGCCGCGTCGGCGTCCGACCCGGCGATGGGCTTCTCGATGAAGACCGAGGCGCCGCGGCCGATCAGCGGCTCGGCGATGGCGCGGTGCGCCTCCGTCGGAACCGCGATGACGGCGGCGTCGGGAGAGATGGAGGCAATGTCGCTCGTCCACGCGGTGCCGTGCTCGGCCGCAAGGCCAGCCGCGCGCGCCTCGTCCTGGTCGACGATCGTGACCTTCCCGACGAGGGGATGCTGGCTGAGGTGCCTGGCGTGGTGGCGTCCGAACGACCCGGCGCCGATGGAGGCAATGTGGAGCGCTTGCATGCCGCGTGAAGTAGCATGCGGATTCGTACTTGCGAGTTACCAGGACCGCCGAAAACGGCCTATCGCACTCAAATGGTGTTGCAGCATGTTACCAAATTGCGCGTTTGCCACACGTCAGTACGCGGGTGTTGCAGAATTGTCAGCCCCGCCATGCGTCAGACGCGCGGCTTGACCCTTCGACAACTGACTTCGGCCTCTGTGCTGCTGCCGAATCGGGGGAACGGTGTCGCCTTATCCCTAGAACTGCGAATCGTTTACTTGCGTTCCGACCGCAAGACATCTCTATGTCGCTCCCCAATTGGTTAATCGTGGAGCCGTCCGTGATCGGATGCCAGCGGGGACAATCGGCGTGATCGTGTCGTGCGGCGAGGCGCTCGTGGACCTGATGCCGGAGCGGCAGGACGGCGGCCTCGTCTACCGCCCCGTGCTCGGCGGCTCGGCCTACAACGTGGCGCTGGGAATCGCGCGCCTCGGCGGGGCGTCCTCCTATCTCTGGGAGCTCTCCACCGACGAGCTCGGCTGCGCCTTCGCCGCGGCCCTCGAGGAGGAGGGGGTCGACATCGCGTCCGTGCGGCGCAGCGCCCGGGCGACGCCGGTCGGGATCGTCGACCTCTCCGGGCCCGAGCCGCGCTACAACATCGCCGATCCGGACCGGGTGATGCACGACACGGTGCCGCCGCCGCTGCCGGAGCGGGCGTCCATCGTCGTCGTGGGCTCTGCGGTGCTCGCGCAGGAGCCGGTCGCGACTGCGCTGGAGGCGCTCGCCGCGAGCGCGCCGCTGGTCGCCATGGACTATAATGTGCGACAGCCGAGCATCAGCGATCTGAAGACCTACCGCGCCCGATTGGAGCGGATGTCATCGCGGGCGGGGATAGTGAAGGCCAGCGAGGCAGATCTTCACATGATCGGGGTAGACGTCCCCGAGGCCTTTCTGCACCGTATGTTAGAAGCCGGCGCCGCCATGGTTGTATTGACCAAGGGCGCCGACGGGGTTTCGGCCACGACATCGGCCGGCACCGTCAGCGTTGCGGCACGCCGGGTCGACGTGGTCGATGCGGTCGGAGCTGGAGATGCGTTCATGGCAGGTTTATTGGCTGCATTGCAGTTTGAGGGATTGTTGTCCGGACCCGCCTTGCGCCAATTGACGGCGCCGCGGCTCACGGACGCGCTGGACGCGGCGCAGTCGGTCGCTGCGGCAGCCTGTACCAAGCGAGGGGCCGTTATGCCGAAATGCTCGGAAATCGGCGGTCGCTTCCGGCGCTTGGCCTGAGGCGTCCGCCTTTGTTGCTTGGATTACGCCGATCGCCTATGCGTCTTTGTCGCCCTGACGATACGGTTTTCGTAGCGATCGGGCGATCTCACTCGCGTGTGCGTCGCGTCGGCTTCCCACCGATCGCCAGTTGGACTGAAGGATCGCCAGTATGACGGTTACGGACTCGCGTGTAGCTCTTGTCGGGTCCGCCTGCCGTTTGCCTGAAGCCGAAGGGCTCGAGGCGTTCTGGGAGGTTCTCGTCAACGCGCGGTGCGTGATCTCCTCGCTGGACGAGGAGCGCTTCGGCACGGCCCCCTACCTGCATCCGGACAGGAACAAGGCCGGCCGTTCGGTGACCTTCGCCGCCGGGCAGATCGCCCGACCGTACCACTTCGACCCGGGCTACTTCGGCATCTCCCCGCGCGAGGCGGCGACGATGGACCCGCAGCAGCGCGTCCTGCTCGAGGTCGCGGTCGAGGCGCTGGAGAACGCCGGCATCCCCGCAGACCGCCTCGCGGGGCAGGAGGTCGGCGTCTACGTCGGCGCGTCGTCATTGGATTATTCCAACGAGGCGCAGCTCGACCCCATGTCGATCGAGCCGCAGTCGATGACCGGCAACACGCTGTCGATCGTCGCCAACCGCATCTCCTACGTCTTCGACCTGCGCGGGCCGAGCTATACGGTGGACACCGCGTGCTCCTCCTCGCTGATCGCGCTGCACCACGCCATCGAGGACATCCGCCTCGGGCGTGTCGAGACCGCCATCGTCGGCGGCGTCTCGCTTCTCCTCAATCACATTCCCTTCATCGGCTTCTCCCGCGCCTCGATGCTGTCGGCGAACGGCCTCTGCCGGGCGTTCGACGCCGGCGCGGACGGCTACGTCCGCTCGGAGGGCGCGGTCGCGCTGGTCCTGCGCTCGGAGGAGGCGGCACGGCGCGAAGGCGACCCGATTCGCGCGCGCTTCGTCGGCTCCGGCATCAACGCGGACGGGCGGACCGCCGGCCTCTCGCTGCCCTCGCCGACGGCGCAGGCCGACCTCCTGCGCACCGTCTACGAAAAGGGCGGCATCGACCCGGCGAAGCTCGCCTTCGTCGAGGCGCACGGCACCGGCACCCGCGTCGGCGACCCGATCGAGACCAACGCCATCGGCACCGTCCTCGGCCAGAAGCACGGCGACCCGCTGCTGATCGGCTCGTCCAAGACCAACTTCGGCCATCTGGAGCCGGCCTCCGGCCTCGTCGGCGTGCTGAAGTCCCAGCTCGCGCTGGCGAACGACCTCCTGCCGGCCTCGCTGCACTTCGACGTCCCGAACCCGGACATCGACTTCACCGGCCTGAACCTCTCGGTCGCCGCCGAGGCGACGGAGCTGGAGCCCGCGGCCGAGCCGCGCCTCGCCGGAATCAACTCCTTCGGCTTCGGCGGCGCCAACGCCCACGTGGTGATGGCGGACGGTGACCGCGTCGCCGACGCCGGTACGCTGAAGCACGACGCCCCGCTGGTCGTGTCCGCCGCCACCCGCGCGGCGCTCGCCGAGCTCGCGACCGCCACCGCCAGGGCGCTCGACGGCGCCGACGCCGCCCACGTCGCGAGCCATGTGAACGCCGCCGCGCACCGGCGCCAGCGGCTCGCCCACCGCGCGGTCATCGCGCCGGGCGATTCGGCCGCCATGGTGTCCGCGCTGAAAGCCGTCGCGAAGGGCGACGACCATCCGCTCGCGGCCGTCGGCGAGGCGGCGACCGTCGCCGAGAAGCCGGTGTTCGTCTACTCGGGCAACGGCTCGCAGTGGGCCGGCATGGGCCGCGCTGCCTACCAGGGCGAGACCGACTTCCGCCTGTCGTTCGACCGCACAGACCGGCTCTTCATGTCGGTCGCCGGCTGGTCGCTGGTGACGATGCTCTTCTCCGGCGACCTCGAGACCGAGATCGAGCGGACCGAGATCGCCCAGCCGCTGCTGTTCGCCATCCAGGTCGCACTGACCGACGCGCTGGAGCGGCGCGGCGTGACGCCGTCGGCGGTGATGGGGCACTCGGTGGGCGAGGTCGCCGCCGCCTGGGCCTCGGGCGCGCTGTCGCTCAGCGACGCCGTCAAGGTGATCCACGCCCGCTCGACGCATCAGGAGGTGACGCGCCACCTCGGCGGCATGGCCGCGCTCCTGCTTCCCGCTGACGAGGCCGAGGCGGCGATCGCGCCGTACCAGGGCCTCGAGCTCGCGGCCATCAACTCCAGCCGCTCCGTGACGATCTCCGGTCCGACCGAGCAGCTGGCGACGTTCGGCAAGGCCGCCCGCGCCAGGCGCTGGGCCATGAAGCGGCTCGACCTCGACTATCCGTTCCACTGCGCGCTGGTGGAGCCGATTCGCGGCCCGCTGCTCCAGTCCCTCGGCGCCATCGCCCCGCGCCCGACGACGATCCCGATGATCTCCACCGTCACCGGCGAGGCGGTCGACGGTTCATCCCTCGACGCCGCCTACTGGTGGGAGAACGTGCGCCAGCCGGTGATCTTCCAGACCGGTACGATGGCCGCGCTCGAAGCCGGGCACCGCCTGTTCGTGGAGATCGGCCCCCGGCCGGTGCTGACCGGCTACCTCAACGACGCGCTGCGCACGGCCGAGCTTCGCGCCACGGTGCTGCCGTCCTTCAAGCAGGGCGACGGGCCGGACGAGCCGGTCGCCGAAGTGCTGCGCAACCTCCTCGCCAACGGCACCGCCGTCGACGACGTCGCCCTCTTCGGCGAGCGGCGCGCGGCGCCGGACGTGCTGCCGGGCTATCCCTGGCAGCATCAGCGCTACAAGAAGGCCGAGTCGAACGACATCGTGTGGCTGATGAAGCGGCGCGACCACGTCCTCCTCGGCGACCGCGTGCGCGAGGACGTGCGCGAGTGGCGCGTCGCGCTCGACCCGGTGGTACTGCCCTTCCTCGCCGACCACACTGTCGAGACGTCCGTCGTCTTCCCCGCCGCGGGCTTCACCGAGATGCTCCTCGCGGTCGGCCGCATCCTCCATCCGGGCCAGCCGGTCGAGGTGCGCGGTCTCGACATCCTCGCCCCGCTGGTGCTGGACGCGACCGACGACCGGACGGTGCGCACCCACGAGATCGCGCCGGGAACCTACACCATCTGCAGCCGCGTCCGCGGCTCCGACGACCCGTGGTCGATGCACGTCAAGGCGAGCGTCGGGAAGGCGCCGGCCGCGCCGCACGGCGACCGGATCGAGGTGCCGGAGGGCGCGCCGACGGTTCCGGCCGCGCGCCTCTACGAGATCACCGGGCAGTTCGGCCTGCCGTACGGCCCGGTCTTCCGCCGCGCCAACCTCGTGACGCTCGTGGACGACGAGCATATCCACGTCCGCCTCAGCCCGCCGGACCCGGCCACCGCGCGCCTCAAGCTGGCGCTCGACCCGACGATGTTCGACGCGTGCTTCCACGGCCTCTTCGCGTTCCTGGCGGGGCGGGACGAGGTGCGGGGCGTCGCCGTCCTGCCGATCCGCCTCGGCCGGCTGACCCTCGCCGCGGACGCCGCCACGCCGACCGAGGCGGACATCACCGTCCGTCGTCCCACCGAGGGGATCGTCGAGGCGGACTTCGTGCTGCGCGACGCCTCGGGTACGGTCGTCGCGACCGCCGAGGCCGTGCGCTTCCAGGCCGTGCCGCTCGCCCATGCGGTCGGCGAGCCTGTCGTCGCCGCGCCGAAGCTGCGCCGAGTCTCGCGCGTGAGCGCGCCGGCGTCGGAGCTTGCCGCGTTCGCGCCCGCCGACGCCGGCGAGACCGAGCCGTCGGAGACCGCGCTCTTCCTCGAGGCCGGGGTCCTCGCCGCCGCCGCCGAGGCGCTGGGGCCGATCCTGACCCCGCCGGCCTCGCTCTCGGCCTGCGTCGCCGAAGGGCGTCTCGCCGGCAACGCCGTCCCGCTCGCCGCGCGCGTTCTGCCGGCGCTCGTCGCCGCCGGCATCGCCGAGGAGGAGGGCGGCACCTACGCCATCACCGGCGAGGCGGTCGACATCTCCGAGATCGTCACGATCCTCATCGAGGAGCACCCGGAGCGTCTCGCCGAGGCGACCTTGCTCGCCGCGCTCCCCGAGTGGCTCGCCGACACCTTCCGCAACGGCATGGCGTCGGAGCATCCGGCATCCGACGCCATGGTCGACCAGCTCCTCGTCAGCGCCCCGTTCACGGCGCCGCTGTTCGCCGAGATGGGACGCCTGATCGAGATGGTCCTGTCGGCAGACGGGGCAGCGCTCACGGTCTGCCTCGTCGGCGCCGGCAACGTCGCCTTCGCGCGCGCGGTGGCCCGCGCCATCGACCCGGAGCGGATCCGCCTCACGATCACCGACACCGACGCCACCGAGCTCGAGCGCACCGCGCTGGTGTGGGACCGGGTCGAGGGTGTCCACCTGGAGCCGTTCGCCGACGCGCGCGAGCACCGCTACGACCTCGTCGTGGTCACGCCGCAGTTCGGTCCGCTCGACATTGCCGCCGCCGCGGCGTGTCTGCGACCGGGCGGCCGGCTCCTGGGTGGCGCGCTGTCGGGCAACCTCTTCGCCGACGTGATCGGCGGCCTCACGTCCTCCTGGTGGTCCGCCTCGCTCGACGCGGAAAGCCCCGTCGGGCCGCTCAACGCGCCGCAGGAGTGGACCGCTGCCCTCACCGAGGCGTCGCTCGAGGGGATCGACGTGCGCACCCTCGCCTCGGGCGAGACCGACGCGGTGATCTTCGCCGCGAGCCGCCCCGCCGCGTCGGCCGCAATCGCGCTTGAGGCGTTGCCGGCCCTCGTCGCCGTCGGTCCCGCCGGCGGGCGCACCCTCGAGGCGATGCGGGCGATGTTCGACGACGCCCCCGAGCTCGCCGACCTCACGGCGACGCCGGAAGGCTCGCTGGTGCTCGCGGTCGACGTCCCGGACGCCGCCGAGCTGTCGGCCCGCCTCGCTGAGATCGGCGCCTTCCTCGTCTCGCTGGGCGCGGACGCCCGCTCGGTCACCATCGTGACCTTCGGCGCCCACGTCGAAGGCGCGAAGGAGGTGCGCCCCGCGGCCGCCGCCGTCGCCGCCTTCGGCCGTGTCGCGATGAACGAGTTCCCGCATCTCGACATCCGCCTCGTCGACATCGCCGCGTCCTTCGACGCCAGCGAGGCGGCGGTGCGGCTGCTGGCCGAGCTCTCCGAGCCCAACGGCGAGCGCGAGATCGTCCTGTCCAGCGATCACCGCAGCGTGATGCGCTACGTTCCGCTGCGCGAGGACGCGGCGGGCGAGGCGCTGTCGCTCCAGATCCCGCGCCGCGGCTCCATCGACAATCTCGTCTGGGCGCCGGTCCAGCATCCGCCGCTCGGCCCCGGCGACGTGCGCATCAGGGTCGAGGCGTCCGGCCTCAACTTCCGCGACGTCATGTGGACCCTCGGCCTCCTGCCGCACGAGGCGCTGGAGGACGGCTTCGCCGGCCCGACGCTCGGCATGGAGTGCGCAGGCGTCGTCGAGGCGGTCGGTCCCGAGGTGACCGGGGTTGTGCCAGGCGACTCGGTGCTCGCCTTCGCCCCGCAGTCGTTCGCGAGCCACGTTACCGTTACCGCGCAGTCCGTCATCCCGCGTCCGGCGGAGCTCGCCCCGGAGGCGGCGGCGACGATGCCGGTCGCCTTCCTCACCGCGTTCTACGCGCTCATCGAGCTGGCCCGCCTCGAGGAGGACGAGACCGTCCTCATCCACGGCGGCGCGGGCGGTGTCGGCCTCGCGGCGATGCAGATCGCCAAGTGGCGCGGCGCGCGCGTCTTCGTCACCGCCGGCACGCCCGAGAAGCGCGCCCTGCTGCGCGAACTGGGGGCCGACGAGGTGTTCGACTCCCGCAGCCTCACCTTCGCGGAGGAGGCTCGCGCCGCGACCGGCGGGGAGGGCGTCGACGTCGTCCTCAACTCCCTCGCCGGCGAAGCGATGGAGCGTTCGCTCGATACGCTGAAGCCGTTCGGGCGCTTTTGCGAGCTCGGCAAGCGCGACTTCTACGCCGACACCAAGCTGGGCCTGCGCCCGTTCCGGCAGAACCTCTCCTATTTCGGCATCGACGCCGACCAGCTCATGAAGCACCGCCCCAAGGTGGCGCGCCGTGTGCTGACCCAGATCGTGTCGATGATGGACTCCGGCGAGCTGACGCCGCTGCCCTACCGCTCCTTCGGCGCTGGCGGCGTGAAGGATGCCTACCGCCTGATGCAGGCCGCCGGCCACATCGGCAAGATCGTCGTGACACCCCCTCAGCCGTTGGCCCCGGCCGAGGCGCACGTGCCTGCGTCCATCGTTGCGGACAAGGCCTACCTGCTGATCGGCGGCGTCTCCGGCTTCGGCTTCCGCACCGCGGAGTGGCTCATCGAGGAGGGCGCGAAGGACCTCGTCCTCGTCAGCCGCTCCGGCGTGAAGGACCCGGTCGTCGCCGAGAGCATCGAGGCCTACCGCGCCAGGGGCATCGCCATCGACGTGCGCCAGGCCGACGTCACCGACGAGGCGGCCGTTCGCGCCCTCGTCGCCGAGATCACCGCCCGGCGCCCCCTCGGCGGCGTCTTCCACATGGCGATGGTCCTCGACGACGCCCTGATCGCCTCCCTCGACGCGGACCGCTTCGAGACGGCGATGCATCCGAAGATCGCCGGTGCCGCCGCGCTGGAGGCCGCCACCGCGGACGTTCCGCTCGACCTCTTCGTGCTCTACTCGTCGATCACCGTGCAGCTCGGCAATCCGGGCCAGGCGAACTACGTCGCCGCCAACGCCTACCTCGAGGCGGTGGCCCGTCGGCGCCGGGCGCAGGGGAAGCCGGGGCTTACCATCGCCTGGGGCGCGATCGCCGACGCGGGCGTGTTCGCCCGCTCGCTGCAGTCCAGCGACCTCTTGCGCCGCAAGCTCGGCCGCCACGCGATCACCGCCGGCGACGGCCTCGCGGTGCTGAAGCGCTTCCTCGCCGAGGGGGCGGCGACGTCCGGCCCGGCGGTCCGCCTGATCGGCCAGGTCGACTGGGCGACCGCGCGCAAGGAACTCATCATCGCCCGCAGCCCCGCGTTCGAGGACCTCGCCGACACCTCCGCCGGTGATGGCGACGACGCCGGCACGGTGGACCTCGCCGAGCGCATCGCCGGCCTCTCGCCCTCCGAGGCGGTCGCAGAGGTGACGCGGCTCCTCGCGGTCGAGATCAGCCGCATCCTCAAGATGCCGGCCTCCGAGGTGGACCCGCACAAGCCGCTCACCACCCTCGGCATGGACTCGCTCATGGGCGTGGAGCTGCGCATGAGCGCGGAGCAGAAGCTCGGTGTCGACATTCCGCTGATGTCGCTCACCGCCGGGGCGACGCTCGCCGACATCGCCAAGAAGGTGGTCCACCGCACCACCGGCGACGAGTCGACCGACGAAGACCAGGACGAGCTGATCGCCCGCCACATCGGGTCCGCCGATGCGCCGCGTGAGGCGATCGAAGCCGCGGTCCGCGAGAAGACCGCCGGGGTGAGGACAATCCTGTCATGAAGAAGCGCGGCATAGGCTCCCTCAAGTCGGCGGCGAAGGACCAGCTCCTCGCCGCCGCCCGGGCCTCCCGTCAGGCGGGACTTGAACGCAAGCTCGAACGCCTCGTCCCGGACAACACCGATGGCAGACCCGGCGGCAAGTCCTTCGACTTCTCGTCCCTGGAGAACGCCCGGCAGCTCAAGATCCAGCGCGCCGCGGCCGAGATGCTCCAGATCGACGTGCCGTTCTTCCGCCCCCACGACGTCCGGGCGGCCGCGCATACCCGCATCGGCAACCGCGAGTACATCAACTTCTCGTCCTACGACTATTGCGGCCTCAACGGCGACCCGCGCGTCACCGCCGCCGCGCAGGAGGCGATGGAGCGCTTCGGCACGTCCGTCTCCGCCTCCCGCGTCGTCTCGGGCGAACGGCCCTTCCACCGCGAGTTCGAGAAGAACATCGCCCGCTTCCTCGGCGTCGAGGACGCCGTCGTCATGGTGTCCGGCCACGCCACCAACGTCACCACCATCGGCCATCTCCTCGGCCCGAACGACCTGGTGCTGGCGGATGCGTTCATCCATAACTCCATCGTCGAGGGCGTCCGGCTCGCGGGCGCGACGCGGCTCACCTTCCGCCACAACGACATGGACCACCTGGCCGAGCTGCTCTCGGCCAAGCGCCACCAGTTCAACCGCGTCCTGATCGCCGTCGAGGGCCTCTACTCGATGGACGGCGACACCCCGCCGCTCGACCGCCTCGTCCGCCTCAAGACCCGGCACGACGCCTGGCTCCTCGTCGACGAGGCGCACGCCCTCGGCGTCGTCGGCCCCACCGGCCGCGGCCTCGCCGAGCGCGAGGGCATCGACCCCAACGCGGTCGAGATCTGGATGGGGACACTATCCAAGACGCTCGCCTCCTGCGGCGGCTTCATCGCCGGCTCCACCGCGCTCGTGGAGTACCTCAAGGCGACGGCCCCCGGCTTCGTGTTCTCCGTCGGCATTCCCCCCTCGGTCGCCGCCGCCGCCAACGCCGCGCTCCTCGCCCTCGAGGCGGAGCCGGAGCGCGTCGCCAGGCTCGTCCACAACGGCCGGCACTTCCTCAAGGCCGCCAGGGCGGCCGGCCTCGATACCGGGACCGCCGAGGGCCTCGCGGTGCTGCCGGTCATCATCGGCGATTCCATCGTCTCGGCCCTCGTCGCGCACCGCCTCGCCGAAGCCGGCGTCAACGTCCAGCCGATCATCTTCCCCGCGGTGCCGGAACAGGCCGCCCGCCTCCGTTTCTTCGTCAACGCGACCCACAGCGAGGACGACATCGACACCGCCGTCCGCCTCACCGCCGAGATCCTCGAGCGCACCCGCAAGGACGGCGCCGGCCTCAGCCAGCTCGCCGCCAGCCTGCGCTGACGTCGCAGGACCCGGACCGGGTATCGGGGCAGCGCCGGGACGGCCGGGCGAAAGCCTGCGGGACATTCGAATATCTCGGCATCGCCGGCGCGGGCTGGACCGCCGCTGCGAGGGAGTTCCCCCTCGCGCTCCCCCATCTCGCCGATGGGCAGGCGGTTCAGGTCAGGCGGCCGCGAAGGGCGGCCGACTGATCTGAACCACCCGGACCAGCGTGGGTCGGGATGCGGGCGCGTCAAGGGTGAAGGCTCCGCCCGCCACTGCGTGGCGCCCTTGACCCGCCCGCATCCCTTGAGCCGTGCCGGATGTGAGTTGGGGGACCGGCAATGCCGGCGCGGCCGGGCCGTGCGTGGGTCCGCTGATTGCCGCCGGTACGGGACGGTGGCTGTTGGGAACGCTTGCCGCCCTGCGGGCCTAGCTCTCGTCGCCCTGGGGATCGTCCGGGCGGTCACGGTCGAGCTTCCGGGACGTGAACGTTGGCTCGACGCGGGGGTCCGGCTCGATCCTGGCGCGGAAGGTCGGCACGATCCGGTCGATGATCCCGCCCGGAGCGATCGCCTCGCCGAGCGAGAGCAGCCGGTAGGGCAGGGGGAAGACCGACGTGCGCCGCCCCGCCTCCGTCGCGCCGATGATCTTGAGCGCCGCGCGGTCGGCGCTGATCTCGAACGGCTTGGCCCCCTTGTGCCGCTCCGACATCGGGCTCGTCACGAAGCCGGGGCACAGCACCGTGACCGTGATGCCGTCCCTCGCGAGCCGTGGCCGCAGCGCGTGACCGTAGGCGATGAGGCCGGCCTTCGTCGCCGAGTAGACCGCGAGGTCCGGCGTCGGCATCAACCCCGCCGTCGAGGCGACGATCCCGATGTGCCGCCGCTGCCGGGCCGGCACGGTCTGCGCGCGCATCCGCTCGACGATCACCCTGATGCAGTTGATGTTCGCCAGCAGGTTGGTGCGCACCAGCCGCTCGGTGTCCTCCGCCGACTCCAGCGCCCTCGGGTCCGGCGGGCCGGCCGACAGGCCCGCGTTCGAATAGAGGCCCTTGAGCGTGTAGCGTTCGGCGACGTCCTCCGCCCAGTGCTCGAAGGCGCCGGTCGTGATGTCGATCCGGCTGCTGATCGCCCGCCCGCCGCGCCGCTCGACCGCCTCCGTCGCGGTCGCGAGGCCCTGCGCGTTGCGTCCCACCAGCCCGACCGTCAGGCCCGGACGGGCCAGCCGCTCCGCCAGCGCCTGACCGATCCCGCCCGACGCGCCGGTGACGATGATCAGCGGTGGCAACGGGGCCGTTCCGGTTCGGCCGCGCGCGGGCTCCCCTTCGGCGGCGTCGCGCGGGAGATCCTCGGGCGTGGACGCACCGGCGCGGCGGGAGCGCGGCGAGGGTGTTGCCGCACTCACCGGCCCGTCAGCCTCGGTCTCTCAGGAGGCGCGCCTTGTCACGCTGCCAGTCGCGCTTCTTCTCGCTCTCGCGCTTGTCGTGGGTCTTCTTGCCCCGGGCGAGGCCGAGCTGCACCTTCGCGACGCCGCGCTCGTTGAAGTACATCCGCAGCGGCACCAGCGTCAGGCCGTCCTGCGCCACGGCGCCGATGAGCTTGTCCATCTCGCGCCGGTGCAGCAGCAGCTTCCGCGGACGCTTCGTCTCGTGGTTGAAGCGGCTCGCCTGCTGGTACTCCGGAATGTAGACGTTGTAGAGCCACAGCTCGCCGCCGGACTCACCGGCATAGGAGTCGGCAATGTTCGTGCGCCCCTCGCGCAGCGACTTGACCTCGGTCCCCTGAAGCTGGATGCCGGCTTCGACATCCTCCAGGATCTCGTAGTTGAACCGCGCCTTGCGGTTCTCGGCCACGGCGCGCGAGGCAGGGTGGGGGTTCTTCGCCATGGTCGTGTCTCGCGCAGTCGGTCCTCTAGAAGACGCAGATGGAAAAGCCCGTCGCGTCCGACACCCAGCAGGCTGTCTTTTCGGTGGAACGGAAGAACGGGCCGGGCAGGGAGATGTTCCCGTTGCCGTAGTCCGCGAAGCCGTCGGCGACACCCTGCGAGACGATCGAGATCGTGTAGCCGGGTTTGCCCGGTGCGGTCACCGTGAAGCTGCCGTCGCCGCCGAACTGGAAGAAGTCGCACGGGTAGCGGCCGTCATCGTCGTTCACGCACGTCGCTGGGCCGGCAAAGACATGGGTCGTCGACAGGGCGATGACAATGATGCCCAGCGCAAATCGTTGCCGCATAGTCGAATTCGCCCTCCGCGTCGGCGGCGGATGCTAGCCGAAGCATCCGCCCCTCGCCAGCGAGGAGTGCGTTAAATCAACCCCGCGTGCGCGAGCGCCTTGTCGAGCGCGGCCTCGGCCTTTCCGCTGACCGGAAGCAGCGGCAGGCGCAGCTCGTTGGTCATCCGGCCGAGCTTCGACAGCGCGTACTTCGCACCGCCCGGGCTCGGCTCCAGGAACAGCGCGTCGTGCAGCGGCATCAGCTTGTCCTGGATCGTCAGCGCCGTCGCGTAGTCGCCGGCAAGACAGGCGTTCTGGAAGTCGGCGCACAGCTTCGGCGCGACGTTCGCGGTGACCGAGATGCAGCCGACGCCGCCGTGGGCGTTGAAGGCCAGCGCCGTTCCGTCCTCGCCCGAGAGCTGCACGAACGACGGCCCGCACGCGGCCCGCTGGCGCGAGACGCGGCCGAGGTTCGACGTCGCGTCCTTCACGCCGACGATGTTGACGTGCTCGGCGGCGAGCTCGGCCATCGTCTCCACCGTCATGTCGATCACCGAGCGCGGCGGAATGTTGTAGATGATGATCGGCAGGCTGATCGCCTTGGCGATCGCGCCGAAGTGCGCCTTCATGCCCGCCTGGTTGGGCTTGTTGTAGTAGGGCGTCACGACGAGCACCGCCGTCGCGCCGACCTTCTCGGCATGCTCGGCCAGCGAGATCGCCTCGCGGGTCGAGTTCGAGCCGGCGCCGGCGATCACCGGGACGCGGCCGGCCGACACCTCGACACAAATTTCGACGACGCGCTCGTGCTCGTCATGGGTCAGCGTGGGTGACTCGCCCGTCGTGCCGACGGGGACAAGACCATGAGATCCTTCGGCAATCTGCCACTCCACATGGTCGATGAAGGCACGCTCATCCACCTTTCCGTCACGAAACGGTGTGACGAGTGCGGGCATTGATCCCTTGAACATGGCCGGGCCTTTCTTGTTGGGTGTCGGTACCGGCGTGACTCGCGCGGACCGCCCTCTTGTCGGCGTACGCGTTACCGAAAAGGTAAGCTAAACGGGTTACCACTCCGTAGTGCACTGGCGTTTTGGGGGACGCAATGCGGTTCTGCGTTGTGAACAGGCTGACGATGCTAACTTTGGCGGCAAGTGTGGGCACGGCGTCAGCCGCTCCGCTCACTTCATTGCCCCAAATGGCGGTCTCGACAAGTGTCGTGACCGTGGGCGACAGCGTGCCCGTCCCCACCCCCCGTCCGGGGTCGGCGGCGGCACGTGCGGCGCCTCCGGACGTTAAGATTATTGGCCGAATTCAGGACGGGCAGGCCGTGCCGCTGTCCGCCTCGGCCTTCGCCGCGCGAGCCGACACCGGCCCCATGAAGGCGCTCTTCGCCGCCGCCACGGACGAGGCGACCATCGAGGTGCCGTCGCCGGCACCGGCTGCCGCTCCGGTCGGCACGCCGTCGCCGGCGTTGCTCGCGGGACACGGCAACCCGCGCGGCAGTGGGCCGTCCCCGTTCGCGGCGGAGGGGCGGCAGTCGAGCTCGCTCAAGGGCGCGCTCGACGCGCTGAAGGCCGACCGTTACCAGGAGGCGCTCCAGCGCCGTAACGGCCTCGGCGATCCGCTGGACCAGCTCATCGTCGACTATTTCCTCGTCCGGTCGGGCACCGACGAGCTGTCGTCGGCGATGATCGCCGACTACGCCGTGCGCGCGCCGAACTGGCCGGACCCGGAGCTGGTGCGCACGCGGGCGGAAGAGGCGCTGTCGCGCGAGCGGCCGGCGCCGGACGTCGTGATCCGCGCCATGGGCGGGCAGGCGACGTCTCCGGTGGGCGTGCGCCTCCTCGCCAAGGCGATGATCGCCAGGGGCGACGTCAACGGCGGCATGAAGCTCGTGCGCAAGGTCTGGCATGAGCAGAGCCTCGGCACGAGCCTGCAGAGCGCCTACGTCGACGACTTCGCCGCGCGCCTGACGATCGACGACCATCTCGAGCGGATCGACAAGCTCGTCGCCAACAACCGGTTCGACGAGGCGTCGGCGCTGCGCGGCCGGCTCGGGACCGGGCCGCGCGCCTATCTCGACGCTCGCGTCGCCGTCGCGACCAACGCGGGGAACGCGGGCCAGCGCCTTGCCGCCGTGCCGGCGGACCTGCGCAAGCGCCCGGGCTACCGCCTCGCGCAGATCGAGGAGAAGCGCCGCGAGGAGAAGCTCGACGCCGCCGCGCGGCTCATCGAGTCGACGTCGCGCCGCGACATCGTCGACGGTGACGCCTGGTGGGTGGAGACGCGCATCGTCGCCCGCATGCTGGCCGAACAGGGCGAGGGGCGCAAAGCCTACCAGCTCGTCACCATCGGCTTCGCCGAGGGGAGCGTCGAGCGGGCGGACCAGGCCTTCCACGCCGGCTGGTTCGCGATGCGCTACCTGAAGGACGGCAACCGCGCCGCGCGCCACTTCGCCGAGCTGGAGACGATCGCCACGACGCCGCTGTCGCTCTCGCGCGCCGCCTACTGGCGGGGCCGCGCCGCGACGATGGCCGGCCACTCCTCCGAAGCGCGCACGGCCTACAACGATGCGGCCCGCTACGGCTTCACCTACTACGGTCAGCTCGCGCGGGTCGCGATCGGCGCCTCGGGTACCGGCGTCGCCCGCGCGCCGACGCCGACGCCCTCCGACCGGGCCGCGTTCGCGCGCAACGACGTCGCCGTGGCGGTCGAGCGGCTGATCTCCTCCGGCCACAAGCATCGGATCGCGACACTCCTGTCGCACCTCGCGAGGACGGTGCCGACGCCGGGGCAGGTCGTGCTGACCGCCGATCTGGCAGACAAGGCCGGCTACCCGCATCTCGCGTTGATGGTCGCCAAGGAGGCCCAGCGGCGCGGCGTCGACGTCGGACGGCTCGCCTATCCGAGCAACGCGATCCCGCATTCGGCGAAGGTCCCGTCGGGCCTCGACAGGGCGGTGGTGTTCTCGATCGCGCGGCAGGAGTCGGAGTTCAATCCCGACGCGGTGAGCCCGGTGGGCGCACGCGGGCTGATGCAGGTGATGCCGCAGACCGCGGCGTCGATGGCGCGCGAACTCGGCCTCAGCCACTCGGCCGCCAAGCTGACCAGCGACCCCGGCTACAACGCCACCCTCGGCGCGGCCTACCTCAGCAAGCGGCTCGGCAACTTCAACGGCTCGTATATCCTCACCTTTGCCGCTTACAATGCCGGGGCGACTCGGGTGCAGGAGTGGATCCAGCGATTCGGCGACCCGCGCGATCCGCGGGTGGATGCGGTCGCCTGGGTGGAGGACATCCCGTACCCCGAGACGCGCAACTATGTGCAGCGCGTAATGGAGAACGTGCAGGTGTACCGCGAGGCGCTCGGGACGGGACGGCTCGCGATCGACACCGATCTATCCCGAGGGAGGCCAAGCTGATCCGTGATCTTACGACGGCCGCGCGTGACGGAACCCTGATCCACGCGGAGACTTACGGCCCGTCAGACGACCCTGTTCCAGTCATTTGCCTCCCCGGTCTCAACCGCAACGCCCGAGACTTCCACGTTCTCGCCAAGTCGCTGTCGACCCCGGACGAGTGGCGCGCGCGCCGCGTGATCGTCGTCGAGTCGCGCGGCCGCGGGCGTTCCGGCTGGGCCGACAAGGCCACCTACAACGTCATCCAGGAGCTCGACGACCTCCTCGTCTGCCTCGATTCCTGGAAGGTGGGTTCCGCCCAGTTCGTCGGCACCTCGCGCGGCGGCCTGGTCACGATGCTGCTCGCCATGAAGGCGCCGGAGCGGATCGACCGCGTCGTGCTGAACGACATCGGGCCGACGATCGAGCGCAACGGGCTGGCGCGCATCGCCTCCGGCATCGGCGTGAAGATGCACCACGAGTCGTTCGAGGCGCTGGCGGACCACCTGTCCGAGGCGCAGGGCACCCAGTTCCCGCGCATGCCCTGCGGGAAGTGGATCCGCTACGCCGAGCAGCTCGCGACGATCGACCCCGAAGGCGGCGTCGTGCTGGACTTCGACCCCGCCCTCGCGGAGACCGTGCGCGGGTACTCGCCGGACGATCCGGCGCCGGACTTCTGGCCGGGCTTCCAGGCGCTCGACGGCAAGCCGGTGATGGTGGTGCGGGGGGCGTACTCCGACCTCCTGTCGGCCGCGACGGTCGAGGCGATGCGCCGCCGCCACCGCGACCTCGCGACGCTCGTCGTCCCGGACGAGGGCCACGCCCCGCTGCTCTGGGACCGCCTCAGCATCGAGACGATCAGCACCTTCCTCAGCTGACGCCCGCCGCGCCGGCCCCTGCGCACTCCGTTGGCGGGGCCTTCCATCCGAGGTCCTGACATGCGGAACGGGTCGGTCCGCACGAGACGGAAGGTTTCGCCGCGACTCCTATTGGGGGGATGACACCCTTCATGCGCTGGCTCGTCCCGACCGGGCCGCTGACGCGCGAGGCACCCGGCGGGTCGTGCCGGAAGCACAAATGAAAACGGCCTCCCGGGGGTCCGGAAGGCCGTGCTTCATGGAAGTGGGGCCGATTACTCCGCCGCGGGGGCCGCTGCTCCGGCCTCGGAGTGGCGCTTGTGCGGGTGCGACGCGCCGTTGGCGGAGCGGTCACCGCCGCGCACGATCGCGGGCTTGCGAATCTCCTTCGGGGCGGCGCTCAGGGTGCCGCTGGAGGCGAGGTCGTTGGCTCGGGTGCGGTTCGGCACGCGGATGAAGCAGGACGTGCCCATGTGCCCGCTCTCGCGCTCGATCGTTCCCTCCAGCGAAGCGAGGTACATGTCCACGAGGCGCATGCCGAGGCCGGTCGACTTCGGATCGACGTGGTCCTTGTCGAAGCCGTTGCCGTTGTCGGTCACGGTGATGTGGATCTCGTCCGCCCGGTCCTGCATCAGCACGCGGATGGAGCCGATGTCCTGACGCCCGTTGAAGGCGTACTTCGCGGCGTTCGCCACCAGCTCGTTGACCACGGCGCCGAGCGCGATCGCGTCGTCGATCGAGACGGGAAGGTCGTCGCCCCGCACTTCGATGGACCAGCCGGTGTGCTCGGACGTCGCCATCTGCTCGATGGAGTGGCAGACCCTCTCGAAGTAGGGACGCAGGCGCACGATGCCGGTGTTGTCGTGGATCGCGAGGAGCTCGTAGAGCGAGCCCATGGACTCCACGCGCAGCGCGATGCGCTGCAGCACGTCGCGGCCGGCCTCGTCCTCGAGCTGGCGGCTCTCGATCCGCAGCATCGACAGGATGGAGGCGATGTTGTTCTTCACGCGGTGATGGACCTCGGTCATCATCGCGTGCGTCTTCTCGACGCTCTCGTCGGCGGCGCGGGCGGCCATCTCGGCGTTTGTCACGTCCTCGATCTTGACGAGCATCTGGTCAGTCGGGGCGCCGGCGCGGGTGACGCGGCGGGCCGACACGTTGAGGACGCGCGCACCGATGACGGGGAAGGTTTGCTCGAGCTTGAAGCCGCGAACGTCGACGTCGTGCGGGATCACCGATTCGAGGAGCGGACGCAGCGCGGGCTGGTTCCAGATCTCCGAATGGACGTTGAAGATCGAGTGGCCGAGCGTCTCGGACTCGGTGCCCCCGAAAAGCTGATAATAGGCCAGGTTCGCGAACTGGACCACGAGCTCGCCGTCCAGAACGAGCATGGCCGACATCATCGAATTGACGATGTCCCTGTAGTGAACTGACGGATCCGTCACGGCCATGCGCATACTCTGTTCCGTTCATCGGCCGCCGCGGATCGCGCGCCTCGGGAGGGTGACCGATCATTTATACAGTGTCTTGCAATCAAAGCGAAGGCGTCAACCAGCTGTTTGCGACGTTTCAGACAACCACCAGACGCATAAGGGCTTAACAAGGTGTGAACGGCCGGAATTACTCTGCCGGCTCAGCAACCGGATCCTCGGCCAGCCAGGCGGAGAAATCGGCCCGCGCCCGCTCTGTGTAGGCCGCCTTGCGGCCCGCCTTCTTCTGCCCGCGGCCTTTTCGCCCAGTAGCGATCGGGGTGACGGGCGGGAAGAGGCCGAAGTTGACGTTCATCGGCTGATAGGACCGCGGCCCGCCCTCGTCGTGTGACAGGTGGCCGCCGGTGATGTGGGCGAGAAGGGCGCCCATCGCGGTCGTCGGCGGCGGGGTCCGCGCCGCGCGGCCGGTCAGTTCGGCCGCGGCGAACCGGCCGGCCATGAGCCCGGTGGACGACGCCTCGACGTAGCCCTCGCAGCCGGAAATCTGGCCTGCAAAGCGCAGGTTCGGCGCACTCTTGAGGCGAAGGGTGGCATCGAGAAGGCGCGGCGAGTCGATGTAGGTATTGCGGTGCAGGCCGCCGAGGCGCGCGAACTCGGCGTTCTCCAGAGCCGGGATGAGGCGGAAGATCTCCGCCTGCGCGCCGTAGCGCAGCTTGGTCTGGAAGCCGACCATGTTGAAGAGCGTGCCGAGCGCGTTGTCCTGCCGGAGCTGGACGATGGCGTAGGCCTTCACCTGGGGATTGTGGGGATTGGTGAGGCCGATCGGCTTCATCGGTCCGTGCCGCAGCGTCTCGCGCCCGCGCTCGGCCATCACCTCGATCGGCAGGCAGCCGTCGAAGTAGGGGGTGTCCTCGAACTCGTGAAAGTCGACGCGGTCGGCGGCGAGGAGGGCGTCGATGAACCGCTCGTACTCTTCCCGGTTCATGGGACAGTTCAGGTAGTCGGCGCCCGTCCCGCCGGGGCCGGCCTTGTCGTAGCGCGACTGGAACCACGCGACGTCCATGTCGACCGATTCGCGGTAGACGATGGGGGCGATGGCGTCGAAGAAGGCCAAGTGCTCGGCCCCGGTCTCCCGGGCGATCGCAGCCGAAAGCGCGTCGGAGGTGAGGGGGCCGGTCGCGATGATCGCCGGACCGCCCGGCAGAGCGGTCAGCTCCTCGCGCACGATGGTGATGTTGGGGTGCCCCTCGATCGCGGCGGCGACGGCGGCGGAGAAGCCGTCCCGGTCGACCGCGAGGGCGCCGCCCGCCGGGACCTGGTGCGCATCGGCCGAGCGCATGATGATCGAGCCGAGGTCGCGCAGCTCCGCATGGAGGAGGCCGACGGCGTTGCTCGCCGCATCGTCCGATCGGAACGAGTTCGAGCAGACGAGCTCGGCGAGCGAGTCGGTCTTGTGGGCCGGGGTCATGCGGGTCGGGCGCATCTCGAACAGGCGCACGGACAGACCCGCCTCGGCGAGTTGCCAAGCTGCTTCCGATCCGGCCAGGCCGCCGCCAATCACGTCAATGTCTGCCATGGCGCACATTGTGGCGATCGGACCGCTCACCTTCAAGGCGAGATTGTGGATCGTCACCCGTGACGGAGAGACACGGGGCGGCCTTGCCCCTATTGAGGTGCCAGGAGGACTGCGTGCGTCATCACTTTCGCCCCATGATCCTGGCGTTCGCGCTCCCGCTGCTGGCCGGCTGCGCCGACCTCAGCAACGGCAAGCCGGACGCGTGGTACACGGCGCGAGGCGCCATCGCCCCGCGCGAATCCGGGCGTGTCGTGGTCTGCCACGGCTTCGGCTGCAATCTTAAGACGGCGTATCACTTCACCCCCGCCGACTTTGCAAAGATGCGAAGGCTGATCGGCAACGGCGATGCCGCGCAGGAGCGCGAGGGCGTGCGCCGGATGATCGCGTGGGCCGAGAAGCGGGTGGCGCCGACCGTCGGCTCGGGCGACGACATCGGCGGTCTCGACCTCTTCAACGCCGGCGAGGCCGGCCAGATGGACTGCATCGACGAGGCGACCAACACCACGAGCTACCTGCTCGTCGCGCAGGAGGCGGGGCTGCTGCGCCATCACCATGTCGGCCGTCCCGTTGCGCGCGGCTACTTCCTGGACGGGCGCTACCCGCACGCGACGGCGGTGCTCATCGGCAAGACGGGGTCATGGGCCGTCGATTCCTGGCCCTACCGCAACGGTGCGCTTCCGGACGTGATGCCGCTCGACGAGTGGTTCGCGCGCTCCCCGTCGGGCTGATCGTCCACCCGCGACTGCATCCGCCGGGCACCGTCGGTGCCCGGGCCTCCGGTTCCACGACATTCCGCGGCGTGCGCCCTCGCCGGAGAGCTCCCGCAGGCCGGGAACGCAGCTATGCGCGGCTATGCATATCGCAGTGCAGCAAACGATCTTATGTCGACATTGAAATCTGCGGGCACCGGTCCGCGAGGTGCCCAAAATGCAAAAACGCGCCGGACCACCAGGATCCCGACGCGTTTCGCGGTCATCGTAATCGTATGTATTCCGCGATCAGCGGCGGCCATGGCCACCACGAGCGAGCGACGGAATCTCATCCCGGAACACACCGATGTCCATGAGCTGCCGATCCGGCAGGCGGGACAACTGATCAACCGTGCGGCGATATTCCATCCAGCCGTTCACGGCGCGACGCATGCGCTGCATCATCTCTCTAACGCTTTCATTCAACTGCTACCAACGATCCCGATATAGTCGAGCGTGCTGGCAACGTGACCGCCCACCGGGACATGGCTGCGTTGTCTCTCGTCCGGCCCTGAGGTCGGCTTCGTGCAAGATTGAGGAAACGGCCGCAGCGCGAGGGCCTTCGCCGGCCGGGGTGGGCGATGCCGGGTTCCGTCGGGGCCCGTCCTGCCCCTAGGCTGTTGCGCGGATGCCTCAGCCTCGGGAGACGGAGATGCCCACGCAGGCACGGATCAACTCCGACCGGTTGGCCGCTCTTCTCGGCGGTATCAACGGCTTCGGCTTCGACCCGGGATCGGGCGGCTACGACCGGCGCGCCTTCTCGGACGCCGACATGGCCGTGCGCCGCTGGTTCATGGAGACGATGGCGGCCGACGGTCTCGACGTGCGGATGGACAGCGTCGGCAACGTCTACGGCCGCGTCGGCCCGCCGGGGCCGGCGGTGGTCGTCGGCTCGCACCTCGATACCGTGCCTGCGGGCGGCCCGCTCGACGGCGCGCTCGGCGTCGCGGTGGCGCTGGAGTGCGTGCGCGCGATCCGGGAGGCCGGGCTGGCGCTCCGCCGCCCCATCGAGGTGCTCGCCACCGCCGACGAGGAGGGCCGCTTCGGCGGCATGCTGGGGAGCCAGTCGATCGCCGGCGCGGTGCCGCCGGGGTGGCTGGACGCGGCGGTCGACGCGGCCGGCGTCCCGCTCACGGAGGCGATGCGTGCCGTCGGGCTCGACCCCGGCCTCGCCGGGGAGGCGGCAAGGGACCCTGCCGACGTCCACGCCTTCCTGGAGCTTCATATCGAGCAGGGGCCGGTGCTGGAGGCGGCCGGGAAGGACATCGGCGTCGCGACCGGGATCTCCGGCTGCGCGGTGCTCGCGGCGTCGCTCGTCGGCGCGGCCAACCACTCCGGCACGACCCCGATGGACATGCGCCGCGATGCGCTGGTGGGCCTCGCCGAGGTTGTGGCGGCGGTCCCCGGCATAGCCCGCGACGTCGGCACGGACGAGGCTCGCCTCACGGTGGGCTTCGTCGAGCTGACGCCGAACCAGCCCCACACCATACCCGGCCGCGCCGACTTCACCGTGATCGTGCGCGACGTCGACCATGGCGCGATGGCGATGATGATCGGCGCGCTCGAGACGCTGCTCGCCGAGGCCTCCGCCCGCCACGGTCTGGCGTTCACCTCCGGGACGCGCAGCTGGCTCGACCCGGTCGCCCTCGACCCGGCGCTGCAGCAGTCCCTCCTCGCGGCGGCGGGCAGCCTCGGCTTCGATCCGGTGTCGATGCCCTCGGGCGCCGGCCATGACGCCCAGATGATGGCGAGACTATGCCCCTCCGCACTGCTGTTCGTCCCCAGCGAAGGCGGAATAAGTCACGCGCCGGGAGAGTTCACCGCGTGGGAGTCGATTGAAAAAGGGGCAGCTGTATTCCTGAAGGCCCTGACCCGGCTCGCTGCGGAGTGAGCGGCGCCGAATTCTCCCGCGAACGGGATCGGCGCGTACTGCCGGGGGGTGACTGCGGGGCCGTGTCACAATGCGCAACACATTGAACTCAGGGGCGGCATTTTCCCGGCCCATCTGCTATGCAACACGCGCAGAATTTGCGTAACCCGCGAGCAGGGTGCTGCATCGGAGGACGTCTTGGTCGATATCGCGACGCGTGTCTGGAACCATAAGTGGAAGATCGACCCGATCGTCCGCTCGCTCATCGATACCGATTTCTACAAGCTTCTGATGTGCCAGTCGGTCCATCGCAACAAGCCGAACACGCGGGTCACCTTCCAGCTCATCAACCGGTCCCGCGACATCCGTCTCGCCGACCTCGTCGACGAGGGCGAGCTGCGCGAGCAGCTCGACCATATCCGCTCGCTCAGCCTGTCGCGCGGCGAGTCCACCTGGCTCCGTGGCAACACCTTCTACGGCAAGCGGCAGATGTTCTCGCCGGAGTTCATGGCCTGGTTCGAGGAGCTGCGGCTGCCGCCCTACACCCTGGAGAAGCGCGACGGCCAGTACCGGCTGACCTTCGAGGGGGCGTGGCCGGAGGTGATGCTGTGGGAGATTCCCGCGCTCGCCGTCCTGATGGAGCTGCGCTCGCGCGCGGTGCTCAACCAGATGGGCCGGTTCGAGATAGAGATCCTCTACGCCCGCGCGATGACCAAGCTCTGGGAGAAGGTGGAGCGCCTGCGCACCGTCCCGGAGATCCAGATCGCCGACTTCGGCACCCGCCGGCGCCACTCCTTCCTGTGGCAGGACTGGTGCGTGCAGGCGATGATCGAGGGGCTGGGGGAGAGCTTCACCGGCACGTCGAACTGCCTGATCGCGCAGCGCCGCGAGGTGGAGGCGATCGGCACCAACGCCCACGAGCTGCCGATGGTCTACGCCGCGCTCGCCGACAGCGACGAGGAACTGGCCCAGGCGCCCTACCAGGTCCTCGCCGACTGGCACGAGGAGCACGTCGGCAACCTCAGGATCATCCTGCCGGACACCTTCGGCACCAAGGGCTTCCTCGAGCACGCGCCGGACTGGCTCGCCGGGTGGACGGGCGTGCGCGTCGATTCCGGCGATCCAGCCACGGCGGCCGAGACCGCCATCGCCTGGTGGAAGGCGCGCGGCGAGGACCCGACCCAGAAGCGCATCATCTTCTCCGACGCGCTCGACGTGGAGACCATGCTCGACCTGCAGCGGCGGTTCACCGACCGTGCCCGCGTCTCGTTCGGCTGGGGGACGCTTCTCACGAACGATTTCCGCGGTCTGGTCCCCAACGACGCGCTGAAGCCGTTCAGCCTCGTCTGCAAGGCGGTGTCGGCCAACGGCCGTCCCACGGTGAAGCTCTCCGACAATCCGGAGAAGGCGACCGGGCCCGAGGACGAGATCGCCCGCTACAAGCGCGTGTTCGGTGTGGGTGCGCAGACGCCGATCCCCGTTACGGTGTAGCCGCCTATGACCCCTGAGTACCGGGTCGATCCCTCCTTCCGCGCCAAGCTCGTGCTGGCGGGCGAGGACTGGCTGCAGGCGCTGCGCGACGGCTGGTGGCGCTCGCTCGGCACGACACCGCCTGCCCTCGGACCCGGCGCGAAGGACGCTGCGGCGGTGGTCGGGCCGCTGGTCGCCGGGCGCAGCGTCGCCCTGATCGGCAATGCGACGAGCCTGCTCGACGATCCGCCGCGGGGCATCGACGATCACGACGTGATCGTGCGCATCAATCGCGGCGCGCATGTCGCCGAGCAGCTCGGCACCATCGGATCGCGCACCGACATCCTCCTCCTCGCCGGGCGGCGCATGGCGATCACGCTGGCGGTCGACGAGCACCTGCTGAAGCACAAGCCCGGGCACACGCTCTTCATGAGCGTCGCCGACCGGCGGCGGCTGCCACGCTGGCTCGCCCGCCGGATGAGCTACTACCCCGCCGCCTGGCGCGAGGCGCTCGAGGCGGAGCTCGGCGCGCGGCCGTCCACCGGCGCCATGGGCATCGACCTCTTCTCCCGTCTCGTCGGCGACGGCACGCTGCACCTCTACGGGTTCGACTTCTGGGACAGTCCGACGAGCTATAACCTGCGTACCAAGGTCGGCCCGCATGCGCCGAACGCGGAGCGCGACTTCGCGCTCCGCCGGGTGCGGCCGGAGCACATCCACGGATGGCGCGCGCCGGACGGGGCGGGCCCTCCCGAACCACACGCAACCAGAGAACCATAGGCGAAGCGTATGTACTTGGGGCTGGACCTCGGCACCTCCGGGCTGAAAGGCGTCGTGATCGACGATGCGCAGACCGTCGTCGCAGAGGCCGTGGCGCCGCTCTCGGTGTCGCGGCCCCATCCGGGCTGGTCGGAGCAGGACCCGGCCCATTGGATCGCCGCCGCCGAGGAGGTCCTGACCCGCCTCGGCGCGGCCACCTCCCTCTCGGCGGTGCGCGGGATCGGGCTCTCCGGGCAGATGCACGGCGCGACGCTGCTCGCCGCCGATCACGAGCCGCTGCGACCGGCGATCCTGTGGAACGACACCCGCTCCAGCGCCGAGGCGAGCGCGCTCGACACCATCCCGATGTTCCGCTCGATTTCTGGCAACATCGTCTTTCCGGGCTTCACCGCGCCCAAGCTCGTCTGGGTCAAGGCGAACGAGCCGGACGTGTTCGGCAAGACCGCCTTGGTCCTTCTTCCCAAGGACATGCTGCGCCTGTGGCTGACGGGGGAGGCGGTCTCCGAGCCGTCCGATGCCGCCGGCACGAGCTGGCTCGACACCGGCGAGCGGACCTGGTCCCCCGAACTCCTCGGCGCGTGCGACATGACCGTCGCGCAGATGCCGCGCCTGGTAGAGGGCTCGGAGGTCTCCGGCACGCTGCGGGACAGCATCGCGACGCGCTTCGGCTTCTCGTCCGGCGTGGTGGTCGCCGGCGGGGCGGGCGACAACGCGGGCGCGGCCGTCGGCATGGGCGTGGTGGAGGAGGGGCAGGCCTTCCTGTCGCTCGGCACGTCCGGCGTGCTCTTCGCGCCGTCGCCCGGCTACAATCCCGCGCCGGAGACGTCGGTTCACACCTTCTGCCACGCGCTGCCGGGGCTCTGGCACCAGATGGGCGTGATCCTCGCCGCGAGCGACGCGCTGTCGTGGCACGGCCAACTCCTCGGGGCGGACCCGGTGGCGCTCGCGGTCGACATCGGGCCGCTGAAGGCCCCGTCGCAGACGATCTTCCTTCCCTACCTCGGTGGCGAGCGCACGCCCCACAACGACGCCAGGATCCGCGGTGCATTCGTCGGTCTCGGCCACGAGACCGACCGTGTCGCCGCAACCCGCGCGGTGATGGAGGGCGTCGCCTTTGCCGTCGCCGACTGCCGTGACGCGCTCGAGGCGGCCGGCACGAGGGTCGAGCGTGCGATCGCGGTCGGGGGCGGCAGCCGCTCGCGCGCCTGGCTGGAGATCATGGCGACCGCGCTCGGCATTCCCATCGACGTGCCGGGCGCCGGCGACTACGGGGCGGCCTTCGGCGCGGCGCGGCTCGGCCAGATGGCGGCGACGGGCGGCGGCGCCGAGCTCGCCACGCCGCCGGCGATCGCCGACACCATCGAGCCCGACCGGGAGCTGGAGCGCGCCTTCTCCGACGCGCACGACCGCTTCTCGGCGCTCTACCTCGCGCTGCGCGGCGTCCGCTGACGCGGTAGGCACCCTGCGGCAACGAAAAAGCGGGCCCGTTCGGCAAGAACGGGCCCGCTTCGTTGTGACCTGCCCCGGCCGAAGACCGGGGCGTGACGGCGGTTATTCGGCTGGCGCCGCGCTGGCTGCCGTCTTCGGCTTGCGGCGGAACAGGCCGACGAGGCGCTGCACCGCCACGAAGAAGATCGGCACGAAGACCACCCCGAGGATCGTCGCCGACAGCGTGCCGCCCAGCACGCCCGAGCCGATGGCGTTGCGGCCCGCCGAGCCCGCGCCGGTGGAGATCACCAGCGGCAAGACGCCCAGCGAGAAGGCCATCGACGTCATGATGATCGGGCGGAAGCGCTGTCGCGCGGCCTCTCTCGCGGCTGTCACCGGATCTTCCCCGCCGTCCATCCTTTCTCGTGCGAACTCCACGATCAGGATCGCGTTCTTGCCTGTGAGGCCGATGACGGTGAGGAGGCCGACCTGGAAGAACACGCCATTGTCGAAGGAGCCGAGCCACGCGCCCGCCAGCGCGCCGAGGACGCCGATCGGCATCGCCAGCATCACCGCGAACGGGATGGTCCAGCTCTCGTAGAGCGCCGCCAGCGACAGGAACACCGCCGCGAGGGACAGCGCGTAGAGGAGCGGCGCCTGCGAGCCGGACTCGATCTCCTCCAGCGACAGGCCCGTCCAGGCGATCTGGAAGCCGGGAATGTCGGCGGCGAGACGCTCCACCTCGGCGATCGCTTCACCGGTCGTGACGCCGGGTGCGGGCGTGCCCTGGATCTGCATCGAGGGGATCGCGTTGTAGCGGTAAAGCCCCTGCGGGCCGTACCGCCAGCCGCCGGTGGCGAAGTTCGAGAACGGCACGAGGCCGCCTTCGGCGTTCGACACGCGCCACAGCCGCAGATCCTCGGGGGCGGAGCGCGCGGACGGCTCGCCCTGGATATAGACACGCTTGATCCGGCCCTGGTTGAGGAAGTCGTTCACGTACTGCCCGGCCCACGCGATCTGCAGGAGATCGCCGACGTCGGCGGCCGTGACGCCCATCGCACCGGCGGCGCGCCAGTTGATGTCGAGGTTGAACTGCGCCGCGTCCTCGAGGCCGTTGGGGCGTGCCGACGCGATCAGCGGCGACGCCGCCATGGCGCCGAGCAGCTGGTTGCGCGCCTCGAGAAGCTGCTCGTGCGTCTGCCCTGCGCGGGCCTGGAGGTAGAAGTCGAAGCCCGACACGTTGCCGAGTTCGATCACCGCCGGCGGCACCACCGGGAAGACGAGCGCGTCCTGGATCTGGCTGAGCGCGCCGTAGGCCCGGCCCGCCAGCGCCTGCACCGCCTGGCCCGGCTCGGTCCGCTCGTCCCAGTCCTTCAGCCGGACGAAGCCGATGCCCATGTTCTGGCCACCGCCCGCGAACGAGAAGCCGACCACCGTGAAGATGGAGTTCACGTCGTCCTGCTCGTGGTCGAGGTAGTAGTCCTCGATCGTCTTGATGGTCTGGAGCGTGCGCCCTGCCGTGGCGCCGGTCGGCGCCTGGACGAGGGTGAACATGATCCCCTGGTCTTCGTCCGGCAGGAAGCCCGTCGGCGTGTTGATGAAGAGGTAGACCATGCCCCCGGCGAGGGCGAGGTAGATGATGCCCATCCGCAGCGGCCGCCCGGCGGTCGCGCCGACCAGCCTGGAGTAGCCGTTCTGCGTGGCGTTGAAGCCGCGGTTGAACCAGCCGAACGGACCGCGCTTCACGGCGCCGTGCTTGGGCTGCTTCAGGAGCTGGGCGCAGAGGGCCGGCGTCAGCGTCAATGCGACGACCACCGACAGCGCCATCGCCGAGACGATGGTGACGGCGAACTGCTTGTAGATGACGCCGGTCGAGCCGCCGAAGAAGGCCATCGGCACGAACACCGCCGACAGCACCATCGCGATGCCGATGAGGGCGCCCGTGATCTGCCCCATGGACTTGCGTGTCGCCTCGCGCGGGGTGAGGCCTTCCTCCTCCATGATGCGCTCGACGTTCTCCACCACGACGATCGCGTCGTCGACGAGGAGGCCGATGGCCAGCACCATGGCGAGCATCGTCAGCGTGTTGATGGAGAACCCTGCCGCCGCCAGCACGCCGAACGTTCCGAGCAGAACGACCGGCACCGCGAGCGTCGGGATGAGGGTCGCGCGGAAGTTCTGCAGGAACAGGAACATCACGAAGAACACGAGCACGATCGCCTCGAAGAGGGTGTGGATCACCGACTCGATGGAGATCGTGACGAACGGCGTCGTGTCGTACGGGACGACGTAGGAGACGCCCTCGGGGAAGAACTGGGCGAACTCGTCGACCCGTGCGCGGACGGCCTCGGCGGTGTCGAGCGCGTTGGCGCCGGTCGCGAGCTGGATCGCCATGCCGGACGCCGGCTGGCGGTTGTAGCGGGCGATGGTCTGGTAGCTCTCCGCGCCGATCTCCACCCGGGCGACGTCCTGCAGGAGGACGAGGCCGCCGTCGGTCTCGGCGCGCACGACGATCTGCTCGAAGTCCTGCGGCGTCTGCAGCAGCGACTGGGCGGTGACCGTCGCGTTCAGCATCTGCCCCTCGACCGCGGGGAGGCTGCCGAACTCGCCGGCGGAGATCTGCGCGTTCTCTGCCGCGACGGCGTTGACCACGGCCTCGGCCGACAGCTCGTAGGCGGCGAGCTTGGACGGGTCGAGCCAGATGCGCATCGCGTACTGCGAGCCGAACACCTGCACCTTGCCGACGCCCTGGATGCGGCTGATCTCGTCGACCATGTTGGACGTCAGGTAGTCGGACAGGTCCACCTGATCGAGCGCGCCGTCTTCGGAGATGAGCGCGATCACCATGAGGAAGCCGGCGGACGACTTCTCCACCGTAATGCCCTGGCGCTGCACGGTCTCGGGTAGGAGCGGTGTCGCCTGACTGAGGCGGTTCTGCACCTGCACCTGCGCGATGTCGGGGTCGGTGCCGGTGCGGAAGGTGAGGGTGATCTCGGCCTGGCCCGTCGACGTCGAGTTCGACGAGATGTAGCGCAGGCCGTCGAGACCGGTCATCTGCTGCTCGATGACCTGGGTGACGGTGTTGGCGACCGTCTCGGCGGACGCGCCGGGATAAGTGGCTGTGATCTGCACCGACGGCGGGGCGATCTGCGGGTACTGCGCGACCGGCAGCGTCATGATCGCGAGGATGCCGACGCCCATGATGATGATCGAGATCACCCAGGCAAAAACGGGACGATCAATGAAGAACTGTGCCATGAGTGACCTTTAGCAGCCCGGCAACGTGCAGCAGCACGCTTAGCGATCGGTCCCTAGAGCACATTCCGCGAACGGGCTCCAGAACTTGAATGTCGCATTCGCCGGGGAGGGGGGCAGGATCCACACTTCCTGAGGCGAGCTTATAGCAGCCGATCCCCGCGCGGCCTACCGGGGCGGCGCATCTCAGTGTTGCGACGCACCATCCGGCCGGAAGGTGTGGGATCCCTGCCGCGCCGGCCCTCGCGACGGCGCGAGCGGATGCCGCCCGTTATCGCGGCCAGCGCGGGGCCCGGCGTAGGATGCAGAGGAGCCGGGTGCTCAGGCGTAGGCGACGTCGACCACGCCGGGTATCGACTTGATGGCGTTGGCGACCGATCGCGAGACGGCGCGCGGCTCCCGCAGGGCCATCTCCACCTCGCGGCCGCCGCCCTGGGTGAGGGCGACTAGCTTCACCGTGCACATCCCCTGATGACCGATCAGCCGCTCGATCGAGGTGATGACGTCGGCGCGGTCGAGGAAGACGGTGAGCGTCGTCGACTGCTTGGCGGCCAGCTTCTCCAGCGGCTCCACGTGGCCGATGCGGATCGAGATGCCTTCCTCCTCCTCCCGCGCGGTCACGGAAAGGAGGACGCAGCTCCCCGGCTCGAGCTTCTCCCGGTACGCGTCGAGCGTGTCGGAGAAGGCGATCGCCTCGTACTGGCCGGACGGGTCGGAGAGGGCGAGGATCCCCATCCGGTTGCCGCTCTTGGTGCGGCGCTCCTGCCGTGAGACGACAACGCCGGCGATCTTCGCCCCCTCTCCCCGGCGCACGGCGGCCGGGAAGTCGCGCCACTGCGGCACGCCGGCCTTCTCCAGCGCCTCGCGGTAGTCGTCGAGCGGGTGCGCGGAGAGGTAGAAGCCGATGGCGTCGAGCTCGCGCTTCAGCCGCTCGTGCGGGGTCCAGACCGCATTGGTGGGCAGGCGGATGTCCTCCGCCGCGCTGGCGCCGAAGAAGTCGTTCTGGCCGACCGCCGCGCCGGAGGCGACGCGGTTGGCAACGCCCAGCACCTGTTCCAGACCCGCCGAGAGGCTGCCCCGGTCCGGCACCCAGACGTCGAAGGTGCCGGCCGCGACGAGCGCCTCCATGGAGCGCTTGGGCGCGGCCTTCGGGTCGAGGCGGTTCGCGAAGTCCGAGAGGTCCTTGTACGGCGCCTTGGCGCGCGTCTCCTCGATGTGGTGCACGAGGGGCCAGCCGACGCCCTTGATGGCGCCGAGGCCGTAGACGATATCACCCTTCTCCACCGAGAACTCGCCCTTCGACTTCTCGATGGAGGGTGGCAGCACCTTTATGCCCATGCGCTGCGCCTCGCCCCGGAAGTCGGCGAGCTTGTCGGTGTTGCCCATGTCGAGGGTCATCGACGCGGCGAGGAACTCCGACGGGTAGTGCGTCTTCAGGTAGGCCGTATGGTAGGCGACGAGGGCGTAGGCGGCGGCGTGGGACTTGTTGAACCCGTAGTTCGCGAACTTGGCGACGAGGTCGAAGATGCGGTTCGCGTCGGCCGCCCTGGTGCCGTCCTTCACCGCGCCGTCGACGAAGCGGTCGCGCTGCACCGCCATTTCGGCGGCGATCTTCTTGCCCATGGCGCGGCGCAGCAGGTCGGCTTCGCCGAGCGAGTAGCCCGACAGGACCTGCGCGATCTGCATCACCTGCTCCTGGTAGATGATGATGCCGTAGGTCTCTTTCAGGATCGGCTCGAGCTTGGGGTGGAGGTAGTCCGGCTCCTCCAGCCCCTGCTTGCGGCGGTTGTAGCTCGGGATGTTGTCCATCGGGCCCGGGCGGTAGAGCGCCACGATGGCGATGATGTCCTCGAACCGGTCGGGCTTCATGCCGACCAGCGCCTTCCTCATGCCCTGACTTTCCAGCTGGAAAACGCCGGCGGTCTCGCCCCTCGCGAGCAGCTCGTAGGTGGGGCCGTCGTCCAGCGGCAGGGTATCGAGGTCGATCTCGTCCGGGATCAGGGCGATTGCGCGCTCGATGGTGGTGAGCGTCTTGAGGCCAAGGAAGTCGAACTTCACCAGGCCGCCCGATTCCACCCATTTCATGTTGTACTGGGTGACGGGGAGGTCGGACCGCGGGTCGCGGTAGAGGGGGACGATCTCCTCCAGCGGCCGGTCGCCGATGACGATGCCGGCGGCGTGGGTGGAGGCGTGGCGGTAGAGCCCCTCGAGCTTCAGCGCCATCTGCAGCAGGCGGTCGATCTCGCCGTCCTGCGCCTTCGCCTCCTGCAGCTTCGATTCCTGCTCCAGCGCCTGGCCGAGGGTGATCGGGTTGGCAGGGTTGGAGGGGACGAGCTTGGCGAGCTGGTCGACCTTGCCGTACGGCATGTCGAGCACGCGGCCGACGTCGCGCACCACGGCGCGGGCCTGGAGGGTCCCGAAGGTGATGATCTGCGCCACCCGGTCCGGGCCGTAGCGCTCCTGGACGTAGTGGATGACCCGGTCGCGCTTCTCCTGGCAGAAGTCGACGTCGAAGTCCGGCATCGAGACGCGTTCCGGGTTGAGGAAGCGCTCGAACAGGAGGTCGAAGCGGAGCGGGTCGAGGTCGGTGATCGTCAGCGCGTAGGCGACGAGCGAGCCGGCGCCCGAGCCGCGGCCCGGCCCCACGGCGACGTCGTGCGCCTTCGCCCACTGGATGAAGTCGGCGACGATGAGGAAGTAGCCGGGGAACTTCATCCGGCAGATGATGCCGAGCTCGTGCTCCAGGCGGTGCTCGTACGCCTCGCGGTCGACGCCGGGCGCCATGCCGCGCGTGGCGAAGCGCCGTTCTAGGCCGTCTTTCGCCATCTGGGTGAGCCGCTCGGCCTCGGCCTCCAGCTCCTGCTCCTCGGTCTTGTCCTCCGGCGGCAGGCCCTGGGCCTTGCGCTCGGCGGCGATGAAGCGCGGCAGCATCGGCGGGCACTTCTTTACCCGGAAGTGGGAGCGCATGGCGATCTCGACCGTCGAGGCGATCGCCTCCGGGAGGTCGCTGAAGAGGGCCTCCATCTCGCCCTGGGTCTTGAAATAGTGTTCCGGCGTCAGGCGCCGCCGGTCGTCGTCGGCGAGGCGGCGGCCTTCGGCGATGGCGATCAGCGCGTCGTGCGCCTCGTAGTCGTCGCGCTTGGCGAAGTAGACCTCGTTGGTGGCGACGAGGGGAACGCCCCTGTCGTAGGCGAGGCCCACGGCGAACGCCTCGAACGTGTTCTCCGCCGTCGTCCCGTGGCGCTGGAGCTCACAATAGAAACGATCTCCGAACGTTTCGCGAAGTTCGTCGAACAGCGCGGCGGCGCCGTCGGTCTCGCCGAGCTCGAGCGTCTTGCCGACGGGACCGTCGGTCCAGCCGGAGAGGGCGATGATGCCGTCGGCGTAGGGGGCGAGGCCGTCGACCGGGACGGCGACGGTCTCGCCGTCCGACTTCAGGTAGGCGTGGCTGATCAGCCGCTGCAGGTTGGCGAAGCTGTCCGGGCAGGTGGCGATCAGGGGCATGCGGGCGATGGGCGTGATCCGCCGGCCACCCTGGATCCGCTCGGCGAGGCGGATGGGGACGGTGCAGGCGATGAGGGGCTGCACGCCCTCGCCATACGCCTTTTCCGAAAACTCCAATGCGCCGAAGAGATTGGCCGTGTCGCTGACGGCGACGGCGGGCTGATTGTCCGCCGCTGCAAGCGACACGATCTTCTTGAGGTGCAGCGCGCCTTCCAGGAGAGAGTAGGCCGAGTGGACCCTCAGATGGACGAACATGACGCGCCTCCCAGATACCGGCGCTCACCTTAGCGCCGGATCGGTCCGATGGGATCACACGAGGGGGACCTGCATTCCGTCAATCCACAGAATGAGGGCGACGACGAAGGCCGAACAGGAAACGAACGCACCACAATCGAGAAAGAACCGCTGCATCACTGACCTCTCTTTGTTCTCATTGGAACGTAGTAGAATGTTCCGAGAACATCAAGCGTGATTCGCGAGAAACTTATTCGACAGATAGCGTCAATTATAGCGCGACGATTCGGCCTTCCTTCAGGGTTACCGTGCGGTCGAGCTGGCTCGCGAGGGCCTGGTTGTGGGTCGCGACCAGCGCGGACAGGCCGGTGTCCCGGCTGAGCGACAGGAACGCGTCGCGAACAGTCTCGGCCGTCGCCTGGTCGAGGTTGCCGGTCGGCTCGTCGGCGAGGATGACGCGCGGGTTGTTCGCCACCGCGCGCGCGATGGCGACGCGCTGGCGCTCGCCGCCGGACATCTCGCCCGGCCGGTGGGTGCGCCGGTGGGCGAGGCCCAGGCGGTCGAGAAGTTCGTCCGCGCGGGCGAGGGCATCCTTGTACGACGCCCCGGCCAGACGCTGCGGCAGGGCGACGTTCTCGCGGGCGGTGAAGTCGCCCAGGAGGTGGTGGAACTGGTAGATGAAGCCGATCCGGTCCCGGCGGAGCATCGTCCGCTCCTTGTCCGACAGGCCCGTCGCCTCGACGCCGTCAATGGTGACGACGCCGCTGGTCGCGCCCTCGAGGAGGCCCGCGATCTGCAGCAGCGTCGACTTGCCGGCGCCCGACGGCGCGACCAGCGCGACGAGCTCGCCCGCGTTCAGCGAGAGGTTGGCGCCGGTGAGGACGTGCACCTCTTCGGACCCGTCCGAGAACGTGCGCACGATGTCGGTCAGAACGAGAGGGGTCGTCATCACTCGGCCTTCAGCGCTTCGACGGGGTCCGTGGTGGCCGCCTTCCACGCCGGCGGGATCGTCGCGATCAGCGCCAGGAGCAGCGAGATGACGACGACCATGGTGGTCTGCGTGGAGGAGATGTCGGACGGGATCTGCGTCAGGTAGTAGAGCTCCGGCGGGAAGAGCTGGATGTTGAAGATCGTCGTGATCGCCTGACGGATGTTCTCGATGTTCACGGCGATCAGCGTGCCGAGGCCGAGGCCGATGAGCGTGCCGCCGACGCCGATGGTCAGCCCCACCATCAGGAAGACCCGCAGCACCGTCCCGCGCGAGGCGCCGATGGTGCGCATGATGGCGATGTCGGGCGTCTTTTCGTTCACCAGCATCGTCATGGAGGAGATGACGTTCATCGACGCCACCAGAACGATGAGCGTCAGGATGATGAACATCACGTTCCGCTCCACCGTGAGCGCGGAGTAGTAGGCGCGGTTGTTCTGCCGCCAGTCGGAGAGGTAGAGGGGCCGGTCGGCGGTCTCCGCGA
Source organism: Acuticoccus sediminis (assembly GCF_003258595.1). Lineage (NCBI taxonomy): Bacteria > Pseudomonadati > Pseudomonadota > Alphaproteobacteria > Hyphomicrobiales > Amorphaceae > Acuticoccus > Acuticoccus sediminis. The sequence goes on from NZ_QHHQ01000008.1 coordinate 96,375, forward strand.
TCGCGGCTTTGAGGCCGTCCATGTCGTCCGGCGAGTCCGAGAAGATCTCGATGCCGGTCGCCTGGTCGTCCATGTTGAGGTAGAGCTGCGCCTCGGCGATCGGCAGGTAGGCGATGGTCCCGTCCACCTGGCTCATGCCGACGTCGAAGATGCCGATGACGGGGAAGTTGTCGATCTGCGGCGTCTGGCCGAACGGCGTCACCGGGCCGTCCTGGGTCATCACCGTGACCTTGTCGCCGATGGTGACGCCCAGCGCGCGGGCGAGCCCGGCGCCGATGACCATGCCCTTCTCCTCCTCGCCGAAGTTCTTCAGCGTGCCGGCGACCATGTGCTCGTCGAGGAGGGGCGTGCGCTCCATGTCCTTGCGGGAGACGCCGCGCAGAAGGATGCCCGTCGCGCCGCCGTTGCCGGTCGCGTAGGCTTGGCCGAGGACGTAGGGCACGGCGCGGTCCACGCCCGGGATCGCCTCCAGCTTCTCGGCGAGGCCCTCATAGCCGGGCATCCCGTCGGCCGCCTGGACCACGACGTGGCCGGAGATGCCGAGGATGCGGCTGAACAGCTCCGTGCGGAACCCGTTCATGACGCTCATCACGATGATGAGCGCCGCGACCCCCAGGACGATGCCGGTGATCGACAGCGTCGAGACGATCGAGATGGCGCGTTCACGCCGGCGCGCGCGCAGGTAGCGCCGCGCGATGGACCATTCGAGCGCGCCGAAGGGCGTCACGCGGTGGCCCCCGCCGTCGACGCGAGGCGGTTCATCAGCTCGGCCTCGCCCATCGTCGTGCGCTCGCCGGTGGCGCGGTTCTTCAGCTCGACCTCGCCGGCGGCGACGCCGCGCGGGCCGACGATGACCTGCCAGGGGAGGCCGATGAGGTCCATCGCCGCGAACTTGGCGCCCGGGCGCTGGTCCGTGTCGTCCACGAGGACGGTGCGGCCCGATGCCTCGAGCCCGCGCTCCAGCCGGTCGACGACCTCGTCGCACGCCGCGTCACCGGGGCGCATGTGGACGATGCCGACCTGCCACGGCGCCACCGACTCGGGCCATATGATCCCGTCGTCGTCGTGCGAGGCCTCGATGATCGCGCCCACCAGACGCGAGACGCCGACGCCGTATGAGCCCATGTGGACCGGCACCTCGGTGCCGTCGGGTCCGGCGACCACGGCGCCCATCGGTGCGGAGTACTTGGTGCCGAAGTAGAAGATGTGGCCGATCTCGATGCCACGCGCCTCGACCCGCTTGTCCTTGGGGATCGCCGCGAATGCCGCTTCGTCGTGCATCTCGTCGGTGGCCGCGTAGAGCGAGGTCCAGTCGTCGACGATCGGGGCGAGGTCGCCCATGAAGTCGGTGTCGGCGGGCGGGACCGGCTTGTCGAGCATGTCCTTGTGGCAGAACACGGCGCTCTCGCCGGTCGAGGCGAGGATGATGAACTCGTGGCTGAGGTTGCCGCCGATGGGGCCGGTGTCGGCGCGCATCGGGATCGCCGTCAGCCCCATCCGGCGGAAGGTGCGCAGGTAGGCGACGAACATGCGGTGGTAGGCCCGCTCGGCCGCGGCCTGGTCGATGTCGAACGAGTAGGCGTCCTTCATCAGGAACTCGCGCCCGCGCATCACGCCGAAGCGGGGCCGCACCTCGTCCCGGAACTTCCACTGGATGTGGTAGAGGTTCATCGGCATCGCGCGATAGGAGCGGACGTGGGTGCGGAAGATGTCCGTCACCATCTCCTCGTTCGTGGGGCCGTAGAGCATGTCGCGCTCGTGCCGGTCGGTGATGCGCAGCATCTCCGCCCCGTAGGCGTCGTAGCGGCCCGACTCGCGCCACAGGTCCGCCGACTGGATCGTCGGCATCAGGATCTCCTGCGCGCCGGCGCGGTTCTGCTCCTCACGCACGATGTTGGCGACGTTCGTCAGCACCCGCATGCCCGCCGGCAGCCATGAGTAGATACCGGCCGACTGCTGGCGGATCATGCCCGCCCGCAGCATCAGCCGGTGCGAGACGATCTCCGCCTCTTTGGGAGTCTCTTTCAAAAGGGGCAGGAAAGTCCGGGAAAGACGCATGATTGGCTCGCTGATCGGGTCGGGGGCTATTGGACCGCTTCACCCGGCCGGGTCAATCGCACCCCACCGCACCAAGCGCCGCATTGCGCCGAAAAACACCCGAATCCCGGGGTTTTTCGCCGAAAAATGTCTGCTTCAAGACCATTTTATCCTGTTGTCACACAGCCCGGTTAAGCAGCCCGCCGTGCCCACATGCTGGGCGTGCACGGCGAAAATGACGGCAGGCGCGGGCAGGGAACATGGATCAGCAGCGATCTGAATGCGGCAGCGACATGCGCCGCCCCCCGGCCTCCCGCCGCTGTCCACAGCCCTGACGACCCCGCGCGACGCCCGAGCGGCCGTCCGCCCCACCGTTTCAATTCAGACATCACGCGAAGCCCAGGGAAACTGACATGGAAGACGCCCCCACCGCTACCGGCGAGCTCGTCGCCACCATCGTCGCACAGCTCGACAGCACCGTCGGTGAGGGCGGCTCCGAGGTCGTGGCCCACGAGGACGGCCGTCTCTACGTGACCAACGGCGCGATCGGCGCCATCGACGTCTACGACATCGAGTCCGAGACGCTGGTGACCTCCTTCGACCTCACCGCGCTCGCCGGCTACGAGAGCCTGCAGTCCGTCGACGTCAGGAACGGCGTCGTCGCCGCGGCCATCGCCCGGCCGAACCTCGACGACGGCGGCACCGTCGTCGGCCAGCCCGGCTTCGTCGCCTTCTTCGACGCCGGGACCGGCGCGCTGCTCTCCACCGCCGACGTCGGCAACCTGCCGGATTCGATCCACTTCACCGACGACGGCAACACGCTCGTCGTCGCCGGCGAGGGGGAGTTCAACGCCGACAGCGACACCGACGACAATCCGCTCGGCACCATCGCGGTGATCGACACCTCCGATGCGGCGAACCCGGTCTCCACCGTGCTCGACTTCGCGTCCTTCTCCACCGCCGACTTCGAGATGGCCGGCCTTCGCGTCGCGCCGGGTGTCCCGGTCGCCCGCGACGCCGAGCCGGAGTTCGTCGCGATCAGTCCCGACGGCGCCACCGCGTACGTGACGCTGCAGGAGAACAACGGCATCGCCGTCGTCGACCTCGCGAGCAAGACCATCACCGGCGTGGTCAGCGTCGGCCTGCAGGACCACTCCGTCGCGGGCCTCGATCCCGAGGACGACGGCGCCATCGGCATCGGCACCCACGACAACCTCGTCGGCCTGCGCATGCCGGACGCCATCGTCGCCCACGAGATCGGCGGCGAGACCTACCTCTTCATCGCCAACGAGGGTGACGGCCGCGGCGACGCCGACGACGGCTTCCCCGGCGACGAGGCGCGCGTCGGCGACATCCTCGACGGCGACGTGCCGGGCCTCTCCATCGACCCCTCCGTGGACACCACCGGCCTGGAGCGCCTCACGGTCTCCACCGTCGACGGCGACACCGACGGTGACGGCGACATCGACGTCCTGCACGCCTTCGGCTCGCGCTCCTTCTCGATCCTCGACACCGAAGGCAACGTCGTCTTCGACTCCGGTGACGCGTTCGAGCGGATCGTCGCCGATCTCGCCGGCGAGCGCTTCAACAACGACGACGGCGACACCATCGAGGCGTCCGGCGGTGACGAGGTCGACAACCGTTCCGACGCCAAGGGCCCCGAGCCGGAGGCGATCGCGGTCGGCGAGATCTCCGGCGAGGTCTACGCCTTCATCGGCCTGGAGCGGGACTCGGGCGTGATGGTCTACAACGTGACCGACCCGATGGCGCCCTCGTTCGTGACCTACCTGGAGCCGCTGTTCGAGGCGACCGGCGACGACGTGGCCCGCGTCGGACCGGAGACCATCGCGTTCATCTCCGCCGCGGACTCCAGCACCGGCGCCGCCCAGATCGCCGTCGCCAACGAGATCTCCGGCACCACAATCGTCTACGAGTTCGTACCCGCGCTGGCGATCTACGACATCCAGGGCGCCGGCCATCTCTCGGCCTATGACGGCGACGTGGTCCAGACGACGGGTATCGTCACCGCCGTCGACACCAACGGGTTCTACCTCCAGGACGTCGACGGCGACGGCAACGACGCCACCTCCGACGGCATCTTCGTCTTCACCGGCTCCGCGCCCGCCGTCGCGGTCGGCGACGAGGCGACCGTTACCGGCACCGTCGACGAGTACCAGCCGGGCGACCCGGAGGACGCCAACCTCACCATCACCGAGATCGTCTCCCCCGAGGTGACGGTTCTGTCCTCCGGCAACGCGCTCCCCGCGGCGACGTTGATCGGCGCCGCCGGCCGCACGCCGCCCACCGAGGTCGTCATCACCGACGGCGAGACCCCGGTGGACCTGGCGCTCGACCCGGGCACCTTCGAACCGGCCGTCGACGGCATCGACTTCTACGAGTCGCTGGAGGGCATGTACGTCCAGCTCGACGACCCGGCGGTCATTTCCACCACGAATTCCTACGGCGAGACCTGGATCCTGACCGACGACGGGGCCGGCTCCACCCCGGGCCTCAACGACCGCGGCGGCATCAACATCAATGCCGACGCGGACGGCTACGGCGACCTCAACCCCGAGCGCATCCAGATCCAGGAAGACTCCGGCCTGACCCCCGGCGACATCGCCTTCGAGGTCGGCACCGAGCTGCAGGATGTCTTCGGCGTCGTCTCCTACTCCTTCGGCAACTTCGAGGTCCTCGCGACCGAGGCGGTCGTCGCCGAGGCGGAGAGCACCAACACGCGCGAGACGGCGGCGCTCGCGGGCGGCGAGAACGAGCTCCTCTTCGCCACCTACAACGTCCTTAACGTGACCGCGAACGAGGCTGACGGCGACGCGGACCAGATCGCACAGCTCGCGCAGCAGATCGTCGACCACATGGGCTCGCCCGACATCGTCGCCCTGCAGGAGATCCAGGACGACTCGGGCGTCACCGACGACGGCACGCTCTCGGCGGACGAGACGCTGCAGGCGATCGTCGACGCCATCGCCGAGGCTGGCGGCCCGCGGTACGAGTTCGTCTCGGCCGTGGTCGACGAGGACGGGGAGACCGGCGGCGTTCCGGGCGGCAACATCCGCAACGCCTTCATCTACAACCCCGACCGCGTCGAGCTGCAGCGGGCGATCACGCTGGAGAGCGACGTCCTCGCCGCCTACGGCGTCTCCAACCCCGACGCGTTCGAGGGCGCGCGCGATCCGCTGATGGGTGTCTTCACCTTCAACGGCGAGACGGTCACCGTCATCAACAATCACTTCTCCTCGCGCTCCGGATCGACGCCGATCTTCGGCGCCACGCAGGAGTTTATCCAGGCCGGCGAGGACGCCCGCCAGCAGCAGGCGCTCACCGTCAACGAGGTGGTGGACGCGCTTCTCGCGGACGATCCGGACGCCAACGTCATCGTCAACGGCGACCTCAACACCTTCGAGTTCACCGACGAGGTGGCCGACGATCTCCAGGGCACGCTGGGCGGCAAGGTGCTGACCAACCTCATCGACGGCGTCGACGAGGGCGAGCGCTACACCTACGTCTTCGACGGCAACAGCCAGGTCCTCGACCACATCCTGGTGTCGAACAACCTCGCCGGTCAGGCCGAGGCGGACATCGTCCACGTCAACAACGACTTCCTCGACTACGCGTCGGACCATGAGCCGGTCGTGGCGCGCATCACGATCGGCCTGCCGCGCGTGGTCGTCGGGACGGACGGCGACGACACGCTTCAGGCGCGTGCCGACGGCGGCCGGGTGGACGGCCTCGGCGGCGACGACATCATCACCGGGTCGCGCGCCGACGACCGCCTCTTCGGCGGGACCGGCACCGACACCGTCAACGGCATGGGCGGCGACGACGTCATCGTCATCGTCGACGGCATCGCCGACGGCGGCGCCGGCGCGGACCGCGTCGTCGGCGGCAACGGCGACAACGTGCTGCACGGCGGCGGCGGCAGCGATGAGCTCGAGGGGCGACGCGGCAACGACGTGCTGTTCGGCGACGACCGCCGGGACACCGTTCTCGGGCAGGGCGGCGACGACGTGATCCGCGGCGGCAACGGGCGGGACGAGCTGAGCGGCGGCGCCGGTGACGACACCGTGGTCGGCAATGCCGGCGACGACGTCGCCGGGGGCAACGGCGGCAACGACCTGGTCGCGGGCCAGGATGGCGACGACACGCTCCTCGGCGGCAACGGCCTCGACACGCTGCTCGGCGGCGACGGCGACGACAGCCTGTCCGGCGGCGCGAAGGCGGACCAGCTCTCCGGCGGCAATGGCAACGATACGCTGTTCGGCGACGACGGGCACGACCAGCTCTTCGGCAACGACGGCGATGACTTCATCGTCGGCGGGGCCGGGAACGACACGGCGACCGGCGGCGCCGGCGCGGACACCTTCGTGTTCGAGAGCGGCGCGGGCGCCCTCATCATCGCCGACTTCGAGCAGGGCACCGACCTTCTCGCCCCGCTCACGGGTCCGGTCGACTTCGACGAGCTCTCGTTCTCCGGCGATACCATCCGCGATGCGGACGGAGACGTGGTGGTGCGCTTCTCCGACGGGTTCCTCGCCACCTCGCTGACCGAGTCCGACTTCGCCCTGATCGCGATCTCCTGACCGCTGGTCAACACGGACTGCGACGGCGCCGGGTCATTCCCGGCGCCGCTTTCGTTTGCGGACCCGTCCGCCGGGTCAGGTGAGGGCGCGGTCGAGGTGGGTGTAGCCGCCGTCGACGAAGAGCCACTGGCCGGTGGTGTGGCTGGCGCGCGGGGAGAGGGCGAACGCCACCGTCGCCGCGAGTTCCTCGGGTTCGGTCATGCGCTTTCCGAGGGGGATGCGGCGCTCGATCTCCTCGCGGCGTGCGGCGGGGTCGTCGAACGTCTCGAGCCAGCGGGCGTAGAGCGGGGTCATCGCCTCGGCCGGGATGACGGCGTTGACGCGGATCCCGTCCCTGGCGAGGTCAGCCGCCCACTCGCGCGTCAGGGCGAGCTGCGCGCCCTTCGCCGCGGTGTAGGCGGACGTCCCGCCCTGGCCGGTCACCGCGGTCTTGGACGAGATGTTGACGATGGCGCCGCGTGACTGGCGCAGGTGCGGCACCACCAGATGCGCCAGCGTGTAGTAGTGGATGAGGTTGCGCTCCAGCGAGGCCCTGAAGGCCTCCGGCCCCGCGTCGAGGCCGATGGAATCGTTGGCGCCGGCGTTGTTGACGAGCCCGTCGACGTGGCCGAACCGGGCCACGACCTCGTCGACCGCGCGGGCGCAGGCGGCGTCGTCGGAAAGCTCCAGCGCGATGGCGTGGGCGTCGGGCGCCAGGGCCTTGACGGAGGTCCAGAAGTCCTCGGCCGGCAGGCTGCGCGACAGGACGACGGGGACGGCGCCCTCGTGCGCCAGGGTCGCGGTGATCGCCGCGCCGATGCCCGACCCTCCGCCGGTCACGATGACGACCTTGCCCGTCAGTCCGAGGTCCATGGCGCTCTGTCCTTTCGAGGAGACGAAGCGGCCCGATGCGATGCACCGGGCCGGGGAGACGTCCGGCCGCCGCGGTCGCCGGAGAGGGTCCGTGCCCGCTCCGCCGGGAGGCGGGGGCGGGCCGTCCTCGTGCTGTCAGTCGTAGAGGACCGCGGCGATCTTCGGATCGTCGATGTTGGTGGCGTCGTACCAGTAGAAGCCGGTGTCGATGCTCTCCGGCACGTCCTCGCCCTTCGAGGCGGCGACGGCGGCCTTCACCGTCTCGTAGCCGATGCCGACCGGGTTCTGCGTGATCGCGCCGGCCATCTTGCCGTCGCGGATCGCCTGCTTCTGCTGGGTGCCGGAGTCGTAGCCGATGACCACGACCTTGTCCCGGCCCATCTCGGTGACGCCGTTGAGGACGCCGATGGCCGAGCCCTCGTTGGCGCCGAAGATGCCCTTGAGGTCCGGGTTGCCGGCGAGGATCGCCTTGGTCAGCTCGGTCGACTCGAGCTGGTCGCCGCCGCCGTACTGGACCGTGACGACCTCGATGTCCGGATACTTCTCCTTGATGCGCCCGGTGAAGCCCTCGACGCGGTCGATGCCGGTGCGGCTCGTCTGGTCGTGCGCGACGACAGCCACCTGGCCCGAGCCGCCGATCAGCTCGGCCATCTTGTCGGCGGCGAGCGCGGCGGCGGCGATGTTGTCGGTCGCGGCGGTGGTGACGGGGATGTCGCTGTCGACGCCGGAGTCGAAGGCGATGATCGGGATGCCGTTCGACTGCGCCTGGCGCAGGAGCGGGATGGCGGCCTGGCTGTCGAGCGCGGCGAAGCCGACGGCCTTCGGCTCCTTGGCGAGGGCGGCGGCCAGCATGTCGATCTGCCGGTCGACTTGGCCCTCGTTATCCGGTCCCTCGAAGGTGACCTCGACGCCGAGCTCCGCGGCGGCCTGGTCGGCGCCGGCCTTCACGGCCTGCCAGAACTGATGCTGAAAGCCCTTGGAGATCAACGGGACGTAGATGGTGTCCTGTGCCGAGGCCGGGGCAGCGCTCATCAGCGCCGCCACGCCGATCGCGGCGAGCGTGCGTTTCACGAACATTGGGTGCTTCCTCGTCGTTTCGTTTTTGAGCGGCCGGGCTCCGAACCGGCCGGCCTGCGGGGACGTTGGCCTCTCGCCGGCGCCCCGTCAACGGGGGCGCCGGGTGGCGCCCGCCCGTCAGTGGTCGAGGAAGACCGTGTCGCTCGCGTCGAAGGTCAGCACCACCGGATCGTCCCAGGTGAAGGCCTTTTCTGTGGTCCGGCGGTGATTGAAGACGCTCGCCTCGACGATGCCGGTCGGCGTCTTCACGCGGAACAGGGTGAAGTCGCCACCATAGGCGATGTCCTCCACCGTGCCCTCGATGCGGTTGTGCGGGGCGTCGGGCGCCTCGTGCGGCAGGTGCATGACCAGTTTCTCCGGGCGCACCGCGACGCACCCGTGCGATCCCGAAACGGCCCCCGAGGGCGGCGCGGCGAAGGCGAGGCCGGAGGCGTCGTGGGTCACAACCGTCACGCCGGTGGCCTCCCGCACCGTCCCGTCGAAGAGGTTCACGTCGCCCACGAAGTCGGCCACGTAGCGGGAGGCGGGGCTCTCGTAGAGCCGCGCCGGCGGGGCGACCTGCTCGATCCGCCCGTCGCGCATGATGGCGATCCGGTCGGCGAGGGCGAAGGCCTCGTCCTGGTCGTGGGTGACGACGAGGAAGGTGATCCCGAGCTTGTACTGCAGGTTGACGAGCTGGAACTGCGTCTCCCCGCGCAGGCGCTTGTCGAGCGCGCCGAGCGGCTCGTCGAGCAGCAGCACCCGCGGCTTCTTGGCGAGGGAGCGGGCGAGGGCGACGCGCTGGCGCTGCCCGCCGGAGAGCTGGTGCGGCTTGCGCCTGGCCTGCGCGGTGAGCTGGACGAGGGTCAGCATCTCGTCGACGCGCCGGGCCACCTCGCGCCGGGGCAGCCCGTCGCGGCGGAGTCCGAACGCGATGTTGTCCTTCACCGAGAGGTGCGGGAACAGCGCGTAGGACTGGAACATCATGTTGACCGGCCGGCGGTGCGGCGGCACCCCGGCGAGGTCCTTGCCTTCGAGCATCACCCGCCCGTCGCTCGGCTCCTCGAAGCCGGCGAGGAGCCGCATCAGCGTGGTCTTGCCGCAGCCGGACGGACCGAGCAGCGCGAAGAACTCCCGCGGGTAGATGTCGAGCGACAGGTTGTCGACCGCGACCACGTCTTCGAAGCGCTTGCTGACGCCGCGATAGGAGATGATGGGGACGGCCGTCGGGTCGTCCCACGGGGCGAAGGGGGTCTTCGCCACGCTCTGGCGCTGGCGGGCGCCTTGCGGGTCGGTGCTCCGGACGGTCATCGGGTCAGACAGCGCGTGCCGCCGGACGACGGACCGTCATTGGCCCGTCTTCACCCGCGTCCACTCGCGCGTCGCGACGCGCTGCACGCGCGGCGGCAGCTCGGTCGTGGTGAAGAGCTTCTCGACCACCTCCTGCGGCGGGTAGACGGCCGGATCGTCGAGCACGGCCTCGTCCACGAACTCCTGCGAGGCCTTGTTGGCGTTCGCGTAGTTCACGTAGTTCGTCGCCTTGGCGATCACCTCGGGCTTCATGATGTAGTTCAGGAAGGTGAGGGCGTTGTCCTTGTTCGGCGCGTCGGCTGGGATCGCCATCATGTCGAACCACATCATCGTCCCCTCCTTGGGGATCGAGTAGACGACGGTGACGCCGTTGTCGGCCTCCTCGGCCCGGTCACGCGCCTGCAGCACGTCGCCCGACCAGCCGACCGCGAGGCAGATGTCGCCGTTCGCGAGCGCGTTGATGTACTCGGAGGAGTCGAACTTCTGCACGTACGGGCGGATCTTGGTCAGCAGCTCCGCGCCCTTCTTGATGTCATCCGGCTCCTTCGAGTCCGGGTCGAGGCCGAGATAGTTCATCGCGATCGGCAGCATGTCGGTCGGCGCGTCGAGCACGAAGACGCCGCAGTCCTTGAACTTGGAGACGACGTCGACGTCGAACAGCATGTCCCAGGAGTTGACCGGCGCGTCGGGCATGCGCTCCTCGATCTTCTCCTTCACGTAGCCGAGGCCGGTGGTGCCCCACATGTAGGGGATCGCGTATTCCGCGCCCGGATCGTAGACGTCCGTGCGCTTCAGGATGTCGGTCCACAGGTTGTCGAAGTTGGGCAGCTTCGACTTGTCGAGCGGGGCGAACACGCCGGCGCGGATCTGGCGCGACAGGAAGTAGGCGGTCGGCACCACGATGTCGTATCCGGTCGCGCCGGCGAGGAGCTTGGCCTCCACCATCTCGTTGGAATCGAAGACGTCGTAGCGGATCTTGATTCCGGTCTCGGCGGTGAAGTCGGTGAGGATGCTCTCGTCGATGTAGTCCGACCAGTTGTAGATGTTCACCACCTCCTCGGCGGAGGCGGGTGTGGCGAGGATCGCCAACGCCAGACCCGTTTTGATCCAAAGATGCATTGCGCGCTCCATCGCTGGTCCGTCGGGCTGGACCCGTTGTCTTGAACCCCGCGGCAGCAATCGATGTGCCAGCGGCCTCATTGATGCCACTGTTTCCGATGCATCGCGAGCGATCAAGCACCCGTGAGTGCGGCGTGTAGGTCGTCCAGCGTCTTGCGGGCGCGCGCGACGATCAGGTCGGCCGCCTCGTGGGAAATGACGAGCGGAGGGGCGATGACCATCGTGTCGCCCACCGCGCGCATCACGAGGCCGTTGCGCACGGAAAGGTCGCGGCAGCGCGTCCCGGCGGCGATGTCCGCGGGGAAGCGCTCCAGCGCCGCCTTGTCGCGCACCAGCTCGAACGCGCCGATGAGGCCGCGCATGCGCGTCTCGCCAACCAGCGGGTGGTCGCCGAGGCTCGCCCAGCGCGCCGCGAGGTAGGGGCCGATGTCCGTCGCGACGCGCTCCACCAGCCGCTCGCGGTCGATGATGGCGAGGTTGGCGAGGCCCGCCGCGCACGCCGCGGGGTGGCCGGAGGCGGTGTAGCCGTGGAAGAACTCGCCGCCCGTCTCCAGCGTCGCGGCCACCTCGTCGGAGAAGGCGACGCCGCCGCAGGGGATGTAGCCGGAGGTCATCGCCTTCGCCATGGTGACGATGTCGGGCGAGAAGCCGAACGTCTCGAAGCCCCACATCGCCCCGGTCCGCCCGAACCCGCAGATCACCTCGTCGGCGACGAGCAGGATGTCGCGCTCGGCGCAGATCTCGGCGATGCGCGGCCAGTAGGTGTCCGGCGGGATGACGACGCCGCCGGCGCCCTGGATCGGCTCGCCGATGAAGGCGGCGACGGTGTCGGCACCGAGCCGGTCGATCTCGACCGCCAGCCGCTCGGCCGCGAAGTGGCCGTATTCGGCCGGGCTCATGCCGAGGAGCCGCCCGTCGCCGAACCAGTAGGGCTGGTCGATATGGCTGATGCCCTCGATGGGGAGGCCCGACTGCCCGTGCATCGGCGCCATCCCGCCGAGGCTCGCGCCGAGCACCGTGGAGCCGTGGTAGCCGTTGCGCCGGGCGATGAAGCGCTTCTTCTCCGGCTTGCCCTTGAGGTCCCAGTAGGTCCGGGCGGCGCGGAAGGCGGTGTCGTTCGCCTCCGACCCCGAGCTCGTGAAGAAGATGCGGTTGAGGTGGCCTGGCAGGAGACCGGCGATCGCCTCGGCGTAGGCGGCCGCGGCGGGGTGGGTGCACTGGAAGAAGGTGTTGGTATAGCTCAGCGTCGTCAGCGCCTCGGCCACGGCGTCGACGATCTCGCGCCGTCCGTAGCCGACCGCGACGTTCCACAGCCCCGACATGCCGTCGAGGACCTGGTGGCCCTCGCTGTCGGTCAGCGTCCAGCCCTCGGCCGCGGTGACGACCCGCGAACCGGCCGCGTTGAGCGCCGCCATGTCGGAGAAGGGGTGCCAGTGGTGCCGGGCGTCGCGCGCCTGGATCTCCGCCGTCGACGTGTTCGCAAGCCCCGCCACGATGCCCTCCGTTGCCGTTGCGCCCGACGACCTAGCCCATCGCTCCGGTCGAGGGAAACGGCTCCGGCGGGGGAGGGGCAAAAACGCCCGTCACGGAGCCCGCCGGCAAGGGTCAGTCGGCGACGCCGTCGCGGCCCTCGATGGTCATCAGCGTGGCGCTGAGGACGGAGACCAGCCTTGCCTTCCCGTCCGCCTCCGCGAAGACCTCGGCCTGGGCGAGGGTGAGTGTCCGCCCCGCCTTGATGACGCGGCCCCGGGCGAGGATGAGGTCCCCCGCGGCGGGTGCGAGGAGGTTGATCTTGAACTCGACCGTCAGGACCCCGGCGCCCTGCGGCATCAGCGTCAGGGCGGAGTAGCCGGCCGCGCTGTCCGCGATCGCCGACACGGCGCCGGCGTGGACGAAGCCGTGCTGCTGGGAGACCGCCGGGGTCGGCGTCAGCGCGATCTCCACCGCGCCGGGCGCGATTCGCACCAGCGAGGCGCCGAGCGTCGCCATCAGCCCCTGCTTGTCGAAGCTTGCCCTGATCCGCTCGGCATAGTCCGGATCCTTTGGCGCCGGAGTCGGCATCACGTCCCCTCGGTGCATACGCTCGTCCTCGCTGTGGCCCGCGGTTGAGGACCGCCCGGGCTCCTTGGCCACCCCCTCGACATCGCCTTTGACTGGCATGGGATGACTTTGTGTTTAAAAGGGAGGAAAATTGCCCAAACGACAACGCCCCGCACGAAGGGCGGGGCAGGGAGGCGACGATGACCTTGAAGACCAAAGCCGCGGTGTTGCGTGCCCTCGGCGAGCCGCTGCCTTATGCGCAGTCCCGCCCGATCAAGATCGAGGAGCTGACGCTCATCCCGCCGGGGCCGATGGACATCCTGGTGAAGGTCGTCGGCGCGGGCCTGTGCCACTCGGACCTCTCGGTCATCAACGGCTCGCTCGGCCGCGGGCTGCCGGTGGTGCTCGGCCATGAAGGCGCGGGCGAGGTGCTCGAGGTCGGCTCGGCGGTCACCGACGTGAAGAAGGGCGACCACATCGCCTTCCAGTTCGCCGGCAACTGCGGGCGCTGCAAGAATTGCCAGGCCGGCAAGCCGCAGCTCTGCGAGGCGTTCATGGCCGCGCGCGCCCACGGCGGGCTGATGTCGGGCGGCATCCACTTCCGCGACGCCAACGACGAGCCGGTCAAGCACATGGTCGGCGTCGCCTGCTTCTCCGAATATGTCGTGGTGCACCGCGGCTCGGTGGTGGTGATCACCGACGAGCTGCCGCTCACCGAGGCCGCGCTGTTCGGCTGCGCGGTGATGACGGGCGTCGGCGCGGTGGTGAACACCAGCCAGGTGAAGCCGGGCGAATCGGTCGCGATCTTCGGCCTTGGCGGCGTCGGCCTCTGCGGCCTGATGGGCGCGAAGGTCTCGGGCGCGGAGACGATCATCGCCGTCGACCTCGAGGACGCGAAGCTCAAGAAGGCGATGGAGCTCGGCGCGACGCACACCTTCAACGCCAGGGACCCGGACCTCGTCGAGAAGATCAAGGATCTGACGGACGGCGGCGTCGACCACGCGATCGAGCTCGCCGGCGCGATCCCGGCGATGGAGGCGGCCTACGCGGTGGCGACGCGCGGCGGCAAGGTGGTGACAGCCGGCCTCTCGGGCACCGGCAAGAGCTTCTCCATCAACCACGGCGACCTCGTGCTCGGCGAGAAGCACGTGTGCGGCAGCTACATGGGCTCGTGCGTGCCGATGCGCGACATCCCGCGCTTCATCAAGCTCTACCAGTCGGGTGCGCTGCCGGTGGACGCGCTGATCGACGGCCTCGTCACCTTCGACGAGCTGAACGAGGGCTTCGACCGCCTGCACAACGGCACCGCGCTGCGCCAGGTCCTGGTGCCGCACGGTCCGGCCAGCGTCGGCGGCTCCGCCAAGGTCCAGGAAGGCGTCCCGGCCGCCCGCAGCGCGGACGTCTAGCTCTCTCCGCGCGCCCGGCCGGTCCGGGCGCGCTTCGCGGGGGGACGGCGCAGCGGCAAATCCCCTCGCATTTTACCGCCGCTGCAAAAAACCATTGCCCTTTGAGCGACTTCGCGACACCAAGGCCGGAGTGAACGATAAGTGCAATAGAGGGGGGGCGCGATGGACAAGCCGCTTTCTGGCATCCGGGTGGTCGAGATCAGTCACATGATCATGGGGCCGTCCTGCGGCATGTTCCTCGCGCTGATGGGCGCCGAGGTCATCAAGATCGAGCAGCCCGGCGGCGACAAGACGCGGGACCTCACCGGCATGGGCGCCGGCTTCTTCCCCACCTTCAACCGCGGCAAGAAGTCCGTCGTCCTGGACCTCAAGAGCGAGGAGGGGCTGCGTCATCTCCACGCCCTCCTCGAGACGGCGGACGTCTTCGTCGAGAACTTCCGTGACGAGACGATCGCCCGCATGGGCCTCTCGCCGGCCGAGCTGGAGGAGCGTTATCCCCGGCTCATCTCGGCCTCCTGCAAGGGCTTCCTCGACGGACCGTACAAGAACCGCACCGCCCTCGACGAGGTCGTGCAGATGATGACCGGCATGGCCTACATGACCGGCCCGACCGGGCGCCCGCTGCGGATCGGGTCGTCGGCGACCGACATGATGGCGGGCCTATCCTCGGCCTACGCGGTGATGGGCGAGATCATGCGCCGCGAGAAGACCGGCAAGGGTGCCCAGGTGCGCACCGGCCTCTTCGAGACCAGCCTCCTCATGGTGTGCCAGCACATGGTGCAGTTCGACATCGAGGGCGTCGAGGCGCCGCCGATGCCCGAGCGGCACTTCTCCTGGCCGGTCTACGACATCTTCACCACCGCCGACGACCGCCAGATCTTCGTCGGCGCGGTGACCGAGAACCAGTGGATCAAGCTCTGCACGATCCTCGACCTTCCGGACTACATCACCGACCCGGCGCTGAAGACGCGGCCGATGCAGATCGCCGAGCGCCACCGCACGATCCCGGTGATCGCCGAGGCGATCGCGACGCGCCAGAGCGCGGACTTCTCCGCGGCGCTGGAGGCGGCGGGACTGCCGTACTCGCCGATCCTGCGTCCGGCGGAGATGTACGACGACCCGCACGTCAACCGTCCCGGCGGCCTGTTCGTCTCCCACGAGAAGGACGGCAAGACCTTCCGCGCCCCGTCGCTCCCGTTCGAGGTCGACGGCGTGGTGCCCGTGGCGGACACGATGGACCTGCCCGCGATCGGGGAGCACACCGACGAGATCCTCGGGTCTCTCACGGCCGCGGCGAAATAGGGCCGGCGGAGTTTCCCGAACCAGCATCGTGACGAGCGAATGGTGACGCCCATCAGGACCCGACCCAAGCGCCCGACCGCTGCGCCTCACTGCGCCCGAACTTCCGCCGTCGCCGCAGACGCGCGGTCGGCCCTCCGCCGGCGACGCGATGCCGGAGCGGCGGCGACGGGCGCCTCCTGGCGGCGGTGCGCCGGTTCGGTCGGGGCCGGGCGGCCGGCCGGGGGTGCCCCGTGGCGCTGACCGGACCCGTCGTCGTCGCGCTGATCGCCGCGATCCGCCTCGCGGGCATACCCCTTTCGGCCGGCCTCGCGGTCACCGGCGCCGCGATCCTCTTCGCCTACGAGGGCGGCGTCTCTCCGGTTGTCGACGCGGCGGTCGCGACCTTCGGCCAGCCGCAGCTCATCGCGATCCCGCTGTTCCTCTTCATGGGCAAGGTGATGACGCGGGTCGGCATCGTCGACGACCTGTTCGACGTCGCCCGGACGCTGTGCGGCCACGTGCGCGGCGGCCTCGGTGTCGCGACGGTACTGTCCTCGATCCTGTTCGCGGTCGTCTCGGGCTCTTCGCTGGCGACAGTCGTCTCCGTCGGCGCACGGGCGATCCCGGCGATGGCCGCGGCCGGGTATGCCCGCCGGCACGTCGCGGGGCTCGTCGCCGCGGGCGGCGCGCTCGCGGTGCTGACCCCGCCGTCCGTGCCGCTGATGCTCTACGCGGTGGCCGCGCACGTCTCGATGGGGGCGCTGTTTCTGGCCGCGCTGGTCCCCGGCATCGTCCTGGGGCTCCTGTTCGCGATCTCGGCGATCCTCGACGTCGGGCACCCGGGTCACGAGCGGGCCCCGTTCGCCGGTTGGCACAGCATCGGCGCGGCGCTCGCCCGCTCGTTCGCAGTGCTGCTCCTGCCGCCGCTGATCCTCGGCGGGCTCTACTTCGGCCTCGTCACCAACGTCGAGGCGGCGGCGACGGGCGCCGTCTACGCCCTCGCCGTGGCACTTCTGGCTCCGCGCCGGGTCAGCGTCGCAGACGTGGGGGAGGCGGGCCTCGACGCGCTGAAGACGACGATCCCCGTCGCAGCGCTGATTCTCGGCGCGGGCATCTTCGCCGCGGCGGTGGCGGCGATCGGACTGCCGGCCCACCTCGCGGCGATCACGCAAGGGTGGGGCGCCCCGGCCGTCGTCCTCGCCGCGCTCGCTGTCGCCTTCCTGGCGGCGATGGTCGTCGACAACGCGGTCGTCGTCCTCGTGATCACGCCGCTGGTGTTGCCGGCGCTGACGGGGCTCGGCGTCGACCTGCTCTGGTACGGCGTCCTCCTGACGCTGATGCTCGGTCTTGCCACCATCACGCCGCCGTTCGGCCTCACGCTCTTCGTGGTCCGGGGCATCGCCAATTTGCCGCACCGCGAGGTCGGCCGCGGCGCGTGGCCGTTCGTCATCCTCCTCCTCGCCGCGATCGCGCTGGTGCTGCTGGTGCCGCACCTCGCCACGATGGTGCCGCAGTCGTCCGGCCTGCCGGTCGAGGCCGTCCCTGTGTCCATACCGGCAGGTGCGCTATAATCAGACCTTATTGAGAGTAACGACAGGAGAGTGCGATGGGACCCTTCCCGCATGACGCGCCCAGGTCGACGATCAGTGAGGCCAACCCCGCCGGCACCGATGGCTTCGAGTTCGTGGAGTTCGCGCACCCCGACCCGGCGGTGCTCGACACCCTGTTCCGGACGATGGGCTACACCCCGGTCGCCCGGCACAGGACCAAGGCGATCACGCTCTACCGCCAGGGCCGGATCAACTACATCCTCAACGCCGAGCCGGAGAGCCACGCCGCCGGCTTCGTCGCCCGGCATGGCCCTTGCGCCCCGGCGATGGCCTGGCGCGTGGTCGATGCGCAGCACGCGCTGGAGCGCGCCGTCGGCATGGGCGCGACCGCCTACGACGGGCCGGGCAAGACGCTCGACGTTCCCGCCGTCGTCGGTATCGGCGGCTCGCTCCTCTATTTCGTGGACACCTACGGCGAGGACGGCTCGTGCTACGCGCGGGAGTTCGAGTGGTTGGGGGAGGCGGATCCGGTCCCCGAGGGGGTCGGCTTCTACTATCTCGACCACCTGACCCACAACGTGGTCCGCGGCAACATGGACACGTGGTACAAGTTCTACCACGACGTCTTCAACTTCCGCGAAATCCGCTTCTTCGACATCAAGGGACGGATGACCGGACTGACGAGCCGCGCGCTCACGTCGCCCTGCGGGAAGATCCGCATCCCCATCAACGAGTCGACCGACGACAACTCCCAGATCGAGGAATACCTCAAGGAGTACAAAGGCGAGGGAATCCAGCATATCGCCGTCGGCACGGAGCGGATCTACGACGCGACCGACGCGCTCGCCGCGAACGGGCTCGAGTTCATGCCGGGGCCGCCGGACACCTACTACGAGATGTCCCATCGCCGCGTGCACGGCCACGACGAGCCCGTCGAGCGGATGAAGCAGCACGGCATCCTCATCGACGGCGAGGGCGTGGTGGGCGGCGGGCACACCAAGATCCTGCTGCAGATCTTCTCCAGAACGGTCATCGGGCCGATCTTCTTCGAGTTCATCCAGCGCAAGGGTGACGACGGGTTCGGCGAGGGCAACTTCAAGGCGCTCTTCGAGTCCATCGAGGAGGACCAGATCCGTCGCGGCGTGCTGTCGCCGGAAGCTGCCAAGTAACACCGGCCCGGAAGAACGAGGGGACAACCCCATGGAGGATCGCCGATGAACAAGCTGGAGCGGATCGCGGGCGATCCGGCCACCCGCCCGCGCGTCACCACGCACGAAGGCTACATGCCCGGCTTCGGCAACGACTTCGAGACGGAGGCGCTCTACGGTGCGCTGCCGGTCGGCCGCAACTCGCCGCAGCGCTGCCCCTACGGGCTCTATGCCGAGCAGCTCTCCGGCTCGCCCTTCACCGCGCCGCGCGTCGCCAACGAGCGCTCCTGGCTCTACCGGATGCGCCCGACGGTGCGCCACTTCGGCGCGATGGTGCCCGTCGACCTGCCGTTCTGGCGGTCGGCCCCCGTCCGCGGCGAGGCCAGGACCCCGCCGGTCCCGCTGCGCTGGGGCGCGACGCCGATCCCGGACGAGCCGCTGACGTTCCTGACCGGAATGCGCACCGTGTGCGCTGCGGGTGACGCCTCCGGCCATCAGGGCTCGGCGACGCACCTCTACCTCGCCACCCGGTCGATGGAGGACGACTATTTCTACAACGCCGACGCGGAGATGCTGGTCGTCCCGCAGGTCGGTGCGCTCACCTTCTTCACCGAGATGGGCATCATCGACGTCGCGCCGGGCGAGATCGCGATCCTGCCACGGGGCTGCAAGTTCAAGGCGATGCTGGGGGACGGTCCGGCGCGGGGCTATGTCTGCGAGAACTACGGCGCGAAGTTCACCTGCCCGGACCGGGGTCCGATCGGTGCCAACTGTCTCGCCAACCCGCGCGACTTCCTCACCCCCGTCGCGGCCTACGAGGAGAAGGACGGCACCGCCTGCACTCTCACGGTGAAGTGGGGCGGCGACTTCCACGTGACGCAGAT
Source organism: Acuticoccus sediminis (assembly GCF_003258595.1). Taxonomy (NCBI): domain Bacteria; kingdom Pseudomonadati; phylum Pseudomonadota; class Alphaproteobacteria; order Hyphomicrobiales; family Amorphaceae; genus Acuticoccus; species Acuticoccus sediminis. Next base: position 115,657 of record NZ_QHHQ01000008.1, read on the forward strand.
CGACCATTCGCCGCTCGACGTCGTCGCCTGGCACGGCAACTACGCGCCCTATAAGTATAACTTGCGCAACTTTTCGCCGGTCGGTCCGATCCTGTTCGACCATGCGGACCCGTCGATCTTCACCGTGCTCACCTCGCCGTCCGGCGAGCCGGGGACGGCCAACGTCGACTTCGTGATCTTCCCGCCGCGCTGGCTGGTGGCGGAGAACACGTTCCGCCCGCCCTGGTACCACATGAACATCATGAGCGAGTTCATGGGCCTGATCGAAGGCGTCTACGACGCCAAGCCGGAGGGGTTCGTGCCGGGCGGCATGAGCCTGCACAACTGCATGCTCCCGCACGGCCCGGACACCGAGGCGTTCCTGAAGGGCTCGTTCGCGCCGATGGAGCCGGCCAAGCTCGACAACACCATCGCCTTCATGTTCGAGACGCTGCTGCCGCAGCACCTGACCCGCTACGCGGCCGAGCACCCGGAGCTGCAGGCGAGCTATCCGCAGTGCTGGGCGGGGATCGAGAAGAACTTCGACCCGACACGGCCGGAGTGGAGCGGCTGAGGGATGCGTGACGAGACTCACGACCCGGCCCGCCAGAGCTGGGTTCCCGGTGCGGCGGGCCACCCGGACTTCCCGCTGCAGAACCTGCCGTTCGGCGTCTTGTCGACCGGCGACCGGCCGCGGGTCGGCGTCGCGATCGGCGACCACGTCCTCGACCTGGCGGCCCTCGAGGCGGCCGGTCTCGTGCGCCCCGATCCCGAACGGACGGTGTTCGACGCCCCGGCGCTCAACCCCTTCATGGCCCTCGGGCCGGCGGCGTGGCAGGCGACGCGGGAAGCCCTGTCACGACTTCTGGGCGGCGAGGACGCGCGGCTGCGGGACGACCCGGTGCTGACCGGCCGTGCGCTGATCCCGGCGGAGCGGGCGATGCTCCAGCTTCCGTTCAAGGTCGCCGAGTACACCGACTTCTACGCCTCGCGCGAGCACGCGACGAACGTCGGCACGATGTTCCGCGGGCCGGACAACGCCCTCCCGGCCAACTGGCTCCACATCCCGATCGGCTACAACGGGCGGGCCTCGACGGTGGTCGTCTCGGGCGGCGGCATCGTGCGGCCGATGGGCCAGCTCAAGGCGCCCGGCGACCAGGCGCCGCGCTTCGGCGCGTCCGAGCGGCTCGACTTCGAGCTCGAGGTCGGGGCCGTCGTCGGTACCGCCACGGCGATGGGGACGCGCCTGTCGACGGCGCAGGCGGACCGGGCGATCTTCGGCTACGTCCTCCTCAACGACTGGTCCGCGCGCGACATCCAGGTGTGGGAGTACGTGCCGCTCGGGCCGTTCCAGTCGAAGGCGTTCGCGACGTCGATCTCTCCCTGGGTGGTGACGGCGGCCGCGCTCGAGCCGTTCCGGACCGAGGCGCCCGGGCGCCTCGCCCCGCTGCTGCCCTACCTGCACGAGGATACGCCCAACAACCTCGACCTGGAGCTCGCCGTCGACCTCGCGCCGGCGGACGGCGAGCCGGCGACGATCGCCCGCACCAATGCGTCGGGGCTCTACTATTCTTCGGCGCAGCAGCTTGCGCACCATACGGCGTGCGGGTGCGCGATGTCGGTCGGGGATCTCCTCGGTTCGGGCACCGTCTCGGGCCGGGCGCCGGGCAGCTACGGCTCGCTCCTCGAACTGGCGTGGAACGGCGCCCACCCGGTCCGCCTCTCCGACGGCACGTCGCGAACCTTCCTCGCCGACGGGGACACTGTCACGCTGCGCGGCTGGTGTGCGCGGGACGGGGCCGCGCGCATCGGGTTCGGGGCCTGTCGCGGGACGATCCTCCCGGCGCACGCGTGAGCGGGGTGTTGGACGGCGAGGCCTGGCGCGCCTACGCCTCCGCCCCGCCCGACGGGACGCCCGTCATCGCGGCGAGCGAGGTGGAGACGGTGCGGAGCGTCCCGGTGGTTTCGCCCCGGGGAGAGTTTCCGCTCCTCCTGGTGCGTGTCGGCACGGCGGTGGCCGCCTACGTCAACGCCTGTCCGCACCAGTACCTGCCGCTCGACTACCGCGGGCCGCAGATCCTGTCGGCGGACGGGGCGCGGCTCCTGTGCACCTCGCACGGGGCGCAGTACGACGCGGCGACCGGGGAGGGCGTCGCCGGGGTTGGTCTCGGCTGCTCCCTCGACCCCGTTCCGGTCCACACCGATGCCGACGGCCTCCTCAGGTTCGGCCGCGCCTAGCAGGGGGCTGCCGGTCGCGGCCGCGCTAGACGAGGGATTTGGCGGAGAGCCAGGCGTCGATGGCGCGGTTCACCTCGTCCGGCTTCTCGAGCATCAGGTGGTGGCCGGCCTCGACGCTCGCCTCGGAGAGGTCGGTGCAGTCCTCGCGCATGGGGTCGGCGAGGCGCCCGGCGGTGGTCTGGCAGACCGTGTCGAGCTCGGCATGGATGAAGAGGACGGGCATCGTGAGGCGCCCGAAGTCCGGCGCGGCGGCCGCGTGGGCCGCGTTGAGGCGGTCGTTCATGTACCATGCGTCGGCGCCGCGGAAGCCGGTGGCGCCGAACGCCGCGACGAGGGCGGCGAAGTCCGCGTCGGACATCAGCTGCGTGTGGCGGGGGGCGTCGGGGGCGCGGCCGGCCTCGCCGAACCAGCCGCCGCGGGCGCACACGTTCGCCGTGATCGCCGGCTTCCCGGCCGAACGGCGCGAGCCGAACCGGAAGAGCGCGGCCATGGTCGCCGGGATGTCGGCCTCGAAATGGCGCGCGGCGGCGGCGAAGCTCTCCCGGTAGTGGAGCCAGTAGTCCCACTGGCCGACGGGGTAGGTGCCGGCCGGGTAGATCGACCGGTCGACCAGCGGCACCAGCGTCTCCAGCGTGAAGCCGCGCGCGAGGTAGGGCACGCACATCGACACGACGCCCCGGCAGCGCTCGGCGTGGTGCGCGGCGAGGCCCCAGACGACGGGGCTGCCCCAGTCGCGCCCCACCCAGACCGCCGGCGCGCCGCCGAGCGAGTCGTGCAACTCGACCATGTCGGCGACGATCTCCGGCACGGCGTAGGCGTCGATCCGGTTCGGCACCGAGGAGCCGCCGTAGCCGCGCATGTCCGGGGCGATGCAGCGCCAGCCCTGCCGGGCGAAGTGGGTGAGCTGGTGGCGCCACAGGAGGCCGAGCTCCGGCCAGCCGTGGCACATGATCATCAACGGGCCGGTCTGCGGTCCCGCGTCGAGGTAGGCGGTGCGGTGTCGCGGGGACGTGGTGACGCCGAGGCGCACGGCGGGGGCGTCGGTCATGACGGGAGTTCCGAGGTGTTGTTCGGGGCGGTGCTCGAGGTGCCGGACGGCTCGCCGGGCTCGGGTTTCGTGGGACAGCCGAGGCCATGGAGCGTGATGCGCACGGCGTTGCGCAGCGGCGTGTGCGGCTCAGGGCCGATCGCGGCGACGAGGGACGCGTTGTCGAGCCGGTAGGGCGCCCGCCAGAAGGATTTGACGCGTGCGGACTCCCGCATCGTCTCGTTGAATAGCCCCAGCACCGCGAGCGCCGTCCACGGGACCCGTGTGATGCGCACGCGCGGCTCGGTCGAGAGCCGTGCGACGGTCTCCACCATCGTCGTCCCCGTCTCGTCGAGGTGGCCGGCGAAGTGGTAGCGCGCGAACGGGGGAAGGGTGGCCTCGATGTCGGCGAGGCGGGCGAGGGCCTCGGCGCCGTCGGGCGCGTAGGTCCAAGGGTGCGCGATGCCGGCCCGGCCCGGGTTGAAGACGCCGGTGATCGGCCGGCCCGGCCGGACCATGCCCTGCCGGAACCAGCTGCTCCTGAGGCGCGGGCCGAAGAAGTCGCCGAAGCGCAGGATGATGGTGCGTACGCCGTCGTCCGCCGCCGCCTCCAGCCGGCGCTCCAGCGCGACGCGCACGCGCCCCTTCTCGGTGCGCGGGTTCTGGGGTGAATCCGGGGCCAGCACGGGCATCGCGTCGGGGCCGTAGTTGTAGACGGTGCCCGGCAGGACGATGCGCGCCCCGCTCGCCCTGGCGGCGGCGATCACGGAGTCGGCCATCGGCAGCACCAGGCGCGACCAGCCGCGATAGCTGGGCGGGTTGGCCGCGTGGACGATCAGCGAGGCGCCGCGCGCCGCCTGCACCACGCTGGCGGGGTCCGTCGCGTCGCCCTCGACGAAGTAGAAGCTCGCTCCGGTGCGGGCGGCGCGGTCGACGTCGCGGGTCAGGGCCCGCACCACCCAGCCGTGGGCGTCTAGCGCTCGTGCCGCCTCGTAGCCGATGCTGCCGGTCGCCCCGAGCACGAGCGCAATCTTCGACGCCGTCATGTCCGCCTCCGCCCCGTCCCGAAGAGGGGTGCCACGACTGGCCGGGCCCTGTCGACCGGGCGTTTACGCTCGTGTGCAAGAGATGAGGCCTGCCGCAGACAGTAGGGGTGCAGAAGGCGGCGGCGGCCCCTCTGGCGGTTTGCCGGCGAAATATTGCAGGGTAGCCAGGACGAGGGTGGAGAGTGCCGCTCCCGGCCGGTCTCATGGAGGCGAAGACTTCGCTCGATGGGAAATGGTTCAGCGATGCGCCGCCGGGGCCGTACTCGACGCCATGCGTCCTCGGCATGTCTGAACGCGCTTCGAGGAGCGGTTGTCGGGGTCGCCGCCGTCGTTGAGCGGTCCGGATCAGGGCTCGCCCGGTGCGCGATCGAATGCGGATGAACCTCACGGATTGTCCGGACAAGCGGGGGAGGGAACATGAGGTGGCGGTCCGTTCGGGGATGAGGATTGCCAGACGCGCGGCACAGGGCGAGCCAAGCGCGAGACGCATGGCCGCACCCGCCTCGCGGAACATGTCGGGATTTGTGAAGAGCGATAAGACGTAATAATACGCAAGTGAATCGTTTCTCATTGATCGGCGGTGAGCCGGTCGGAGTAGGCCATGGGTACGGACATCAGCGGTTTGCCGCCGCAGTGTAGGCAGTGTGGGGTCCGCAGCCGCGCGCTCTGCAGTGTCCTCACCAACGAGGAACTCTCGCTGCTGAACGCGTCCTCGCGACACCGCCATTTCGACGAGGGGCAGACGATCGTCACCGAGGGCGACCCGGCCATCGTCGGCAACATCCTCTCGGGCGTGTGCATCGAGAAGAAGGCGATGCCGGACGGGCGCGAGCAGATCGTCTCGATCCTCTTCCCGTCGGACTTCGTCAGCGGGGACCTCGACGGCTCGTCGGATACGACGGTGCAGGCGGTCAGCGAGGTGCGCCTGTGCGTCCACGACCGCAACGGCTTCCAGAAGCTGATGGACGATCACGCCGGCCTTCAGAGGGCCTACCTCGCACACGCCCGGCACGAACTCTCCAACGCGCGGGAGTGGATGCTGCTGCTTGGCCAGAAGACCGCGGAGGAGCGTGTCGCGACCTTCCTCCTGCGTCTCGCCACCCGCTACACCGAGGCGGGCTGCCGCCACTACCCGCTGACGGAGGCGCGCGACGGGATGATCTTCGAGATTCCGATCACCCGCGCGCAGATCGCGGCCCACATCGGCCTGACGATCGAGACCGTCAGCCGCAAATTGCGCGCGCTATGCGACCAAGGTGCCATCGATCTGATCGGCACGCGATCCGTGAAAGTTAAAAACGTCGCTCGATTAAGGGCGATAGCAAGCTGACGTCGACTTCGGAGACACACCGAAAAATGTGTCTTCGGGGAGAATACTGGAACTTGATCAAGGTCAAAGATCGGGTGACCCTACCCCCCTAGCGTGCAGCGCAATTCGCGTACCCGCCGAGGAGCCCATGGGAAACGTCGCCCTTATACCGATCTTCGGTATTCTCTCTTTGCTGGCCGTCGTTGCTGCGGCGGTCGCGCGTGACTCACAGTTCGCGACCCACATGTGGGTCGTCGCGGTCATCACCGCGGTGGTCGCCATCATCAACGTCAGGCGCCTGCACTGGGAGCCGGACGGCTCGCTGACCAGCCGCAAGCCCGTCGACCTCGAAGCCTATGTCGACGGTCCGATCCGCGCCGGCGTCATCGCCGTCATGGTGTGGGGCACGGCCGGCTTCCTCGTCGGCGTCTTCATCGCCCTCCAGCTCGCCTTCCCGGACCTCAATATCGAGCCGTGGTTCAACTTCGGCCGGCTGCGCCCGCTGCACACCTCGGCGGTGATCTTCGCGTTCGGCGGCTCGGTGCTGATCCTCACCGCCATGCACGTGGTGCAGCGCACCACCCATGCGCGCATGTTCGGCGGCGAGGCGCTCGGCTGGTTCATCTTCTGGGGCTACCAGGTCTTCATCGTGCTGGCGGCGACCGGCTACCTGATGGGCGTCACCCAGTCGCGCGAGTACGCCGAGCCCGAATGGTACGTGGACCTGTGGCTCACCATCGTCTGGGTCGCGTTCCTGGTGATGTTCGTCGGCACCCTGGTGAAGCGCAAGGAGCCGCACATCTACGTCGCCAACTGGTTCTACCTCGCCTTCATCGTGACCATCGCGATGCTGCATGTGGTGAACAACCTGGCGGTCCCGGTGTCCTTCTTCGGGTCGAAGTCGTACTCGCTGTTCGCGGGTGTGCAGGATGCGCTGACGCAGTGGTGGTACGGCCACAACGCGGTCGGCTTCTTCCTGACCGCCGGCTTCCTCGCGATGATGTACTACTACATCCCCAAGCGCGCGGACCGGCCGGTCTACTCGTACCGCCTGTCGATCGTGCACTTCTGGTCGCTGATCTTCCTCTACATCTGGGCCGGGCCGCACCACCTGCACTACACCGCGCTGCCCGACTGGGCGCAGACGCTCGGCATGACCTTCTCGATCATGCTGTGGATGCCCTCCTGGGGCGGCATGATCAACGGCGTCATGACCCTGTCCGGCGCGTGGGACAAGCTGCGTACCGACCCGGTGCTGCGCATGATGGTGATGGCCGTCGCCTTCTACGGCATGTCGACCTTCGAGGGCCCGATGCTCTCCATCAAGTCGGTCAACTCGCTGTCGCACTACACCGACTGGACCATCGGACACGTGCACTCCGGCGCGCTCGGCTGGAACGGCCTCATCACCTTCGGCGTCGTCTACTACCTGGCGCCGGTGCTGTGGAACCGCACGCAGCTCTACTCGATGCGCCTCGTGAACTGGCACTTCTGGCTCGCCACGCTCGGCATCGTGCTCTACGCGGCGTCCATGTGGGTGTCCGGCATCACCCAGGGCCTGATGTGGCGCGAGTACTCGCAGGAAGGCTACCTCGTGTACTCCTTCGTGGAGACCGTGGCGGCGCTGCACCCGTACTACATCATGCGGGCGGTCGGCGGCATGTTCTACCTGGCCGGCGGCATCCTCTTCGTCATCAACATCACCCAGACGATCCGCGGGAAGGTGGCCGGCGAGCCGGCCTACGCGGGTCAACGCCTCGCGCCTGCGGAGTAAGCACCCGTGTCCGCCACTGACGCCAACACCACCCCCCCGCCGTCCGAGGACCCGCACGAGAGTTCCAGGGCGCCCGTCTGGGACCACGGCAAGATCGAGCGCAACGTCACGCTGCTCCTCGTCCTGTCGTTCATCGTCGTCGCGATCGGCGGCATCGTGGAGATCGCGCCGCTCTTCTACGTCGACAACACCATCGAGGAAGTGGACGGGGTGCGCCCCTACACCCCGCTCGAACTGGCGGGCCGCAACGTCTACGTCCGCGAGGGCTGCTACGTCTGCCACAGCCAGATGATCCGCCCCTTCCGTGACGAGGTGGAGCGCTACGGCCACTTCAGCCTCGCGGCGGAGTCGATGTACGACCATCCGTTCCAGTGGGGCTCGAAGCGGACCGGGCCGGACCTCGCCCGCGTCGGCGGGCGCTACTCGGACGCCTGGCACGTCCAGCACCTCATCGAGCCGCGCTCGGTGGTGCCGGAGTCGATCATGCCGAGCTACTCGTTCCTGATGAACCGCCCGGTGGACGGGGCGATGATCGGCGACGACCTCGTGGCCAACTCGGCCGTGGGCGTGCCCTACAGCGACGAGATGATCGAGAACGCGCGGCTCGACATGATGGCCCAGGCCGGCATGAGCGACGAGACCGACGGCCTGCTCGAGCGCTACGGCGACGACGTCAACGTGCGTGACTTCGACGGCAACCCGCGCCGCCTCACCGAGATGGACGCGGTTGTCGCCTACCTCCAGGTGCTCGGGACGATGGTCGACCTCTCGACGTTCGAGCCGGTGCGAGAAGGGCGATGAGCTACGACGCCTTCCGCCATTTCGCGGACACCTGGGGACTGGCGCTCCTCGTCATCGTCTTTCTGCTGATGCTCGTCTTCATCTTCCGCCGCGGCTCGACCGAGAAATACAAGCGCGCCGCGCGCATCCCGATGGAGGCGCCCGAGAGCCCGGCCGACAGCGACCAGAAGATCAATACCATCAAGGCTGAGGGGGCCGGCGCGCCCCGCGCCTCATCCGAGCGTGAGGACAGGACATGAAGCCGAACGGCAAACCGGTCGACGAGGTGACCGGCACGGAGACGACCGGCCACAGCTGGGACGGCATCTCCGAGCTCAACAATCCGCTGCCGCGCTGGTGGCTGTACCTCTTCTACGCGACCATCGTCTTCGCGGTGGTCTACTGGGTGCTCTTCCCGTCGTGGCCGCTCCTGACCCGCGGCACCACCGGCGTGCTCGGCTGGTCGAGCCGCGGCATGCTGATCGACGAGATGGCGACGGTGGCGGCCGCCCGGGCCGACTTCGACAACAAGATCGCCGACCTTTCGTTCGCCGACATCAACAACGACCCGGCTCTGGCGGACTACGCGATCCGCTCCGGCGCCTCGGCGTTCAAGATCGTCTGCACCCAGTGCCACGGCTCGGCCGCGCAGGGCAGCCAGGAGTACGGCTACCCCAACCTTTCGGACGACGACTGGCTCTGGGGCGGCACGCTCGAGGACATCTTCTTCACGGTCAGCCACGGCATCCGCAACGAAGAGGACCCGGACGCCCGCTTCTCCGAGATGCCGGCCTACGGTGCGCTCGACATGCTGAGCCGCGACGAGATCCGCGACGTCGCCAACACGGTGCGCTCGCTCTCCGGTCTCGACCACGACCAGGCGGCGGCCGAGCGCGGCCGGGAGACGTTCGAGACCCAGTGCGCCGCCTGCCACGGCACGGACGGCGAGGGCAGCATCGACGTCGGCGCCCCTGCGCTCAACGACGCGATCTGGCTCTACGGGTCGGACCTCGACCAGATCGTCGCGCAGATCAACAATCCGCGCATGGGCCAGATGCCGCCGTGGTCGGAACGCTTCGACGAGGCGACGCGCAAGAAGCTGACGCTCTACGTCCACTCGCTGGGCGGCGGCCAGTAGGTTTGTCGTGCCGCGGGGGTCGGGTGTACCCTTGCGGCACGATCCGGAGCGGGGCGGCATGGTTGAAAGCGACTTTGCCAGGTTCGACGGGGTGATCGGCAGCGAAACCGAGCTGGCCGAGCTCATCGGCACGCCACCGCCCAAGGTGGTGGACAAGGTGATCGACCGGCTCGACGACATCTGCCGCGCCTTCATCGCCCGCTCACCGTTCTGTATCATCGCCACCGCGACGCCCGGAACGCACATCGACGTCTCGCCGCGCGGCGACCCCGCAGGCTTCGTCACGGTGCTGGACGACCGGCACGTCGCCATCCCGGACCGGCCGGGTAACCGGAGGGTGGACACCTTCCGCAACATCCTCGCCGATCCGCACGTCGGCCTCATCTTCCTCGTGCCGGGCAAGGGCGAGACGCTACGTCTGCGGGGGGAGGGCCGCATCGTGCGCGACGAGGCGCTGCGCCGGTCGATGGCGGTCGACGGCAAGGTCCCGGCGCTGGCGCTGGTGGTGCGCGTCGACGAGGCGTTCGTGCACTGCCCCAAGGCGTTCATCCGCAGCGGCCTCTGGGACACGAACACCTGGCCGCAAACGGACACGCTGCCCGACATCGGCCGTGCGATGATCCGCCACGCCGGGCTCGACCAGTCGCCGGACGACCTGTTCGCCGAGGCGACGGCGGAAGGCCTGACGACACTCTACTGACGCCGGGTCACGACCGCCCGGCGCCGTGCCGCCCGTCCCGGCGGGGACCGGCCGACGTGGAATTGATCTAAGTCAACGCCCGCGCAACCGTGTGGGCGTACGGCGTGGCCTTCGCGAGTTTTCAGGAGTTTCTGAAATGTCTGTTACTCTGGTCGGAAACCGCACCCCCTCGGGCACCGCGCCGGAGCGTGCGAACGGCATTTCACCGTCGGTGGCCGACCCGGTGCCCGGCGCGCCGGTCAACCCGTCCGGCGTCCGCCAGTATCCCGACCAGGCCGTCAACAAGGGCAGGAAGCCGAAGCTCTACAAGGGCCGCGAACCGATCTATCCTCGCCGCGTCCACGGCCGGTTCCGGACGCTGAAGTGGATCATCATGGCGGTGACCCTGACGATCTACTACGTGGCCCCCTGGGTGCGCTTCGACCGCGGTCCCTATGCCCCGGACCAGGCGATCCTCGTCGACCTCGCGAACCGCCGCTTCTTCTTCTTCTGGGTCGAGATCTGGCCGCAGGAGTTCTTCTACGTCGCCGGCCTGCTCATCATGGCGGGCATCGGGCTGTTCCTGGTCACGTCCGCCGTCGGGCGCGCGTGGTGCGGCTACGCCTGCCCGCAGACGGTGTGGACCGACCTCTTCATCTGGATCGAGCGGCTGGTGATCGGCGACCGCAACGCGCGCATCAAGCTCGACAACTCGCCCTTCTCGGCCCGGAAGGCGCGCCTCAAGATCACCGTGCACACCATCTGGCTGCTGATCGCGGTGGCGACGGGGGGCGCCTGGATCTTCTATTTCGCCGACGCGCCGACGCTGGCCAAACAGTTCATCCGCGGTGAGGCGCCGGCAACGGCCTACATCACCGTCGCGATCCTCACCTTCACGACCTACACGCTCGGCGGCCTGATGCGCGAGCAGGTGTGCACCTACATGTGCCCGTGGCCGCGCATCCAGGCGGCGATGATGGACGAGCACTCCCTCACCGTCACCTACAACGACTGGCGCGGCGAGCCCCGCTCGCGGCATGCCAAGCGGATGGAGCGCGAGGGCAAGGTCGTGGGCGACTGCATCGACTGCAACGCCTGCGTGGCCGTCTGCCCGACCGGGATCGACATCCGCGACGGCCAGCAGCTCCCCTGCATCACCTGCGCCCTGTGCATCGACGCCTGCGACGAGGTGATGGAGAAGGTCGGCAAGCCCCGCGGCCTCATCTCCTACACGACGCTGTCCGACTACGCCGCGAACGCCGCGCGCGCCGCGACCGAGGGCGTCGAGGCGGCCAAGGCCGGCCAGGTCCTGCCCGGCTGGCGGGAGGTCATGCGTCCCCGTGTCTTCCTGTACTTCGGCTTGTGGAGCGCCATCGGCATCGGCATGGTGATCGCGGTTCTGGCGCGCGACCGGCTCGACCTCTCGGTGGCGCACGACCGCAACCCGCGCTTCGTCCAGCTGTCGGACGGCGAGGTGCGCAACGGGTACACGGTGAAGATCATGAACATGGAGCCCGAGCCGCGGGAGTTCGATTTCGGCATCGAAGGCCTGCCCGGCGGCCTGATGTGGAGCCCCAACATCGTCGACGAGCCGGCACGCCGCTTCGCCGTGCCGGTCGGGCCGGACCAGGTGCGCGAGTTCCGCGTCTTCGTGAAGGCCGACCCGAAGGACCTCGACAGCGAGACGACCCCCTTCAACTTCCGCACCTATGAGATCGGCGGGCGCGAGAACTCCGAGTTCGACGCCGTGTTCGATGCGCCGCCCAGGCGATAGGCGGCTGAAAGGCGAGCGATGGCGACGAAGACACCCAACGTGAAGGGGCCGCGGGAGTTCACCGGGCTGCACATGCTGATCGTCATGGTGACGTTCTTCGGCGTGGTCATCACGGTGAACGTCATCATGGCGGTCTACGCCAACACCACCTTCACGGGCCTGACGGCGAGGAACGGCTACGTCGCCTCCATCGACTACGCCAAGGACATCGAGAACCGCGCCCGCGCCGCCGAACTCGGCTGGACCGTCGACATCGTCGCCGACCATCACCGCATCGGCGTCGACCTCACCGGCCGCGACGGTGCGCCGCTGGTCGCCGTCGTGACGGGCACGATCGAGGCGATGGTCCGCCATCAGGAGCCGATCCCGCTCGAGTTCAGCGCCGTCGGCACCGGCCGCTACCGGGCCGATTCGCCGGTCCCCGCCGGGGAGTGGGTGGTCCGCGTCACTATCGAGCGCAACGGCGAGACGCTCGCCTGGCACGCCCCGCTGGAGACGTACACGCCGTGAGCTGCTGCGCGGACCCTCGCGCCGGCTTCTCCAACCAGTGGGGCACGCTGCCCGACTCGATCCGGGCCGCCATCACGCCGGAGGGGACCGGGGGACGGCTCGTCCTCCATGTGCCGGACATTCATTGCGCGGCCTGCATCTCCACCATCGAGGGCGCGCTCGCCCCGTGCGGCGGCAACGCGCGTGTGAACCTCACGCGCAAGACCGTCACGCTGGGGTGGGACGCACCGACCTTCGACCCGTCGGTGCCGGTCGGGGTCCTGCGCAACCTCGGCTACACGCCGCAGCCGCTCGCCACCACGACCGAGGTTCGTGACCGGCGCGGCGCGGAGCTGATGCGCTGCGTCGCCGTCTCCGGCTTCGCGGCGATGAACGTGATGCTGCTCTCGGTCTCCGTCTGGTCCGGCGCCGACGGGTCGACGCAGCAGCTCTTCCACTGGTTCTCGGCGCTGATCGCGCTGCCGGCGCTGGCCTACGCCGCGCGGCCCTTCTTCCGCTCCGCCTTCGGGGCGCTGCGCCACGGCCGCCTCAACATGGACGTGCCGATCACGCTCGCGATCGTGCTCGCCGCAGCGCATTCCCTCGCGACGACGATTTCCGGCGAGGGCGAGACCTACTTCGACGCGGCGATCACGCTGACCTTCTTCCTGCTGATCGGCCGCCTGCTCGACCACCTGACGCGGGAACGCGCGCGGCTTTCGGTGACGCGCCTCGCCGCGATGCGCCCGCCCTTCGCGCATGTCGTCACGGCCTCCGGCGTCGCGCCCGTCGCGGTGGAGGAGATCCGGCCCGGCAGCGTCATCGAGGTGGCGGCGGGCGAGCGCGTGCCGCTCGACGGGCGCCTCCTGCTGGGCGAGGCGGCGTTCGACACATCGCTCGCCACAGGGGAGTCGCATCCGGAGACGGTCGCCGCCGGCGGGGAGATCATGGCCGGCGCGCTGGCCGTCACCGGGCCGCACCGGCTCACGGTGCTGCGTCCCTCGGCGGACTCGTACGTCTCCCGCCTCGCGGCGCTCCAGGCGGCGGCGGAGAACGTGCGCTCGCGCCATGCCCGGATCGCCGACCGTGCCGCGGTGGTCTACGCGCCGACCGTGCACATCCTGGCGCTGGCGACCTTCGTCGGCTGGCTCGCGGCCGGTGCCGGTCCGGGCGCCGCGCTCACCACCGCGATCGCCGTCCTCGTCATCACGTGTCCCTGCGCGCTGGGGCTCGCGGTGCCGGCGGTCCACGTGGCGGCGTGCGAGCGGCTCTTCCGCCAGGGCCTCGCCATCAAGGACGGTGCGGCGCTGGAGCGGCTGGAGCGCATCGACGAGGTGGTCTTCGACAAGACCGGCACGCTCACCGTCCCTTCGCTCGCCGAACCGTCCGCCATCGCCCCGCGGGACCTCGCCGCGGCGACGGCCCTCGCGCGCCACTCCACGCACCCCGTCTCGCGCGCCATCGTCGAGGCGGCGGAGGCACAGGACCTGCCGCGCGTCATCGCCACGGACGTGACCGAGCTGCGGGGCCGCGGCATGGAGGGACGCATCGACGGCCGCCGGGTCTTCCTCGGCCAGGGCGCCCCGGCATGGGCCGAGGCCGCCGGCGAGGGGCTCGTCTTCGTGCGCGAGGGCGAGGCGCCGCTCGCCATCGCCGTCGAGGAGCGGCTGCGCCCCGGTGCCGAGACCCTGGTGGGCGACCTCAAGGGCCGGGGCCTTCCGGTCACGATCCTCTCCGGCGACCGGCCCGAGGCCGTGGCGCGCGTCGCCGGCGAGCTGGGCGTCGCCGACTGGCGCGCGCAGCTCACCCCGTCGGACAAGGTCGACCATCTCGCCGCCCGCCAGCGTGCCGGCGCGAACCCGCTGATGGTCGGTGACGGCCTCAACGACGGTCCGGCACTCGCCGCGGCGACGGCCTCGATCGCGCCCGCCGGAGCCTCGGACCTCTCCCAGACGGCGGCGGACCTCGTCATGACCGGCACCTCGCTGTCGGGCGTCTGGACCGCGCTCGCCACGGCCCGTGGAGCGCACCGGATCGTCCTGCAGAACCTCGGCGTCGCGCTCGCCTACAACTGCATCGCTGTGCCGATCGCGGTTTTGGGGTATGCCTCGCCCCTGGTGGCGGCGATCGCGATGTCCTCGTCGTCGATCGTGGTGACCCTCAACGCGCTGCGTCTCGTGCGCGGCCCGAGCGAAGGGAGGGAATAATGTCGGTCCTCGTCTTCCTCATCCCGATTGCCCTGCTCCTGGGCGGTCTCGGTCTTGTCGCGTTCATCTGGTCCGTCCGCTCGGACCAGTATTCGGACATGGAGGGTGCCGCGCGCCGGATCCTCAACGACCCCGACTAGGCCGGCACGGGGCGCGGCGCGTCCATCCCGATCAGCCCGCGCATCCTCACCCCGGCGATGGAGCCGAGGAAGGCGAACGCGAACCAGCCCCACCCGTGGAGGCTCCCCGAGGCGACGCCCGACAGCAGCGCGCCGATGTTGCAACCGGTGGCGATGCGAGCGCCGTACCCCATCAGCAGGCCGCCGACGACGGCGGTCGCGATGTCGCGGAGGGAGAGGTTGAAGGTCGGCGCGAACCGTCCGGCGAGACCGCTCGCCAGCATGGCGCCGGCGATGATGCCGAAGTTCATGACCGACGTGCCGTCCGCCAGCAGCGGCGCCTCGACCCGGTCCATGCCGGAGCGCCAGTAGGTCCACGTCTCGATCGGCACGCCCGCCACGTGGGCCAGCTTCGCGCCCCACAGCGTGAACCCCGAGGTGATCCCCCAGGGCCGGCCCAGGATCACCAGCGTCGCGGCGACCACGAGCGCCAGCGACAGCGCCCCCAGCCGGGGCGACCAGCGCGCGAGGGAGGGGGCGAGGTCGCCATGACGCGCCTTCTCCGCCCGCACGGTGGCGACCGCGATGACGCCGCACACCGCGAATGTCAGCAGGATCGCCCCCGGCACGCCGAAGAGTGTCGCAAGGCCGATCGCCGGGAGCCGGGGGAGGGCGGACCAGAAGTCCCAATGGGCGGTCGCGATCACCCCGCCGGCGATGAAGAAGACGAGCACCAGGACCATCCGGACCGATCCGCCGCCCACGGTAAAGAGCGTTCCCGAGGCGCATCCGCCGCCGAGCTGCATGCCGAGCCCGAACAGGAACGCCCCGACCGCCACCGCGACGCCGAAGGGAAAGACCCAGCCGCCGGCGTGAATGCCGAGGAGATCGCCGCCGTGGATGATCGGCAGCGCGAAGAGCGCGGCCAGCATCAGCATCAGGCATTGCGCGCGAATGCCGGCGCCGCGCCGCTCGACGATGAAGCGCCGCCAGGACCCGGCGAACCCGTACGCCGAGGAGACCAGAGCGAACCCCGCGAACGCGCCGATCAGCAGAGCGGGTCCGAACTCCGGCCGCTGCCGCGCGGCGGCGATGGTCAGCGCCGCGATCGCGGCTGCCGCGACGGCGACGACGAGCGGCTGGCGCTGCGGCGGTGTGCCCGCCGGCCGGGGCTCGTCGCGCCGTGTGGCGTTGCGCATGGATCTCTCGCGGGTTCGGTCGGGGAGGCAGAGCAAGGCTCTAGCACGCCAATAATCACATCCGCTTCAAACAAGAGTGATGTGGTTTCAAAGCCTCTCCGGAAATCGGTTCGTACATGATGTGTGCAACGGGCTCACCACGATGGCCCGAACTTGCGAGGATATCATGGTCGAATACACGGCGCCGCCGGTGCCTGCGTCCTTGCGCGGGCACGTCTCAGCGTGGACGTCCCTGACATCCGGCGTGCTCCAGCATGCCGCAAGTCTTCCCCGGACGCTCGGTCGCGCGCTCGACGAGGCGCCGGAGGCCCCGGCGCTCCTCGCCGCCAAGGGCATCATCATGATGCTCGCCGGACGCCGCGAGACCGTGTGCGAGGCGCGGGCCGCCGAGCGGGCCGCGGTGCGCGCGCTCGAGCGCTCCCGCGACCCTCACGACGCGGCCTACGTGCGTGCCCTCTCGCTCTGGCTGGAGGGACGCCCGTCCGAGGCGGCGGACGTGTTCGACGCCCTGCTGGAGCGCTGGCCCGGCGACGCGCTGGCGCTGAAGTTCGGCCAGGCCATCCGCTTCATCTACGGCGACGTCGGCGGCATGCGCGCCTCGGCGGACGCCGCCATCGACGCCTTCGCGGACGATCACCCCCACGCGGGCTACGTCCACGGGTGCCGCGCCTTCGCGCTGGAGGAGAGCTTCGGCTACGACGCCGCGCTCGAGGCCGGCTACCGCGCGCTGGCGCTGTGCGACGACGACGCATGGGGGCTCCACGCGGTGGCGCACGTCTACGAGATGACCGGCGCGCCGGAGGAGGGGCGGGCCCTCATCGCGGCGAACCGCCGGGCCTACGAGGGATGCAGCACCTTCCGCCATCACGTCGACTGGCACGCCGCGCTGTTCGAGCTGGAGCTCGGCAACACCGACGCGGCGATGGCGCTGTACGACGGCGCGGTGCGCTTCGACCGGACCGACGACTACCGCGACATCGCCAACGCGGTCTCGCTGCTCGCGCGGCTGGCGGCCGAGGGGGTCGACGTGGGCGAGCGGTGGGAGGAGCTCGCCGACATCGCCGAGCGGCGCGCCGACGATGCCTGCATCACCTTCGCGGACCTTCACTATCTGATGGCGCTCCTCGCAGGCGGCCGGGAGGAGGCGGCGGGCCGGATGCTCGCGCGCCTCGCCGGACCGAGCGACGGGACCGAACCCGGCGACATCGCCGCAGCGGCGGGCGGCCCGGCCTCCTCGGGGCTCGCGGCGTTCTACCGGGGGCGCTACCGCGCCGCGCTCGACAGCCTGCTCGCGGCGGGGGAGGTGATGCAGCGCGTCGGTGGCAGTCATGCGCAGCGCGACGTTTTCGCGCGGATCACCATCGACGCAGCGGTAAGGGCCGGGCGGCCTGATGTCGCACGCCGGCTGATCGCGGAGCGCGCGTCCATGCGGGGTCGCGACCGGTTCGCCCGCTCGCGCCTCTCCAAGTGCCTGCGGAGCGTCGCGTGAGACACCGGGCTTGTGGAGGCGCTTGGTCGCTGGGCTTGCGTTCAGCTTATCGTGTTACCTTTGTGGCGGGTCGCTCGACGCCGCCCTGCGTCGCGCCCATCCACATGGAGCCTGGAATGCCGTCACCGATCCCATCCGTGGACCGTTCGTGAGCACGCACCAACGGGCGCGCCGCCCACGCGATCTTCGGCTCGACTTCTTCCGGGGTCTGGCGATGTTCATCATCTTCATCGCCCACGTGCCCCACAATCCATGGAAGGCCTGGATACCGGCGGCGTTCGGCCCGTCCGATGCGACGGAACTCTTCGTGTTCTGCTCCGGCATGGCCTCGGCCATGGCGTTCGGCTCGCTGTTCCGCGACCGCTCCTTTTTCCTGGGAACGGCGCGCACGGCCTACCGGGTGTGGCAGGTCTACTGGGCGCATGTGTGCCTCTTTGCCGTGATGGTGACCATGATCGCCATCTTCGATCAGATGCACGGCGACGACTTCTACTCGACGCGCCTCTACACGCGCCCGATCTTCGACGACACGGCGCGCCACCTCATCGGGTTCATGACCCTGCAGTACGTGCCGAACTATTTCGACATCCTGCCGATGTACATGGTCATCCTGATGATGATGCCGGTCGTCATGGCGCTCAGCCGGATCAGCCGGTGGGCGGTGTTCGCCTTCATCGGCGGCGTCTGGTTCCTGACCCAGTTCGACATCCTGCAGCTCGGCGCGGAGGTGCGCGAGGGCAACGACCGCGAGTGGTTCTTCAACCCCTTCGGCTGGCAGATCATCTTCTTCCTGGGGTTCAGCTTCGTCATGGGCTGGATCAAGCCGCCGCCGCGCTCCTGGTGGCTCGTGCTGGCGGCGGCGGTGATCGTCGGGCTCGGCGTGCTCACCGCGTCGCGTTACGGCTGGGGCAACTTCGACTGGGTGATCCCGTTCCGGCGCGCCAACCGCTGGCTCTTCTGGAAGACGGACCTCGGCATCTTCCGCATCGTCCACTTCCTGGCGGTCTGCTACCTCGCGTGGTTCGTCGTCGGTGAGGGGGGCAAGCGGCTCGCGATGTCGGGCATCCCCGGCCGGATCGTCGACGTGATCCGCAAGGTGGGGCAGCAGTCGCTGGCGGTGTTCGTGTCCGGGATGGTGCTGTCCCAGTTCATGGGCGCGGCGCTGGACCAGACGGCGGAGCGGGGGCCGGTGGCGCTCGCCTGGGCCAACCTGACGGGCTGCGCGATCCTCATCGGCATCGCCTACCTGGTGGGCTGGTACAAGTCCGAGCCGTGGCGGCGCGAGGTGGTTGTGCCGGCCAAGCGCGTCGCCGAGCCGAGGGCCGAGCCGCGGTCCGAGGCCCGCGGCGGCGAGGCCACGTCCGCCGAGGTCCGCACGCTGGAGCCGCGGACGAAGGGGCGTGCCGCCGTCTGAGTGCTTGCGGGGCGCCGGCCGGCGGGGTACGGCGCCTTCGCACCAACGAGGACGGCGATGCGAATCCTAATCACCAACGACGATGGCGCGCGCGCTCCGGGCATCAAGCTCCTGGAGGAGATCGCGCGGTCTTTCACCGACGACGTCTGGATCGTCGCTCCCGAGTTCGACCAGTCCGGGGTCAGCCACGCCATCAGCCTGCACGAGCCGCTGCGCGTGCACCACGAGGGCGAGAAGCGCTATTTCGTGCGCGGCACCCCGGCGGACTGCGTGATCCTGGCGGTCGAACACCTGATGGACGGCAAGCCCGACCTCGTCCTGTCGGGCGTCAACCGCGGCGGCAACATGGCCGATTCGATCGCCTATTCCGGCACCGTCGGTGCGGCCATGACGGCGCTTACCGTCGGCGTCCCGGCGATGGCGCTCAGCCAGTACTTCCAGGGCACCGAGGTGAAGTGGGAGTGCGCTCGCGCCTACGCCAAGCCGCTGATCGAGCGCCTCCTCGAGGTCAAATGGCCGTCGAGCGTGGTGCCGAACATCAACTTCCCGCACCGCGCGCCGGGTGAGATCGCCGGCGTGAAGCTCTGCCATCCGGGGCACGGCTTCATCAGCGGCGTCAACGTGGTGGAGCGCGTCGACGTGCGCGGCCTCTCCTACCACTGGCTGCAGTTCCGCCGGGCGGCGGAGGACATCGACGATCCCGAGTGCGACATCAGCCTGCTGCGCGACGGCTACATCACCATCACTCCGCTGCGTCCGGACCGGCACGGCGAGTGGAACTGGGGCGATATGCGCGCCGAGTTCGGCGACCTCCTGACCGTCGCGCCGCTCGCCGACCTCAGCGGCGACTGAGCGGGGGAGGGGCGCGAGGCGCCTTTCGCCCACCGATTTCAGCGCGGCGCGCCCGGCGTGCCGCGCTTTTTTGTTCCCACGGTTGGGTGTAAGCTCCGCCTATGGGAAAATGCTGGGCTGGCTTATCGGCGGCGCTCCTGCTTCTCCACCCGGCGAGCGGATGGGGGCAGCAGGTGGCTGCTCCAAATTTATCCCGCCCTCCACCGAAGGAGGGATATTCGTACCCGGAATGCTACTGCACGGACTCGGATGGGGGACGCGTCGAGATCGGCGGCCAGGCGTGCCTGCGCCTCGGAGAGCGGCGCATCCTCGCCCGATGCGGGATGTCGCAGAACGTGCCCGCGTGGCGCAGGGAGGCCGAGGGGTGCCCGGTCAGCTGACGGACCGTCGTCGCGGTCATCGCGGATCGATTCGCGGGCAGGGCGATACGGCGGCGTGCGGATACGTCGTCCGGCGACTTCACAACGAATTCTTATTGCGCCGATTGCGCCCGGATTTGCAGTTAAATCCGGCATTTGATGGGCATGGACCCGGTGCGTCCCGGCCGAAGCCGCCAAAAAATCCAGACACCATGCATGGTTCTTGCTAGGCGGAGATGAGCGGTCCAGCCATCCACGGCTTGGCGGCAGCTGAACGGAAGACAAGAGGAATCTGATGCGGGTTGTTGTGGTTGGCGCTCTCTATGGCGCACTTGCGGTAGGACTTGGCGCGATCGGGGCGCATGCGCTCGACAGCAATTTCGTGCCGCAGAACGCCGAGATGTTCGACAAGGCCGTCTTCTACCAGCTCATCCATGCGCTGGCGATGGTGGCGATCGGTGGGCTGAAGGACCGCGTGCTGCCGGTTCTTCTCGGCGCGGCGTCGTGGGCGTTCGGGCTCGGCGTGCTGCTGTTCTCGGGCTCGCTCTACCTGCTGGCTCTCGGTGGTCCGGCCGACGTCATGTATGCGACGCCGATCGGCGGCGTCCTCCTGCTGCTGGGCTGGCTGATCCTCGCCGTCGCCGCCGCGCGGCGCATGTAAGCGTCCGGCCGACGGCGTCCGGATCCGCAAGGACGCCGTCGGCCGGCTTTCCCTCCTCACCGACGCCGCGGCTCGCAGCGTCGATGTGCGGCCCGCCGGCACGGACCCGGCGAGTGGCGCAGGACCGGGCCGAGGTGCATGTCGACCGTGCACCGCCCTCCGCCGCCATGCGACCGGCTTCGCCGGCGACGCGTCCCCTGCCGGCCGCGAAGGCCAGGCATCGCCAACCGGGCGCGGGCGCTTTCAGACCTACCGATCAACCCCTGGCGGCGCCTTCATCAACTCTGGGTTACCTGAGAATTCCGTCCTCGCCGCGTTGAAGTGTCAACACTTCGGTCTCGCGGTCCAGGCGGATCGGAATCCGGCAGTTCGATGGCGCCGCCGGTCGCAGAGGCCATCAGCGGGTCAGCCGGACCCGGCGATGCGGGTCGCCATCCTGTTCCTGACTGTTGATAAGTGGTCGTGACGCCTGCTTTGCGCGCGGCTCAGATATGCGGATTTGTGTTGGGTCTCCGCAGAATACAGTAGGGAAGTCGCCTATATTTGTAGAATTCGAGATATTCTAAGTCGATCTCGGAATGTACATCTAAAGCTATTGTAAAAAAGCTCGATTGATCTCGTCCGCTCCGGAAATGCGGCAAAACCATGATGGATCGCGGGGGATTTCGGTCGATCCCCGGGAGGGAAAGGGACGGATCGTCGGCAGGAAAATACAGCTTTCGGTTGCATGCTCCGTGATGCCAGGCGCCACCGTCGGGTCACCTCATCGGAATATTCGGTAGATGCGTACCGGGCAGCGAAACAGCGCGTGCGACAAACCCACGCGTATCGCGCCGGTCTCACACATCTCGAAGCTGCAGGAAGCTTGATCTGGTGCCGCAGGGGAGGATTGAACTCCCGACCTCACCCTTCGTACCACTTCGGCTTTCGCCGCCGCACCGAGGTGCGTTCGTGGTCTGGACTATCCCTTCACCCTTTTCCGGGAACCGGAAGGAGGGTGCCGCCCGTCTAGTCTCTACACCGTTCCGCCAAGCGGACTTGGCTCGGGATTGGCATTTCAGCTTTCCCCGAGTTTGAGCGGTTTTCATCCCACGGTTTCCCGTGGGTGAGGCAATCTGTTACCAAGGGTGCGCTCTACCACTGAGCTACTGCGGCAACGGGGGCGTCTATAGCCGCTCTCGGAGCGTCCGTCCAGTACCCTCTGTCTCTCTTTCCACCGGCCCGAGCGCTGCCGGTGATTGCATCATTTTGTTTCCAAGGATATGAATGACATGCGGACAGAAGCAGATGGTTACCTGTGAACGTCACGTTTTTGCCGCGAACGCGGTGAGCTGAAGTCAAAGATACCGCCGAAACAGCGCTGCCCCGCGAGTTTCAAAGTTCAAGTTGGGATGATTCTAAGAATACGGTCTTGAGCGGCCAGGCTGTCATCTGCCTGCGGCGTCACCACAAACCCTATAAATAGTCATTTCTTTCGGTGGCTTTGTGTAGAGACTGGTCATTCTTGGGTTGTCCAACGCGGACGTATCCGTTAGTTGCACAGCAGCTAACTTGTTGTGGATGTTGCCTTTCGTCGATGACACCCGCAACACCCTGCCCCACTTGCCTGAATTGAGGCGCCTCGCCATTCAACGCGTAATGGCAAGTGGGTCGGATCCGATCGGTCGAAGAGGACGTGGGAAATGTCGACAGCTGTAAGCGAGCCAAGTCAGATGAGTGAGCCGCGCTCAGAACCTGTTCCCAATCAGAGGTCGGCCAACTCCGTCGACGGACATGTTGGCTCCCGGGTGCGCCTCCGCCGGCTCGAGCTCGGCCTCAGCCAGGAGAAGCTCGCCGAGCAGCTCGGGATCACCTTCCAGCAGGTGCAGAAGTACGAGCGCGGCACCAACCGCATCGGTGCCAGCCGGCTCCACCAGATCGCGATCGTGCTCCAGGCACCGATCACCTATTTCTTCGAAGGGGCCACTGACGCCGGGATCTCCCGCGTCAACGACGCCACGCCGCTCTCGCAGGCGCTGAGCGATCCGGCCACCGTCCGCCTGGTGCGCGCCTTCGCGACCATCTCCGATCCGCAGCTCAAGCAGAAGGCTGTCGGGATCATCGAGGCCATCGCCGAGACGCCGGCCCTCAAGAACGGCACGGACGGATAACGGATCCACGCTCAAGAGCGTTGGACCCCTGCCGAAAACTTGGTAACTGACGCGGGCACGCAAGAGGCCCGCTGATGACCACCCGCACAGAAACGGATTCCTTCGGACCGCTCGAAGTCCCGAGCGAGCGCTACTACGGCGCTCAGACCGCCCGAAGCCTGATCAACTTCAAGATCGGCGAGCAGAAAATGCCCGCCCCTCTGGTCCGCGCTCTCGGCGTCATCAAGAAGGCCGCCGCGCTCGCCAACAAAGAGCTCGGCAACCTCGACGCCAAGATCGCCGACGCCATCGCCGACGCCGCCCAGGACGTGATCGACGGCAAACGGGGCGAGGATTTCCCCCTCGTCATCTACCAGACCGGCTCCGGCACGCAGTCGAACATGAACGCCAACGAGGTCATCTCGAACCTCGCGATCGAGCGTCTCGGCGGCGTGATCGGCTCCAAGGACCCGGTTCACCCGAACGACCACGTCAACCGCTCGCAGTCGTCGAACGACACGTTCCCGACCGCGATGCACGTCGCCGCCGCCGAGGAGATCACGCACAAGCTGATCCCGGCGATGACGCACCTGCGCGACGCGCTGAACGCCAAGGCGGAAGAGTTCGCCGACATCATCAAGATCGGCCGCACCCATACCCAGGACGCGACGCCGCTCACCCTCGGCCAGGAATTCTCCGGCTACGTCGCGCAGCTCGACTTCGCGATCCAGCAGGTGACGGCCTCGCTGGGCGCCCTCTATCCGCTCGCCCAGGGCGGCACCGCCGTCGGCACCGGCCTCAACGCCAAGCCGGGCTTCTCCGAGGCGGTCGCCAGGCACATCGCCGAGATCACCGGGCTGCCGTTCGTCACCGCGCCGAACAAGTTCGCCGCGCTCGCCGGCAATGACGGCTACGTCGCCGCCCACGGCGCGCTGAACACCGCCGCCACCGCGCTCTTCAAGATCGCCAACGACATCCGCTTCCTCGGCTCCGGTCCCCGCTCGGGCCTCGCCGAGCTCTCGCTGCCGGAGAACGAGCCGGGCTCGTCCATCATGCCGGGCAAGGTCAACCCGACCCAGTGCGAGGCGATGACGATGGTGGCCTGCCGCGTGTTCGGGAACCAGACCACGCTGACGGTCGCCGGCAGCCAGGGCCACTTCGAGCTCAACGTCTACAAGCCGGTGATGGCGGACGCCTTCCTGCAGTCGACGCGCATCCTCGCCGACGCCTGCGTGAGCTTCACCGACAACTGCGTCGTCGGCATCGAGGCGAATCGCGACCGGATCAAGGACCTGATGGAGCGCTCGCTCATGCTGGTCACGGCGCTGGCGCCGGAGATCGGCTACGACAACGCCACGAAGATCGCAAAGACCGCCCACAAGAAGGGCACTACGCTGCGCGAGGAGGCCGTCGGCGGCGGCTACGTCACCGAGGAGACCTTTGACCGGGTCGTGCGTCCGGAGAAGATGACGGGTCCTTCGTGACCGGCGAACTCGTCAACCTGCGGCGGGAGCGCAAGCGCCGCCAGCGGGATGCCGACCGGGAGGCCGCGGCCGAGAGCCGCGCCCGCCACGGACGGACCGCCGCACAACGCAACTCTGAGACGCTGAGCAAGGAGCGCGAAGATGCCCGGCACGAAGCGCACAAGCGCGACCGGACTTCATAAGCGCTCGGTCACTCTGCATGGCCACGCCACCAGCGTGGCCCTTGAGCCGGCCTTCTGGGATGCGCTCCAGCTCTGGGCGCACGAGGAGGGGGTGTCGCTGGCGGCGCTGATCGCATCGATCGACCGCCGCCGCGAGGACGGATCCCTCGCCTCGGCCCTGCGCCTCGCCGTGCTCGCCTATGCCTTCGCCCGCGAGCCCAGCCGCTGAAGCCTCCAGGCCGCCGCCCCCCGCGGCGGCTTTTTCTTTCGGAAGGCCAGGGCACCGCCGCGACGGTTCCGGTTGACGGTCGCCACATAGCAGTTATCGCCCGCGGTCCTGCCGATTTCGTCGGATACAGCGTACCGGCGCCCATCCCCCCGTCACCCGAAGCGGCGCGGGGCGTGTCCCACCGCCGGTCGTCACGTGCGCCGTCATTTGTCCCCGATCCTTGCGAGCGCCCTCCGGTGGCGCTCCGCTCGCGTCAGTCGGCGAGCGCCGGCTCGCGCGTGGCGCCGCCCGCCGGCCCCGGGCCGTCCGCGGCAGGATCCCCCGAGGGCTCGCGCGATTCGTAGGTCGTGACCGGCGGGTCGAGCGAGTGCGTGTTGCGGATGTAGTCGCCGACCGGGTCGGACGAGGCACCGGAATTCTCGGACCGCTGGGCGGGCGTCGCCTCCGCAGGGCCTGCCGGCGCCGCCGGAGTTGGCGCGCCGGTCCCGGCGCTCCGCCCGTCCTCCGGCGGCGCCGGGAGCGCGGGCGGGGGCGATGGGGTCGTTGCCCCGGCCGGGTCCGGGCCTCCGTCCTGCCCGGCCGAAGGGGCGGCCGGCGTCCCGGGCGCAACGCCCAGCTCTTCCAGCGCGCGGGAGGACGGTGCGCCCTGGGCGTCGGCCTCGGCGGCCAGCGCCTCGTTGTCGCTCTCCACCGCCTCGACCAGCCGCTCGATGCTGCGCAGCGCCGCCCAGGCGGTGAGGCGCGAGACGTCCACGGCCCGGTCCGGCTCGCCCATCGGCCCGGCGAAGATCACGCCGATCGGCACCGCCGGCGTCCCGGAGACGATCGTGCGCAGCGAAACGTCGGCGCGGAGCTGCCACGCGCCGAGGTCGAACGTCGCCGTCGAGACCGTCAGCTCCTGCGGCGGATCGAACGCGACGTGGCTGAGCCGCGCGGTCCCGTTGGCAATGGCGATGTCCGCTGTCAGCGTGTCGAATCGGGTGTCGGCCGCGCCGAGGTGCTGCACGAAGTCGTCGCGGACCTCTCCCTCCTGCGGCGCCGCGCCGGAGGCGTCGGGCCAGTCGAAGGGCGCGGCGTTGAAGGCGCGCAGCCGGCCGTCCGCCACGCTGAGCGTCCCTTCGCCCTCCAGTGCCGTGACGAGGTCGGCAACGGTGTAGCCGCGCGACATGAAGCGCGTCGCGAGCGACAGCGCCCCTTCGGCGACGGGTTCGCCGCCGGACGTCCACAGCAGCGGCGCAACGTTCGCGCCGGTGAGGTCGAACGCACCGCTCAGCTCCGCCGCGGCGCCGTTGCGCGCGATCTGGAGCGAGCCGCTCGCCTCGCCGTCCGCGAGGCGGCCGCTCGCGTCGGAGATGGTGAGGCGATCCCTGGCGAGGTCCAGCTTGAACCGGGCGTCGGCGAGGCTGTTGCGACCGAGCGCCAGGCTGTCGGCGGCGATGTCGAGCGTGACCGGGAGCGCCGGTCCCTCGATGCGTGCGAAGGCCGTGGCCGGCCACGCCGCGCCGTCCCCCGTGCCGGTCCAGGCGTCCGGGCCCAGGATCAGCGACGTCAGCGCCGCGAGGTCGGCCGCCCCGATGTCGAGCGATCCGCTGATCCCCTCGCGCGTCGCGCGCAGGCCTCCGGCGACGGCGACGCCGTCCACCATGCCGGAGATGTTGTCGAGCACGACCGCGTCCTCGGTGCGGACGTCGGCGCCCAGCGAGAGGGCGGCACCGGCCGGCAGCGGCAGATCGGTGAGGGAGGCGAGGGGGCCGAGCGTCTCGGCGTCGGCGGTCAGGTGGCCGTCGAGCCCGGTGTCCTCGCCGTACCGCAGGCCGCCGGCATAGCCGAGCGTCGTGCCGAAGGCGGTAAGCCGGACCTCCGTGTCGGCACCCGTCGCGGGCGTTCCGTCGACGCGGACGGTCAGCGATCCGGGTCCCGATCCCTCCGGCGGGACCAGGCCGAACTGCTGTGCCAGAATCGACGCGTCGGCGTTCGCGACGTCGAGCGAGAGGCTCGCCGGACGGCTCGTCCAGTCCGGGTCGAAGGGGTTCCCCGCCGTCTCGAGCGTCAGCGACGTCCCGTTGGCGCTCCCGTCGAGCGAGACGGCGAGCTTCGGCGCGTCCGGCGCGGTGTCGCCGACGATCCGGAAGGAGAAGTCGCCCGGCGCGAGGTGCGGGGCGATCGCGCCGAACCGCCGCGCCATGTCGCTGAGCGGGAAGAGCTGGCGCACGCTGGCGGCGAGCGCGTCGCCGTCGACGACCTTGATCGTTCCGGTGATGGAGCCGATCGGCTCGTCCTTCAGATCGCCGAGCTGGCCGATGGCGAATACCGATATGCCGCCGAACCGGTCCGCCTCCAGCGCGTCGATCTGCAGCGTCCCGTCGGCGTAGCTGGCGTTGACGTTGAGCGTGGACCCTTCCACCGAACCGATCACCACCCGGTCCACCGTCAGATTGACGGAGACGTCGGTGCCGTTGGTGGGCACGAGGCGGCGGGGCATGATCGCGACGGCGTCCATCACGTCGTCCACGTCGACGATGGGCGCTCCGAGCGAGATGTCGACCTTGCGGCCCGCCGGCGTCGAGCGCATCCGCCAGCGCCCGGTGGCGCGACTGTCGCCGACACGGATGGAAAGCCGCCGCGCGTCGAGCGATTGCGAGGTCGCGTCGATGTCCGCCTCGACGAGGATCGGGTCGACCACGGCCCCCGCGAACTCCTCTCCCGACCACCAGTGCGCGAAGATCGAGGGCTGCGAGGCGGATACGCGCACCGCTCCCGCGTACCCGTCAGACGTGATGCGGCCGTTGGTCTCGACGTGGGTGTCGCCCGGCAGCAGCGCCTCCGCGCGCTCCACCGTGAGCCCGCTGGCACCGGTCGCGAGCCGCACCGAGACGTCCCGTGTCACCGCGCCGCCGGCGATCAGCGTGCCGATGTCGATGTCGGCGGTGATCGGCACGTTCGGGAGCGTCAGGGAGCCGAGGCCGGAGACGGCGGGGGAGAGGTGGTCGACGAGCCGGTCCAGCATGTCCGCCGGGGCCGTCGGCTCCTCGGTCTCGCGCAGCGCGCGGTCCACCCGGTCGAGGTCCATCTGGCGGGCGGCGAAGGCGAGGGCGATCGGATCGGATTTCGTGAGGTTGTAGACCGCGCTGCCCGCGAGCTGCATCGGCGTATCGCCCTCGCCGTAGCTCAGCGTGGCGCGCCCGAGCCGCAGCGCGACGGGGTCGAGCGCCATGTCCCCCTGGATCGACCACGGCACGCCCGACGCGCTGGTGACGGCGAACGACCCTGCGAGGCCCGGCGCCGTCGGCTGGGGCGACAGGGCGCCGTCGAACGTCATCGCGACGCTCGTCCCCACCGGCGCGAGGCGGACGGACAGGGGGATCGTGCCATTGTCCAGCGCACCGGCCGAAATGCTGACGTTCTGGGTCCAGCCGTCGGCCTTGAGGCTGCCGGCGAGGTTGAAGGGCCCCTTCAGGGACCGCGCGCTTCCCGAGAGGGTGATGTTGTCCAGGGTGCGCCGGACGCCGGTCCGGTCGTCGACCACCACCAGCGTGGCGTCGGTGAGCGTGACGGTGTCGATCATCACGTCCGAGACGTCGAAATAGGACGCGATGGTGTGCTCGGCGGTCAGGTCCGGCAGCTCCATCCGCCCGTTCGGGGAGATGCGGGCGAAGATGATCGGCGCCTCGATGGCGAGGTTGGTGATCTGGATCTCGCGCTTCAGCAGCGGCGTCAGCTCGAGCTGCATCTCCACCCGCCGCGCCATCATCAGCGGGCGGGACGCGGGGCCGAGAGTGACGTTCTCCACGGTGACGCGCGGACGCGGCAGGATGCGCACGTCCGCGCCGCCGGCGAAGGCGACCTCCGTGCCCAGCGCGCGCTCGGCGTTCGCCTCGATCTGCGCGCGATAGAGGGTCCAGTCGATGAAGTGGGGGCCGACGACAGCGGCGGTCAGCGCCAGCACGATGGCCACGCCGACGCTGATTATGAACCAATTCACGCAGTTCACCTCGTTTTCGCCGGGCTCAGCTTAGCTGAGCCCGTGCGGTCGACATCCAGTCGCCCAAGCCGCGCCGATTGCTATCCTCGTCTTTTATTGAAAGATTTTGCCGGGATTGAGGAGCCCGTCCGGGTCGAGAGCGGTCTTGATGGCGCGCATCACGTCCACCGTGCCGCCCAGCTCCCGGCGCAGGTACTTCATCTTGCCCTGGCCGACGCCGTGCTCGCCGGTGCAGGTGCCGTCCATGTCGATGGCCCGCTTGGCGAGACGCTCCAGGAACTCCGAGGCGCGGTCGCGCTCGGCCATGTCCTCAGGATCCATCAGGATGAGAACGTGGAAGTTGCCGTCGCCCACGTGGCCGACGATCGGGCCGATGAGGTCGAGCACCTCGAGGTCGGCCCGCGTCTCCTCCACGCATTCGGCGAGGCGCGAGATCGGCACGCACACGTCGGTCGAGAAGACCGTGCAGCCCGCGCGCAGGCCGATGGCGGCGAAGTAGGCGTCATGGCGCGCCTGCCAGAGGCGCGTGCGTTCCTCCGCGCGGGTGGAGAAGTGGAAGGGGCCGCCGCCGAGATCCTCCGCGATCGCGGCCACCGCCTCGCTGTCAGCCGCGACGCCCGCCGCCGAGCCGTGGAACTCGAGGAACAGCGTCGGCGTCTCGGCGAGGTCGAGCTTGGAATGGGCGTTGACGGCCTTCATCTGCAGCGCGTCGAGAAGCTCGATCCGGGCGACGGGAATGCCGGACTGGATGGTCGCGATCGTCGCCTGGCACGCTGCCTCGACGGAGGGGAAGGGGCACACGGCGGCCGAAATCGCCTCCGGGATGCCCGAAAGCTTGAGGGTGACGGCGGTGATGATGCCGAGCGTCCCCTCCGACCCGATGAGCAGGCGGGTAATATCGTAACCCGCGGACGACTTCTTCGCCCGGCTCGCGGTGGTGATCTTTTCGCCGTTCGCCATTACGGCCTCCAGCGAGATCACGTTGTCGCGCATCGTGCCGTAGCGCACGGCGTTGGTGCCGGACGCGCGGGTCGCGCACATGCCGCCGATGGTGGCGTCCGCGCCCGGATCGATGGGGAAGAAGAGCCCCCGGTCGCGCAGGTACGCGTTGAGCGCCTTGCGGGTGATGCCCGGCTCCACCGTGCAGGTGAGGTCCTCGTCATGGACGTGGAGAACCCGGTTCATCCGGCTGAAGTCGATGCAGACGCCGCCGAGGGGGGCGTTGACGTGCCCTTCCAGCGAGGTGCCGACCCCGAAGGGGACGATCGGGACGCCGTGTTCGCGGCAGATGTCGACGACGGCGGTGACGTCGTCGGCGCTCTCGGCGAAGACCACCGCGTCCGGCGCCTCTGTGGGAATCCAGGTGGTTGTGTGGCCGTGCTGTTCGCGGATGGCCTGTCCGGTCTCGCACCGATCGCCGAATCGCTGCTTTAATATCGGCACGGCAAGGTGAATTCCGGAGTCGTTTCGTGATTGGCGCGTGAGGGGCGCGGCCATTGGAAGAGTCCCGTTCGTGTGGCTTATGCGGCACACTAACAAAAGCCAGCACCTGCACAAAGGGAGCCGACCGCGTCCATTATGCTTTCGCCGAACGAGCCCCCCTTCGGTCCGGACGGACTGATCTGGTCAGAGCCCTACGACATCGAGCTCGATTGGCTGGATTATAACGGCCACCTGAACATGGCCTACTACCATGTGATGTTCGACCGGACGGTGGACATCGCATTCGATATCCTGGGCCTCGGCCGCGCCTACCGGTCGAGCCAGCAGGCCTCTATCTTCAACGTCGAGACGCACGTGGTCTACCGCCGCGAGGTCTCGGCGCACGATCAGGTGCGCGTGAGCTTCCACCTCATCGGCCGGGACGACAAGCGCCTGCACGGCTTCCAGACGATGGTGCGGCTCGGCGACGACCAGCTCGCAGCGACCTCCGAGTCGCTGTTCATCCATGTGGACATGACGAGCCGCCAGGTCTCGCCGCTCCCGGCGCGGGGGATCGCGGCGGCCGACGAGATGATCGCGCGGCAGGCCGGTGTCGGCATGCCCGCCATGGCAGGACGACGCATCGCGCCGCTCAACTGATGACGCCCGACGACAAAGACCAGACCGACCCTTCCGCCGACGACGACGCCGAAGAAAGCGCCGACGCCATGGGAGAGGAGCTCGCCGACCTCGTCACCGGCCCCGTCGAACCGACGCCGCCGGCCCGCCGGTTCGAGCGCATCGCGACCAAGCTCGCCAAGATCAGCACCTGGTCGCTCGAACAGTACCGACGCTCCGCCGAAAACTTCTCGACCTTCCTCGCCGACCGGCAGCCGGGCCTCTGGCTCATCGCGTTGGCGGTGGGGCTGGCGATCGGCACCGCCGCGGTGGTCTTCCGCATCGGCATCGGCTGGGTCCAGTGGCTGTGGGTGGGGGAAACGAGCGAGTACGTCATCGACCATATCCGCGGGCTGCCGCGCTGGGTGGTCTTCTTCGCGCCGGTGGCGGGCGGTCTCGTGGTGGGGCTCCTCAACCAGTTCGTCCTCTCCGGCCGCCGCGCGGGGGCCGTCGCGGACGTGATCGAGGTGTCGGCCCAGGGCGGGCGGGGGCTCGGCCTCGCCAACGGGCTCTGGTCGGCGCTCGCGACGGTCATATCCCTCGGCGCCGGGGCGAGCGCGGGGCGCGAGGGGCCGGTGGTCCACCTCGGCGCCACCCTCGCGACGACGATGACGCGCGCGTTCAGCTACCCGGCCCCGGCCGCGCGCATCATCCTCGCCTGCGGTGTCGCCAGCGCCATCTCCGCGTCCTTCAACGCCCCCATCGCCGGCGTCCTCTTCGCCCACGAGGTGGTGCTGCGGCACTACGCGGTGTCGGCGTTCGTGCCGATCGTCATCGCCTCGGTGGCCGGAACGCTCGCCGGGCGGGTGCTCTTCATCGGCGACATGGCCGCGTTCCAGATCCCGGCCTACGCCATCGGCTCCTACTGGGAGATGCCGGCCTTCGCGCTCCTCGGCCTGACCGCGGCGGTGGTGGCGATCAGCTTCCAGTTCGCCCTCATCGTCTTCGACCAGACCGCGCGCTCGATCATGATGCCGGCGTGGTCGCGCCCGGTCGTGGGCGGCGCCGTCATGGGTCTCTTCGGCCTGACGCTGCCGCAGGTGCTGGGCGTCGGCTACGAGGCGACGGACATCGCGCTTCACGGCGGCTTCGGCCTCTGGATGATGATCACGCTGCTGGTCGCCAAGATCATCGCGACGTCGGTGGCGCTGGCCTTCCGCTTCGGCGGCGGCATCTTCTCGCCCGCGCTCTACCTCGGCGCGATGACGGGCGGCTCGTTCGGGATGATCGCCGCCGCGCAGGCCCCGGACCTCGCCTCCGACCACGGCCTCTACGCGATCCTCGGGATGGGCTCGGTCGCGGCGGCGCTGCTCGGTGCGCCGATCTCCACGACGGTGATGGTGTTCGAGCTGACCGGCGGCTACGCGCTGTCCATCGCGCTCTTGTTGTCGGTGTCGATCGCGACGGGGCTCCACCTCGCGATCCATGGCCGCTCCTACTTCTACCACCAGCTCGAGACGCGCGGCGTCGTCCTGGCGGAGGGGCCGCACCGCTTCTTCCTGAAGACGGTGACGGTCACCTCGTTCATGAGCCCGCTGGAGGAGGAGGCGAGCCTCACCGACCGCGGCGACCCCCGGACGGTGCGTGAGTTCGACACGCTGGAGACGGTCCTGCGCGTCTTCAACGAGACGGGCGCCGATGCGCTCGCCGTCATCTCGTCGCGGGATCCGGAGCTCGTCGTCGGCACCGTGACCCACGTGCAGGCCCTTCGCGCCTACAACCGCCGCCTGGTGGAGACGAGCGTCGAGGAGCACCGCTAGCGCCGTCCGGTCCCCGCCCGCACGCCGCGGGCGGCGTCAGTCGCCGACGAGGCCGCGCCACTCGCGGACGCTGGCGTCCGCCGCCGCCGCCAAAAGGCGCACGTCGCCGGAGACCGTCGTCATGTCGAAGCCCCAGGCGATGGCCTTCGCGGCGTATTGGGCCGAGCCGCAGTGGAGGGCCGCCCGTTTCCCCGCGTCCTTCGCCGCGGCGAGGATGGACTTGATCACGGTGACCATCTCCTCCTCCTGCCGGTCGAAGCCCGGGGGGAGGCGCCCCTTGGTGACGCCGAGCGTGAGGTCGGCGGGGCCGATGTAGAGGCCGTCGAGGCCCGGCGTCGCGGCGATCTCGGCCACGTTCTCCACCGCCTCGGCCGTCTCGATCATCGCGAAGGCCAGGATGGAGGCGTTCGCCTCCCCATAGTAGCCGGGGCCGGCGCCGACGGAGACGCGGGTCGGACCGTAGGAGCGCGCGCCGTCGGGCGGGTAGCGCATGGCGGCGACGAGCGCCTCCGCCTCGGCGCGGCTGTTGACCATCGGGCAGATGATGCCTTCCGCGCCCGCGTCGAGTGCCTTCATGATGATGCCCGGCTCGTTCCACGGCACCCGCACCAGCGGTGTCACCCCGGTGCCGCGCAACGCCTGCAGCATGGGAAGGGCCATGGAGTAGTCGAGCGCGCCGTGCTGGATGTCGATGCAGACGCTGTCATAGCCCTGCGCGGCCATGATCTCGGCGGTGAAGGGGCTGCCGATCGAGCACCAGCCGTTGATCGTTCCCCGGCCGTCCGCCCAGATTTCTTTGAGTTTATTTGGCATCGTCGTTTCCGCGTTTCGCCATTGGTGGCAGAACCCGGCACCCGTGTCGACGCCGCGCCTGGCGATCCCGGCGGGGCGTAACCGACCCTTTCGACGCAGCGTGCCAGAGGAATGGCAGCGGCCGGATCAGCGGTCCGGCGCCCCGAACGGCCGGGTGCGCGGGCGGCTTCACGCAAAAAAGAGACCGTCCGGCACGCGGACGGTCCTTCGGGGCGGCCCGGCCGGTGACGGCCTTACTGGTGGCCCTCGCGCGGGTCGCAGGCGACCGGCGTGCGGTAGCCGCCGAAGTCGTCGAGGTTGTGGCGCGGCGGGCGGGAGTCGTAGTAGCCGCGCGCCGTGGCGCAGACCGGGTTGTAGCCCATCGGCATCATCGGCTGCGGATGCATGTCGTAGAGCGGGGCGATCGACGCGGTGTAGGCGAAGTCGTCGAGGCCGTAGCCCGGCGCGATGGGGACCTCGGCCAGCGGCGCCATGCTGCGCGCGGAGGGATCCTCGATCAGCGTCACCTCGATGCGGCGGTTGACCGGGTCAGTGCCGTCGACGGCGTTGAGCGGGTAGTCCTCGCCGAAGCCGACCGCGACCAGACGTTCCGGCGCGATGTTGTGCTCCATGATGAGGAAGGCGCGCACCGCGTGGGCCCGCTTCTCGGAGAGCCAGTGGTTGTAGTCCGCCTCGCCGGTGGTGTCGGTGTGACCGCCGATGAGGTAGCGCTCGCCCTCCACGCCGGGTGCGGCGAGGGCGTCGGCGAGAACGTCGAGCTCGATCATCGCCTCGGGCGTCAGCGCGTATTCGCCGGTCTCGAACGGAAGCGGGATCACCTGCGAGTGGTTGGTGTTGAGGATGAACGTGCGCGCGACGCGCGGGCTGCGCGGATCGTGGTGCATCTCCTCGGCGATGTCGGGACGCATCATCGTCGGCGTGCGGTAGATGTTGCGCAGGTACTCCGTGCGCCCGTAGTCGACGCTGGTCCCCGGCGTCAGGACCGATTCCATCTCGGCGGCCGACATCGACGGCATCTCGTGGATCACCATGTCCACCTCGTCCATCGCCATCTCGGGGATCTCGTCGCCATCCGCCTCGACGATGCCCTCGGGGCCGTCGTCGCGCCCGACCTCGACGTCCTCGTCCTGATCCCCGGCGTCGGCCGGATCGGGCGCTGCGGCCGTGGCGACGTCGGTGTCGACGGGCTTGCCGGCGTCGGGGTCGAAGCCATCCGCCGTCTCGGTCACGGCTTCGTTTTCAGCCTCGGTGGACGGCGCGGTGCTCTCCGGAGCCGCCGCCGGAGCCGCCTCGGGCGTCGCCTCCGCCTGTTCGACCGGCATCGCCGCCGGCTCGGCGGCTGGCGGTGTCTGCTCGATCGGCGCCACGGCTTGCTCACGGGCGGCCTGCGTCTGCTGTTCGGCCACCGGGGGCGCGGCAAGCGCCTCGGCCTGCGGGCCGGCGGCAGGGGCCTGTTCGGGCATCGCGGCGGCGTCCTGAACGGTCTCCTGCGCGGCGACGGGTGTGTCAGGCGCAGGATTCGTCGTCTGGGCCATCGCAACGATGGGGGTCGTCGTCAGTAAAGCGGCAAGTAAAATACGTGTCGTCAACATCGGGAACTCCTCTCACCGGCCGGACCGGCCTCCTGAACAGGGGATGGAGAGCCCAGAGAGTTTTGCGCGCGGCGCCCTACCTGTCGACGAACGAAAGCGTGAACGTCTGGACATCTGCGCGTGATGCGGTTCCGGACCAGAAGACGTCGACAGGGACGTCGAGCCGGCCCACCGGCAGATGGCGGAGCGGGACGGTCGTGGTCTGGTTCGGCACCAGCGTCAGGCCGCGGAAAAGACGTTGGTCGGCGGTGATGGCGAGCGTCGCGAGGTCCTCGCCGACGCGCAGCTCCAGCGTGCGGTCCGGCGCGTCGTTGCGGAACTCCACCAGGCAGAGCCCGCCGAGCTCCAGCGCCAGGGCGTCGCCGGCGGAAGCCTCGAACCGGGTGCGCACCAGCGGGCGCGCGTCGAAGAGGGCGTCGCGGCAGGTTTCGCCCGGCAGGGGACGCCCGAGGATGATCCGCAGCGCGCTCACAGCCTCGTCGGTGACGGGATAGGCCTCCCTGGCCTCGCCCGACGGCCCGGCCGCCTCGCCGATGGCCGAGTTGATCGCGTCCTGCTGCGCGCCAGCCGGTCCGGCGGCCAGCAGCAGCGCGAGGGAGACGGCGAGGGCGCGCATCACCGGTCCTCCGCGCCGAAGGCGAGCGTCCTGCGCTCCTCCCGGCCGCCCGCGCCGAGCGTCAGCCCGGTGGTCCGGCCCGCCGGCGAGGCGCGGAAAACCAGCGTGTAGTGCGAACCGTTGACCACCGTGATCGCACGCCCGACCGGGGCGTCCGCTGCGATCAGCGTGTCCTGGAGGCGGTCGTCGAAGCGCACCGTGACCGGGGTGGCGCCGAGGGTCACGAACCGCAGCGCGCAGGTCGCCGGCGTGGCGGGGATCTCCAGCACCGGTTCGTCCAGCGGCAGGCGCCTCGCCGTCAGCGCTCCGCCGGAGAGGACCGCGTCGATACACGCCTCCCGGGTGGGCGCGGTGAGCTGTTCCATCCTGATCATCGCCGCGAGGCGCTCCCCTGTGCCGGTCTCCTCACCCAGAATGGACACGCCAAACGCGATCGCGGCAGCGAGCGCCGCCAGCACCGCCGCGCGAATCAGGATCGCGGCGGGCTTCGCGGTGCGGACCTCGCCCTTGCCGGCGGGGGGATTCGCGGGCGCGGGCGTGCGTGACCCGATGACCGCGTCGAGCATGCGCTCGATGTCCTCGAACGTCGAGAAGGTGTGGGCCGTGCCGCCGATCCGGCGGGCGGCTTCCGCGACCAGCGCGCCGTCCGGCGCATCGACGGCGACGAGAAAGTGCGCGCGCGGCCCCGCCACGTCGAGGGACGGCGCGCTGTGGGCGAGCTTCTCGGCGAGGTAGCGCGCCTCGCCGGCGGGCGCGAGCGCTGCGTCCACCGCGCCCGTCGCCCAGATCACCGTGTCGGCCTCGGTCACGTCGCTGAGCCGGGCGCCACGGGCGACGGCGCGGTGGGCGAGGACCACCGGAAGCTCCCAGCTCCGTCCGGTGTCGATGCGCTCGGTGAGGGCGAGGTGCCAGGGCGTCGGCGCCTCGTCGTGCGTGGCAAGGGGGCCCTCGACGAGACGGTGGTAGCCCTCCGCGATGGGGAGCGGACGGAAGTCGTCGACGTGCGTCGCCATCGAGCGGGCGAGGCGCGGGCGCCGCTCCAGCGAGGCGACGCGCGCGCATCCCCCCGTGGTCGGGACCAGGATCGCCAGCCGGGGCGGTTCGGGAGCGTGAGGCGTTTGCACCGGCCCGGTATGGGGCCGCTCCGCCCGCCCGTCCAGCGCGTCCCGCTACAGCAGGAAGATCGCGGTCGACGGATTCTCCAGGAGCGCGATCGCCTCGCGGCCCGCGAAGGTGGATCGGGAGAAGCCGACCTGCTGGACGCCGTCGATCGGCGGGTCGAGCGGCAGTCGCACCACGTTTCCCTCCGGGCCGACGAGCTCAAGCGTGACGGGGACCTCGGTGTCGCCGAGCTCGATCACCAGCCAGGTGACGTCCTCCTCGTGGACGGTGCGCAGGGTGACGCCGCCGACCGTCCGCTCCTGGTCGACCCCCGTGGCCGCCGCGCGCGCCATCGGGGAGGCGACGACCGCCTGGCTCGCCCGCAGCGCGCGGTAGAGCGGCAGCGCCCCGATGGGAATGACGCTCGGCCCGGTCCCGTCCGCGGCCAAGGCGCCGGAGACGATGGAGGAGACGGGGAGGGCGTTGCCGGGCCCGGCCTCGTCCGCCTCGGCGACGAGGGTCGCGGCGGCGAGGCGGTCGATGTAGTCGCGGGTCATTGAACGCCTCCCTCCGGGTCGTCTGCTGCGTCGTCGTGTAGGGCGTCGCTGTCCGGCCCGCCGCGGCCGAGGTAGCGCCTGGCAAACTCGGCGGCGAAGACCTCGCGGTCGTCCGCGAAGGTGGACTGGAGCCGCCCGCCCTCAGGGCCGTCGAAGGCGGCGACCACGCCGCGCACGTCCGCCGTCATCTCGGCGAGCGCGACCAGACTGGGCGCGATGCGCGAGAAGTGGGCGGCAAGCTCCGCCGGAGGGCGCGCGAACGACTTCGATCGCGACCGCGACAGGAGCATCGCCCCGGTGCGCGCGATCGCCGAGCGGTCCTCGCGCTGCGGAGTGCCGGCGGTCAGCGCGTAGTGGGCCGCGAGCCAGCCGGCGGTCTTGTCCTGCAGCGCGTCGATGCGCTCCAGGACCTCTCGGTACGTCGCCGCTTCCACGCAGGTCACCCTCTCTTCGACGGGCACCTTCGCCCGGCCGGTACGAAGGGTGTTGGAAAGGCCAGACTGGATCGGGTGGAACGCCAGGAGCCGCAGGACCGAGCGAACGTTGAGCCGGGCATCCGGCCACACGCTCTCGAGGAGGTCCGCGAAGTCCACCTCGGCCCTGGTGTAGACGTTGAGCGGCGTCGACTTCAGCGCCATCAGCATCGAGCCGGGATCGATGTCGGCGGTGTAGAGCAGGGCGAGCGGCGAGGGCGGGCCGCCGCCGTCGTCGTCCGGCACGATGCCGCGGTCGTTGCCGGGCTCGTCGACGGAGCCGGCGCCGGTGACCGCGGCGCGCTCCTCCACCTCGCGGCGCGACTTCAGGAAGGCGAGCGCGGCCGCGAAGGCGGTCCGGTAGGTGCCGAAGTGCGAATTGTCCGCGTCCGTCCAGAGGGCGAGGATGTCCGCGTCGGTCGGGGTCGCCTGGCCCAGCTTGCGGCGCACGTAGTCGAAGCTCGACGCAGCGTGCCCCTCGGCGAAGTGGGTCTTGCGGTACTCGTAGAGACGGCGGGCGAGGCTGCGGACCCCCTCCTTCAGCGTTTCCTGCGAGGGGCCGCGGGCCAGCGTCTCGAAGGTGGCGACGACCTCGGCCGCCCTCGCGTAGCCGTCCGCGGCGATCAGGAACTCCGCGATCTTGCGCAGGAGGCCGAGCCGCGTCCGGCTGAGGACGATGCTGGCCTCGTTCACATGGAGGCGCACGGCGGTGTGGCTGGCGGCGGAGGCGATGCCGGGCAGCCCGCGCTCGGCCGCCTCGAGCAGGCTGGAGAGCACGTCGCTCGGCCGCATCGCCAGGATCTCGAGACCGCTGGGGCGGCGCTGTGTCGTGCGGCCGAGCGCCTCGACGACGAGGGCGAGCGCCCAGACCGGCTTGTCGCGGTTCGGCGGCCAGCCGCGGATCAGTGCATCCGCGACCTTCTCGATGAACACCGGGGCATGATCGGCGTCCTCGAACAGCGCGGCGAACTCGTTCTGCGCCGTGTCTGACCAGTAGCGTGGCTTCAGCATGCGCGTCACCGATTGCATCGCCGTCACAATGGCCGCGCGCAGGCCATTGGGCAACGCTCCGGCCCCGGTGCGTCCCTCATGCGGCCGTCCGCCGGTGAGCGGACGGCGTCGTTCCGCCTACTCGATGCCCAGCTTGGCGAGCGCCGCCTCGACCCGCGGCACGTCCTCGGGGTTGTTCACCTCCCAGAACATGCTCTGCCGCGACTCGACCGTGACGCACTGAACGTCGATGCCGTTCTCGAGGAAGCGGAGCTGCTCGAGCCCCTCGTGCGTCTCCAGCGGGCCCGGCTCGAAGCCGACGTACTGGCGCAGTGCCGCCGGGCGGTACGCGTAGAGGCCGACGTGATGGTAGACCGGCGGGGCCGGCTTGTCGTCGGCGACGTAGGGGATCACTTCCTTGGAGAAGTACAGCGCGCGGCCGGCGCGGGTCATGACCGCCGTGGTGCCGCCGACGCGGCCGGCGGCACGGTCCTGGCGAAAGCGCGAGAGCGTCTCGTCGTCGCACAGGAGGGCAGGCGTCGCGACCGCGGCGTCGCCGATCCCGTCGATCAGCTCGGTCACGAAGTGCGCCGGCGTCAGCGGGGCGTCGCCCTGGAGGTTGACGACGAGGTCCGGCTCGGACGGCAGCTTGTCTAGGGAGTCCTCGCACCGCTCGGTGCCGTTGCGGCACTGGTCGGACGTCATCAGCACCTTGGCGCCGAAGGTGTCCGCGTGTTCGGCGATGCGCTCGTCGTCGGTGGCGATATAGACGGCGTCGATCCCGGGAACGCGCAGGGCCACGTCGTGGGTGCGTTGCAGGAGGGTCTTGGCGACCCCGGTGGCGCCGCGAAGCGGTTGCAACGGCTTCCCGGGGAACCGCTGGGACGGAAACCGCGCCGGGATGATAATGACGGTACCCAATTGTGACTCCCTCAGAGGCGAGGCTCGGCCATACAAGCTGACCGGAACGGCTGCAACCGCGTGGATCTTGTCGGCGCCGCCCAAGAGGGGCATTGAGACGCCGCAATCCCAACCCAGCGAGGCGATGATGGACCAACCGACGACCGTTCAACCCTCCAGCCGGGTCGACGTCGGCGGCGTCACGTTCGCCAACGACGCGCCGCTGACCCTGATCGCCGGTCCCTGCCAGATGGAGAGCCGCCAGCACGCCTTCGACATGTGCGGCGCGCTGGTGGAGATCACCGGCAAGCTCGGCATCGGCCTCGTCTACAAGTCGAGCTTCGACAAGGCGAACCGCACGTCGCTGAAGGGCGTGCGCGGCATGGGCCTCGACAACTCGCTCCCGGTCTTCGCCGACCTGAAGCGCGAGTTCGGCGCCCCGGTGCTGACCGACGTCCACACGGCCGAGCAGTGCGCCGTGGTGGCCGAGACATGCGACATTTTGCAGATCCCAGCCTTCCTCTGCCGCCAGACGGACCTTCTGGTGGCCGCGGCCGGGACCGGACGCGTCGTCAACGTGAAGAAGGGCCAGTTCCTGGCGCCTTGGGACATGACGAACGTCGTGCGCAAGGTGACCGAGAGCGGCAACCCGAACGTGCTCCTCACCGAGCGCGGCGTTTCCTTCGGCTACAACACGCTGGTCTCGGACATGCGCTCGCTGCCGATCATGGCGGAGACCGGGGCGCCGGTGGTGTTCGACGCGACGCATTCGGTGCAGCAGCCGGGGGGGCAGGGCGGCTCGTCCGGCGGGGAGCGGCGCTTCGTGCCGACGCTGGCGCGGGCGGCCGTCGCGGTCGGCGTCGCGGCGGTCTTCGTCGAGACCCACCAGGACCCGGACAACGCCCCGTCCGACGGCCCGAACATGCTTCCCCTGACCGACATGCCGGCGTTCCTGGAAACGCTGATGACGCTCGACAGGGTCGTCAAGGGCTGACGCGGCGCACCGGCCGCCCGGCTCGCGGGGCGGCCGCGGCGCGCTCCCGCGGGCACGGCAGGGCGCCCGTCCACGCCGAGACCCGTGCGACGCCGGGCCTCGGCTACCCGGCGGCCTTCTTGAGGTCCTTGATCCCGCGCCGGGCGAGCTCGTCGGCGCGCTCGTTCTCCGGGTGTCCGGCGTGGCCCTTGACCCACTTCCAGGTCACGTCGTGGCGCTCGGTGAGCTCGGAGAGCTCGCGCCAGAGGTCGTCGTTCTTGACGGGTTTCTTCTCGGCGGTCTTCCAGCCGTTGCGCTTCCAGCGCTGGAGCCACTGGGTGATGCCCTGCCGCACGTACTGCGAGTCGGTGACGATATCGACCTCGGTCGGGCGCTTCAGGGCTTCGAGGCCCCTGATGGCCGCCGTCAGCTCCATGCGGTTGTTGGTGGTGTGCGCCTCGCCGCCGTAGAGCTCCTTCTCGTGCGGTCCGAATGTGAGGATCGCACCCCAGCCGCCCGGACCCGGATTCCCGCTGCAGGCGCCGTCCGTATAGATGACGACCCTTGCGGGCGCGGAACGCTCCTCGGGGGCCGGGCTGGCGTCGGCGGTCATGGGGGCCTCATCGATGGGGTACGCGACGGGTGGTGGAACCACGGCCACCGCCCCCGCGCAACCGTCGCGGCGGCGGCGCGCACAGCCGCGCGCCGGTCGGCGCTACAGTCCGTACTCGGTGGCGCTGGAGACGCTGCGGTGGAAGCGCAGGCGCTCGTAGTAGGGACGCGGATCCTTCGGCGTCACGAGAGCGTCCTCCGGCACGCGCAGCCAGTCGTGCAGGCGCGTGAGGCAGAAGCGCAGCGCCGCGCCGCGGCACAGCAGCGGCAGCGCGTCCCGCTCGGCCGCCGACAACGGCCGCACGGCGTTGTAGCCCTGGATCATCGCCCGCGCCTTGGTGACGTTGAAGGCGAGATCGTCCTCGAAGCACCAGGCGTTGATGCAGATGGCGAGGTCGTAGGCCAACGTGTCGTTGCAGGCGAAGTAGAAGTCGATCAGCCCCGACAGCGCATCGCCGATGAAGAACACGTTGTCCGGGAAGAGGTCGGCGTGGATGACGCCCTGCGGAAGGTCCGTCGGCCAGGAGGCGTTGAGGACGCCGAGCTCGTCGTCGACGAGGGCGACGAGACCCGGCACCACCTCGTCCGCCTGATCGCGCGAATCGGCGAACAGTGGCCCCCAGGAGGCGACGCCGAGCGCGTTGGGCCGGCGCAGCCCGAAGTCGAGCGTCGCGTCGTGGAAGGCGGCGAGGCCCCGACCCAGCTCGGCGCAGTGCAGCGGCTTGGGTTTGCGCGTCGCCATCCCGTCGAGATAGGTGACGATGGCGGCGTGGCGGCCGCACAGCTCGCCCAGCAGCGTGCCGTCCTTGCGCGGCAGCGGCTGGGGTGTCGCGATGCCCTTGTCCGCGCAATGGTTCATCAGGTTGAGGAAGAACGGCAGGTCCGCCGCATCCACACGCTGCTCGTAGAGCGTGAGGATGTAGGTCCCCTCCGTCGTCATCATCACGTAGTTGGTGTTCTCGACACCCTCGGCGATGCCCTTGGCGGACAGCAGGTCACCGATGTCGTAGTCGTGAAGAAAGGCCGTCAGCGCTAGATCGTCGACGGCGGTGTAGACCGCCATGGAGTGTCAGCCAGAGACGGATTCGGTCAGCGACGGCTCGACCGGCTTGGTATCGCGCAGCGCGCGGGGGAGGGCGAACTCGATGTTCTCGTCGGCCGTGCGGGAGGTGGTCACTTTGATGTCGAAAGCCTCTGCAAAGCGATCCAGCACCTCCTCGACGAGAGCCTCCGGGGCGGAGGCGCCCGCGGAGATGCCGAGGGTCTTCACGCCGGCATACTGGGTCAGGTCGATCTCCGCCGCGCGCTGGATGAGCTTTGCATTACGGCAACCCGCCCGCAAGGCGACTTCGCGCAGGCGCTGCGAGTTGGACGAGTTCGGCGCACCGACGATGATCATCGCGTCGCACCCGGCGGCGACGGCCTTCACCGCCTCCTGCCGATTCGTCGTCGCGTAGCAGATGTCGTCCTTGTGGGGGCCGACGATGGCCGGGAACCGCTCGTTGAGCGCGGCGACGATATCGCGCGTGTCATCCACAGAAAGCGTCGTCTGGCTGATCCAGGCGATGTTCTCCGGGTCGCGGGGGGCGAGGCCGGCGACGTCCCGCACCGTCTCCACCAGGGTGACCGCGCCCTCGGGGAGCTGGCCCATGGTGCCGATGACCTCGGGGTGGCCGCGGTGGCCGATGAGGATGATCTCGCGCCCGCGCCTGAAGTGAATCTCGGCTTCCTTGTGTACCTTGGAGACGAGCGGGCAGGTGGCGTCGAGGTAGAAGAAGTTCCGCGAGGCCGCGTCGGACTTCACCTCCTTGGGCACGCCGTGGGCGGAGAAGATCACCGGGCGGTCGTCCTCCTCGATCTCGTCGAGCTCCTCGACGAAGACGGCGCCCTTTTCCTCGAGCGAGGTGACGACGTACCGATTGTGGACGATCTCGTGCCGCACGTAGACTGGAGCGCCGAATTTTTCCAAAGCGATTTCAACGATTTGAATAGCTCTATCAACGCCGGCACAGAAGCCGCGGGGCGCACACAGGACGACGTTGAGTTCGGCACGCTCGGACATCACGGCGTCACTCCGGATTTGATTGGCGTTCACGAACGTCATACAGGAGCGAAGCGCGACGAAGTCAAGGAGCGCAAGCGTGATGGAGTGGGATCGGCGTGAAACGTCGCATCGGACTTTGAAGACGAGTTTGGCCAAACGCCTCCTGCCAGCCGCGGCTTTGAGCGTCGCGTTGGCGCTGTCGGGGTGCGGCGCGGCAAACGACGCCGCGTCCGGCGTCGCCTCGGTGCTCAACATGGGCGCCGGGCCCGACAAGCCGCCGCCCGCACCGGTCGAGGACAAGCCCGACGTGTCGTGCCCGCAGGTCTACGTCCTCCCCGACAAGGAGGTGATTCGCCGCGAGGCCGCCGGCGGCGGTGCCGGGGCGCTGCAGTGGCAGGCGACGATCGGCAAGACCGCGCGGGAATGCGAACCGGGCGGCCAGGGCGTCGTCGTGCGCGTCGGTATCTCCGGCCGGCTGGTGCAGGGCGCCAAGGGCGGCAGCGGGACGCTGAGGCTGCCGGTCCGCGTCGCCGTGCGCGAGGGTGACCAGACCACCTACGACAAGACGCACACGATCACGGTCCAGCTCGATGCGCCCTCCAAGGACTGGGCCTTCGTGGACGAGAACGTCACCGTGAGCACGCCGCGCCGGGCGCAGATCTTCGTCGGCTTCAACGAGACCTGACCGGGTCACGGTCCGGTCCCGGCCGCTGGCGGCGCCTCAGGCGCGGCGCCGGCGGCGGCTGAGGAAGCCGATCGAGGTGAGGAGCCCGACGACGACGACCG
This sequence comes from Acuticoccus sediminis, assembly GCF_003258595.1. Classification (NCBI taxonomy): domain Bacteria; kingdom Pseudomonadati; phylum Pseudomonadota; class Alphaproteobacteria; order Hyphomicrobiales; family Amorphaceae; genus Acuticoccus; species Acuticoccus sediminis. The sequence goes on from NZ_QHHQ01000008.1 coordinate 159,492, forward strand.
CGATGCCGACGACCTGCATCGTCGTCGGCCATTCCCCGGTGATGGGCACACCGATCAGGATCGCGATTCCCGGCACGAGGGCCGGGAAGGCGGATGCGCGCCCCGCCCCGATGAGCTGGGCCGTGCGCGTGAACGTGATCGTCGCGATCAGGCCCGACAGCACCCCCTGGACCAGAACCTGACTGACGAGGCTCGGTAGCGGCAGCGCGAGGATGCGGTCGAACGTGTCCGTCAGCAGGAAGAAGGGCACGAACACCACCCCCGACAGGACGGAGATGACCGCGGTCGCGGCGAGCGGCTGCACGGCCCAGCGCTTGGCGAGCGCCGTGAACAGACCCCAGGAGCTGCCCGCGGTGAAGAACAGGAGATCGCCGAGCCAGGCATGGTTTCCGCCGCGGAAGAGGTTCGGCCCCGCCACCAGCGCGAGGCCGGAGATGATCACGACGAGACCGATGATCTGGGTGGGGCGGATCGTCTCGCCGAGGATCACGGTGCCGAGCACCAGGCCGGAGATGATGAGCCCCGACGGCTGGAACACCGCGCCATGGGCGAGCGGGGAGAAATAATACCCTCCCACCGCCAGGTACATGAAGCTTGGCCCGAGGATGAGGGCGAAGAGGATCCCGCGCGGCCAGCCGATGCCGGCGAGGTTGGCCGGGTCGTGTCGCAGCAGCCAGGGGCCGAGGATGAGCATCGCCGGTCCGAAGCGCAGCAGGGTGAGGTCCGCCATCGTCAGCCCGGAGGCCGTCCCGAAGCGGTTCATGGCGAGGTATGCACCCCAGATGCATACCGTGACGAGGCCGAGGACGAGGCCCAACTGCGTGTCCGACAGCGCCTGACGGCGGTCGAGGACGGTCATGGGCACTCCTTGGGTTCGCACGGGACCGAGCGGCAGACGCGGCGCGGCGCAATTTGCGTGTCGTGGCACAGATTGTCGGGCCGGGGTACCTCGTGAATCGCGATACCGTCATTCGCTGACGGCGTGGCGCTGTCTTGCCGCAGGCGAGGGTCGGTTGACTTGGGGGCCGGGTCGGCGAAGCGGATGGCCAGACCCTTGCGGGGCCGAGCGGGGGGATGACAGACTGCCGCCGAGAGCAACAACGTCAGGCGGCACGGTGGCTGAAAGCAAGATCGACGGCGATGCCGTCCGTTCCCGGGTCGAGACCGCGCTCGCCACGAACGCCCCCGGCTTCGAGACGTTCTTCCTCGCCCGCCTCCTCGACGCTTCGTTTCGCTACCTTCCGGAAGGCGTTGCCGATTCGGACGTCGAGGTCTGTCTGGTGAGCTTCCCCGTCGCACCGTTCCTGTTCAATCCACAGGGCACGCTGCACGGCGGGATCATCGCCATGGCGATGGACATCTCGATGGGCCACCTCCTCAACAAGGCGACCGGGGCGACCGGCACCGCCACCATCGAGATGAAGACACAGTACATGCGTCCCATCGGCGTGGGGACGGCGACCTGCGAAGGCCGCTTCCTGCGCCGGGGCCGCACCATGTGCTTCATGGAAAGCCGCCTGTTCGACGAGGCCGAGCGCCTCTGCGCCCACGCCACCTCCACCTGGAAGCTGCCGGGCTGACGACGCGCCCCCAAGCGGACGACGCGCCCGCGGGCGGCCGGAGAGCCGCCGCCGGGGCGGCGGCCCGGGGCAGGCTCAGGCCGGCTCGACCTGAGCCTCGCCGGAGACCTCCGCGGCGCCGGCCGTCACGATCAGCGCGTCCACGGCGATGATGTCCGTGCCGCGGCAGATCAGCGGGTTGACGTCGAGCTCGGCGATCGCGCCCGCATGGTCGGCCGCGAACTCGGACACCCGGGCGACGATGTCGGCGAGCCGCTCCACGTTCACCGCCGGGAGGTCGCGGAAGCCCTCGAGGATCGCGCGCCCGCGCAGCCGGCCCAGCATGTCCCGCGCCTCGCCCGGCGTCACGGGGGCGGGCGCGGCGACGCTGTCCTTCAGCAGCTCGACCAGCACGCCGCCGAGGCCGACCACCACGATGGGGCCGAACGCGGCGTCCACGGTGGCACCGACCACGATCTCGACCCCCTTCGGGATCATCGGCTGGAGGAGGACGCCGTCGAGCCGCGCGGAGGGGGCCGCGGCGGCGACCCTCTCCATCATCTGCGTGAAGGCGCTTTCGACGGCGTCGGGCGTCGAGAGGTCGAGGGCGATCCCGCCGACCTCGGTCTTGTGGGGCAGGTCGGGCGAATCGATCTTCATGACGAGCGGCATGGCGAGGCGCTCGGCGATGGCGCGCGCCTCCTCGGCGGTGCGTGCGCGCTCCTCGGTGACGACGGGGACGCCGTAGGCCGACAGCACGCGCTTGGCGTCGCGCTCGGCGAGCGTGCGCCCCGCGGCCGCGAGGTCCGGCGCGACCCGCGCCGCGGCGTCCGGATCGGAGATGCGGCCGCTCTGCGTCGACCGGCCTCGCCTGGCATGCCAGTCGGTCCACATCCTGATCGCCTTGAAGGTGAGGTTCATCGAGCGGGTGAGGATGAGGTGGCGCGCCTCCTCGACCTCCAGCGAGCCCGGCCCCTCGAGCCACGCCGTCAGCCACGGCACGATGATGGGCTTGCCCGCCTCGCCGGCGATCTGGTCCATGAGCGCGATGCGCGGCAGGCTCGTCTCGTAGGCGAGGACGTGCGGGACGATGACCGAGTTGTACTCGGCCTGGCCCATCACCGAACGGATGCATACCTCCAGCGATTCCATGTCGTTGATCACCTGTGCGGTGACGTCGCACGGGTTGCGCGCCGAGCCGAACTCGGGGATGCGCGCGGCGAGGGTCGCCGAGACCTCTGCGTTGGGCTGGGGAAGGGGAACGCTCGCCAACTCGGCCGCGTCCGCGGCCATGATCGCCGCGCCGCCCGATGTCGCGATGACGACGGTGCCGTTCGCGGCGGGCGTCCCGGCCTTGCCGAAAAAGGCGGTAACCTCGAGGAGCTCCTCGTAGCTTTCCACGAACACGCCGCCGGCTCGCTCCACCATCGTGCGGTAGGCGTCCTCCGACCCGGCGAGGTTGCCGGTGTGGGAGGCGGCGGCGCGCGCGCCTTCCTCGCCCTTGGCCATCTTGTAGAGGACGACGGGCTTGCCGGCCTCCGTGGCACCGCGGATCGCCGTCTCGATCTGCCGCGGATGGGGCATCCCTTCGAGCAGGCAGCCGATCACCGCGGTGTCCTCGTCGCTGGCGAGGTAGGCGATGCAGTCGGCGAGGTTCACGTCGGCGGAATTGCCGCAGGTCAGGATGGAGCTGAAGTAGACGCCGCGCTGCGCCGCCTGGCTCGCCGCGAGCCCGAGCGCGCCGGACTGGCTGATGAAGCCGATGCGCCGCAACTCGCGCGGCCGGTCCCAGCAGCGCTCGAAGGCGAGGTCGGACAGGAAGGTCGCCGCACAGCGCGATTCGTAGGCGACGAAACCGATGGTGTTGGGCCCGTTGAGCCGCACGCCGCTTTCGGCCGCCCGCGCCGCGAGGCGCGTCTGGATCGCCGCGGTCTCGGCATCGCCGGTCTCGGCGAAGCCCGAGGCGATCACCACGGCGCCACCCGCCCCGACCGCGATGCACTCCTCGAAGATCGGCTCCACCTGCTTGAGGTCCGTCGCGATCACCACGCAGTCGGGCGCCTCGGGCAGGGAGGAGAGCGACGGATAGCAGCGGCGGCCGTAGAGCTCGTCGCGCTTCGGGTTGATGAGGTAGAGCGTGCCGGTGAAAGCGTAGAGGTTGGCGACGAAGCGGGCGCCGAACGACGTCTCGCGCGAGGAGACGCCGACGATCGCGATGCTTTTCGGGTTGAAGAGTCGCCGCAGCGACTGTCCGGGATAGGGGTCGCGTGTCATGTCCGTTTCTCGTGTCCTTGGGCTTTTTGCGGACACTTTAAACGGTTTGACGAATTTCGAAACTCAGTTTCGAAGTGCGAGTGGCGGCGGGCCGTCGCGGCCGCCACTCGTTCCGGTCAGCGCTGGCCGACGAAGGTGCCGTTCGCCCGCCATCCGCGCTCGGACGCGTCGAACGATCCGATGACGCCCTGGGCGTGGGTCCGGGGACCGTCGACGAAGGCGCCGGTGACGTTGCCGGTCAGGCTCGGGAACTCGCCGCTCGTGTCGCCGCCGCTGACGCGGCCGCCGAACTGGTTCAGCGCCGAAGGGGCGTCCTGCATGCCGACCGCGCCGCCGAAGTTGCGCCCGTCGAAGTTGTTGAACTGGATGTTGCCGGCGCGCTCGCCGAAGTCGAAGTCCATCTTGACCTGACCGACGGCGACATAGTGCGCCGTGCCGGTCTCCGTCGCAGCGGCGACGTTGCCGACGGCGTGCCCGTTGAAGGTCGCCGAGCCGGAGGTGGGCATGTCGACCTGACGCGTCACGTCGCCGGCCGCCCAGGTGCCGAGGTGGACGAAGTCACGCCGCGTCTCGCCGTCGGCGACCTCGGTCTCCGTCTGCGTGCCCCACCAGCCCCATTCCAGGAACTTGCACTCGCACTCGGTGACCCCGGCGCTCTCGAAGAGCTCCTTCTGCGGCACCAGCGTCGAGGGGATCATGTACGTCGCCGGGCTCGTGCCGGCCACCTGGGGGGCGGACGTGCCGGCGTCGGTGGTGATCTTGGTGTCGGGGCTGCCGGGCCGGTTGTTGTAGCCGGCCTCGATCGCCGCATAGGTGTCGTGGTCGACGTAGGTCTCGGTGGTCGTGCTGCCGCGCACGATGGGCACGGCCGCCTCGGTCTGCCCGGTGATGTCGCTGCGTCCGGAGAGGTCGATCGTGCCGAGGCCGAACGGGACCTGCAGGGCCGCCACCGTGTCGTCGAGGTTCTGCGAGTCCTCGACGATGACGACGCCGCCGACGCCGGAGCGCTGCACCAGGGTCTGGAGCACGAACTGGCCGGTCTCCACCGACCGCATCGGGACCGCCCGGCCGTTGTCGGTCTCCATCATGCCGGCGGCGAAGCCCTCGAACTGGCCGACGACACGGTCGAACGCCGTCACCGGCGTCTCGCGCACCAGGTTGGCGAGAAGGCCGGTGCCGCTGGTCAGCTCGTTGTCGCCGAGGAAGCCGCCGCTCGACGGCTGCACGTCGACGAAGCCGACCGTCGGGTCGCGGAGCGGCTGTACCGCGTCGTCGGCGTAGACCTGATCGCCGTTCTGCGCCGCGCCTGTGCCGATGACGAAGGTCTCGCCGTTGGCGCCGTAGATCGTGCGCGGCTTGCCGTCGACGATGAAGTCGGCGTTGGAGATCGCGCCGGTCATCGCCGCCGCGCCGTAGTCGGACGAGACGCGGTAGGTGCCGCGGCGGCTGCCGATGGCGAACACGCCGGCATCGTCCGTGTCCTCGAACGTGCTGCTGACGAAGCCGACGCCGAGCGACAGCACCGAGCGCTGGTCGAAGCCCGAACCGCGGATGACGAGACCGGCCTGCAGGAAGCCCGGCTGCGCGCTGAAGTCGTTGGCGTCGACCATCAGCAGATCGGTGGTGCTCGCCGACAGGAGAGACCGGCCGAACTCGCGTGCCACGAGCGGATTGAGGAGCGGCAGCTGCGAGTTGAGATCCTGGCGCCGCCACTGCGGATTGGAGTCGATGCGGTAGGTGCGCACCAGCGGGTCGCGCTCGCCGGCCTCCGGGAAGAAGACGTCGAGCGGCGTCGCGACTCCGCCGTAGCCCGTGAACATCACCTGCTCGAACGCGCCGTTGGGCGTCGCCGGCTGGAGATAGTAGAGCACGAACCCGTCGGCGCGGCGGATCAGCAGGCCGTTCGACGGGTCGCCGTTGTTGAAGCCGAGCGTGTTGGACGGCAGGCGGAAGCGCCGGTCGCCCTCGGCCTCCGTGTACGGGAGCGAGGTGCCGCTTTCGGTGCGGATGCGGACGATCTCGCCTTCCTCGTTGCGCACATAGCTCGCCTCCTGGCGCACCGGATCGTTCACCAGCAGCGTCAGCGCGGCGGCAGCGCCCTCCTGGCCGGGGACGACGGGTGTGCGCGCGGAGCGCATCGTGAAGTCGTTCTCAGGCGGCGGAGGGGGCGGCGGCGGCGGAGGCGGGGGAGGAGGAGGCGGCGGGGGCGGCGGCTCGGCATTGTTGATCGCGTCGTCGCGGATGACGTCCGACGTCGCCTGCTCGACGATCGTCGTCTCGATCTGGTTGGTGACGGTCGGGATACCGACCTCGTTCTCTTCGGGCGCGAAGCCGCTGCGCACGATCTCCGGGCGCGGGCGCGGCAGCACCGTCACCGGGGCGAGGTTCGAGTTGGCGTCCGGGATGAGGCTCGCGACCACGTCCTCGTTGGTCGGGATGACCGTGGCGCCGCCGTTCCTGCCGGGGCGGCCGGACAGGCGGCTCTGCAGCCGCGACTGGTCGAGCCGCGAGGTCGGCACCGTCTCGACCGTCACGCCGGCCCCGGTGCCGAAGAAGGCGAAGGAGTAGCCCTTCTGGTAGATGCGCCGGCTCGGCCCGCCGCCGTCGGGGTTGAGCAGCAGCTCGTCGCCGAAGACGAGGGAGGCGGTGGCCGACGGGCAGCGCCCGTCGTCGAGGCAGGACGGCTCGAGGTCGATGTTGACGATGCCGCCGCGCACGCCGAGCGTTCCGACCGGCGTGCCGAAGCGCACCTGGCTGCCGGTCTTGGACAGCTTGCCGCCGACGAAGCGCAGCGCGCCCTGCGTCACCTCGGCCGCCAGCGAGCCGCTGCCGGTCGACGGGTTGTAGACGAACTCGTCGATCACCACGCGCGAGTTGGAGGCGATCGTGAAGGCCGACCCGTCCACGAACATGATCTGCGCCAGACCGTCGTTGGACGTGATGACGCGGTCGCGGAAGAGGATGTTGTCGCCGATCACCACGGTCTTGCGCACGGCGGTGCGCTCGACGTCGGTGCTCTGGTTGACGGCGGTGGTGACGCCGATGCGGTCCTGGGCCAGCGACGGCGCCGCGGCGAAGATCGTGGCGAGGGCGGTCGCGGCGAGGAAGGCCCGGCGGGGGGAGAAGGTGTGCGCCATCATCAGAACCTTCTGGAGAGACCGAGCGTGAAGATCGCGTTGGTGTACTCACGCGTGTCGTAGTTCGACGCCTGGTGGCGGATCTGGCTGGTGAAGAAGGCCGCGAAGTCGTGCTCCATCGGGACCGAGATGCCCGCCTCGGCCCACAGCGCGACGTCCTCCTCGGTGGTCCCCGGGTCGAGGACCGGGTCGGGACCCCAGTAGGGGCGGTAGGTGGCGCCGCCGGTCAGCGACAGCTCCCACGGCACGCTCCCCTCGAGCGGGCCGTAGTTGGGACCGAAGAAGCGGTAGGTGACGTTGCCGATGAGGTTGAGCTCGGCGAAGCTCTTGAAGTCCTCGCGGGCGTCGACGATGCGCGTGCCGAGCGCGAGCGAGGTGATCCACTGCGGCGACCACAGCCCCGTGATGCGCCCCGACGCGCGGTATTCCTGACCGGTCTGGAGACGCACGGTCGGGTAGTCGTCCGAGTTGTCGTAGTTGAGCGCCCGGACCTCGGCGCGCCCGTCGTAGAGGATGTTGTCGGCCAGCGAGCTCTGGAGGCGGACGCCCGCGCCGTAGGTGCCGGAGTACATCGAGTAGCCGAGCGCGTTGGCGCCGAGGATGCCGTAGACGCCGATGCGGGACGTATCGAGCCCCACGCGGCCGAGGCTGAAGGACGGACCGACCTGCGCCTCGATCAGGTTGAGGCTGAGCTGGTCCATGTCGAAGAAGACGCTGTTGTAGTTCGTCACGTCGACTTCGATCAGGTCGCCCTGGTTGCGAAGATCGTAGGAGAAGTGCACCCGGGCGAGGGAGAAGACGTTCCAGTCCGCAGTCGCCCGGGCGTCGTTGTTGAGGACGACGGGGATGCCGTTGACGACGACCGTGTCGTCACCGGGCGCGGCGTTGGCGTTGGTCTGGTACTGCACGCCGCCCACGACTTGCGCCGACATCACGAGCCGGCGGTCCTGCTTCGTGATCGCGCCGAGGAAGGATTCGACGCGCTCGCGCACCGGAGCGGGGAGGTTGGGCTGCGCGGCGACCGCCTCGAGGTAGCTGCGCGCCATGTCGCGCGCGCCGATGCGGTAGTAAAGGACACCGAGTTCGAGCTGCACGCGCGGCAGGTTCGGCGCGAAGACGAGGATGCGCTCCAGGGTGGCGATGGCGCCCTCGTAGTCGCCGAGCTTGGCGGAGATGAGGGCGTACTCGAACGCGACGTCGAGGTTGTCGGGGTCGTTGAGGGTGGCGAGAAAGAGCTGGTCGCGCCGCGCCTCCAGCGCCGATGGACCCGAGGTTCCCGTCTGCGCCGATGCCGCGCTGCACAGACTGAACACAACCATCAGCGCCAGAGCACGAACGAGCCAACCCCCGCGAAAAGTGCGGCGGCGGACCGTCGACGTGCCGATCATGGAAGACCCCTTCGCCAGGAACGCATATTCGTGCAATTTTCTACAGTCTAACTTGACACTATGGGCGCTCGAACACATCCAACATTCGGTCGTGATTCTGCGATCTGTTGCCCTGTGTCGCGTATAGGCAACAATTTGGGGATGACGGCGAGGTCGCCAGCCGATGCAACGCACCGTCGACGATGAAGATCTCGTCGCAGAGGCCCGTAATCGGCGCCGTTTGAAGCCGAATCGGTGGCGCCGCTCGCTCCGCCGGGTGGTGCCCCTGACGCTGATCACGCTGACCCTCGTGGTGATCGGCGTGCTCGTGCGGGTGGAAGATTATACCGCCCTCGAACGGCTGCGGACGATCGTGTTCGATGAGTACCAGAACCTGTCGCCGCGGGCCTTCGACCCGGACGCGCCGGTTCGCATTATTGCCATCGACGAGGAGTCGCTGCGCCGTGTCGGCCAGTGGCCCTGGCCGCGCAGCCAGATCGCGACGATGGTGGACCGGCTGACGGACCTCGGCGCCGCCGCCATCGGCCTCGATATCATCTTCGCCGAGCCGGACCGGATGTCGCCGGACAACATCGCCCGCCTGATGCCGGAGGGACCGGAGCGCGACCGTGTGGCCGCCGCGCTCCAGGGCGTGCCGCGCGGCGACGACATGCTGGCCGTGTCGCTCCAGCGGGCGCCGTCCGTGGTGGGGGTGCTGCTGGAAGCGGACTCCGGTCAGCAGCCGTCCTCCGACCGCGGCTTCTCGGACCCGAAGGCCGGCTACGCCTTCGCCGGCGACCCGCCGCACGATTTCCTGCCGAACTACGGGCAGATCAAGGGGCCTCTCCCGGCGCTGGCGCAGGCCGCGGTGGGCCTCGGCGCGCTCAACTGGCTGCCGGGGACGGACCAGATCGTGCGCACCGTGCCGCTGATGTTCCATGCCGGCGACGGCGTCTTCATGCCCGGCCTCGCGGCGGAGACGCTGCGGGTGGCGCAGGGGGAGACCGGCTTCGTCATCCGCTCCTCCAATGCGAGCGGGCAGACGGCGTTCGGCGCGGAGACCGGCATCAACGCCATCAAGATCGGCGCCTTCGTCGTCCCGACGACGCGCAACGGCAGCGTCCTCATGCACTACACCCCGCACGAGGACGCCCGGCACATCTCCGCCTGGCGCGTCCTGGACGGCGACGTGAAGCCGGAGGAGATCGCCGGGCGCATCATCCTCGTCGGTGCGACCGCGACCGGGCTCTTCGATCTCCAGGCGACGCCCATCGACGTCGCGATCCCCGGAATCGAGATCAATGCCCAGCTCATCGAGCAGATCGTCGCCGGCGTCTGGCTCGAGCGGCCGGACTGGGCGGACGGGATGGAGATCATCGTCTTCGTTCTGCTGGCGCTGCTGTTCGGCCTCGTGGCCGCGGTGCTCGCGCCGCAGACGGCGGCCGTCGTCGGCGTGACGACCATCGCGGTCGTCTTCGGGGCTAGCTACTGGGCGTTCACGCGCGAAGGTATCTTCATCGACCCGTCCTTCCCGTCGCTGGCGAGCGGGATCACGCTGTTCGCGATGACCGCGTGGGTGGCGGTGCGCGAGCGGGCGGACCGGCGCTGGGTGCGCCACGCCTTCAGCCGCTACGTCTCCAGCGACGTTGTCGAGAACCTCGCCGACGACCCGGCGCGCCTCACCCTCGGCGGAGAGATGCGGCCGATGACCATTCTCTTCACCGACATCCGCGGTTTCACCACCATCGGCGAGACGATGGATGCCGAGGCGCTGACGGCCTACCTCAACGCCTTCCTCACCGAGATGACGGGGGTGATCCTCGCCCACCGGGGGACCATCGACAAATACATGGGCGACGCGATCATGGCGTTCTGGAACGCCCCGCTCGACGACTTCGCCCACGCCGCGCACGCCTGCGAGACCGCCCTCAGCATGCTCGACGCGCTGGCCGCCTTCAACGCGTCGTCCGACCGGGACTTTCCCGTGACCGCCATCGGCATCGGCCTCAACACCGGCGTCTGCTGCGTCGGCAACCTCGGCGCCGACCAGCGCTTCGACTATTCGGTGATCGGCGACGACGTGAATGTCGCCTCGCGCCTGGAAAGCCAGACGAAGACCTACGGCGTGCCGATCCTCGTCGGTCCGCGCACGGCCGAGCAGGCCCGCCCCGCCGGCTACGTCTTCGCGCTCGTCGACAACGTCCGCGTGAAGGGCAAGACGGCGCCGATCGAGGTGTTCGCGCTGATCGGCGGGCCGAACCACCCGCCCTCCGAGGCGCTGGAGATCGCGGGGGAGGCGGTCGACGCGCTCGCGACCGCCGCCGAGGTTGGCGACACCACGGCGATGAACGACGCGCTCGAGACACTCGACGCCCTGGGCAGCACGATGCTCGACACCGTCGTCGCGATCTACCGCAGCCGCTACCAGCGGCTGATGCGCAGCGAAATCGGCGACATCGCGGCGACCGACTGACCCGGCGCGGCGCCATTCTTCGTCGGCAATCGAAAGGCCTGCGGCGCGCCGGTTGCGGCTTCGACCGGCGCCCCGATGCACCCCGGTGCGCGGCGTGCGCGATTTAAGGGCAACCGGGCATCTGGATTGGCGTCGAGACCCGGGGCCGAGGTCGCAATCCGCCTCGACGAAACGCCGGAGGCCGGTCCCAGCCGCGGCAACGACGCTCTCGTCGAGGCCCGGCCCGGCCTCGTGCCGGCCGTTGCCGGCGGGCTCGGCACCGGCGTCCTGCGCGCCGGCGCGTGATCGACCGGGAAAGCGAGGCCGTCCGGCGGCTCCGGCGATGCGGGGAGGGACGGCCGGTCCGCACCGTCCGCCGTGGCGAACGGCCCCCTGTTGGCATTGAGGTTGCAGTGCGTCCACCCACGCAACCCCGCCGGACTCACCTCCCGGCGCCCGGGCCGCGCAACACAGAATGGAGCACCGAAATGATGGACGTGTCCAAATTCCTGACGGGCGCAGCCGTCGCCCTCACCCTCGCCGTGGCGCCGCTCGCTGCCAGCGCGGCCGATCTCGCCGAGATCAAGGAGCGCGGCTACATGAACATCGCGACGGAGGACAACTACGCTCCGTTCGAGATCATGCAGGGCGACACGCCCACCGGCTTCACCCACGACATGGTCGCCGCCCTCAAGGAATACGCCCCGTTCGAGATCCACCAGGACATCCTGCCCTGGTCGGGCCTCCTCGCCTCGGTGCGCGCCGGCAAGTATGACGCGGCGATCACCGGCTCCATCATCTCGCCCGAGCGACTGCGCGTGTTCGACTTCGCCATCCCGACCGCGTCCGCGCAGCACTATTACATCAAGCGCGCCGATGAGGACCGGATCAACTCGATCGCAGACCTCGACGGGCTGACCGTCGGCGTCCAGGCCGGATCGGTGCTGCTGTCGCGCCTGCCCGAGCTCGAGGCCATGCTGAAGGAGACGGGCGGCTCCATGGGCCGGGTCGTCGAGTACACCTCGTATCCGGAAATCTACGAGGACCTGAAGAACGGGCGCCTCGACTACACCGTGAACTCCATCATCTCCGCCAAGAGCCTCATCAAGGAGCGCGGCGACGAGTTCGTCATCGGCGAGCCCGTCTCCGGCCCCGGCTTCCACGCCTATCCGGTGCCGAAGGGCAACGAGGAGCTGCTGGAGTTCGTCAACGGCTTCATCCTGGAGATGAAGGAGAGCGGCAAGCTCGCCGAGCTGCAGGAGAAGTGGTTCGGCCAGGCCTTCCCGGACCTCCCGGCCGAGCCGATCACCTCCGTCGAGCAGTACGAGAAGCTGATCTCGGTCGACTGATCCGGCCGGCGGGCAGGAGGCGGGACGGGTGACCGGCGCCGAATTCCAGATGCTCCTCTCGGGCGCGTGGACGACGATATGGATCTCCGCGCTCGCCATCCTCGGTGGCGTCCCCCTGGGCCTCGTGCTCGGCCTGGGGCGCGTCGCCGGGATCCCCGTCCTGTCGCAGGTGCTGGCGCTCTACATCTCCATCGGCCGCGCCACGCCGCTGGTGACGCTGGTGCTGCTCCTGTTCGTGGGGCTCCCGGTGATCGGCATCAACATCGACGCCGTCACCGCGGGCGTGCTCACGCTGCTCCTCAACACCGCGACCTTCAACGCCGAGATCTGGCGCTCGGTCTACGAGTCGTTCCCGCGCGGCCAGGTCGAGGCGGCCCAGGCGGTGGGGATGACGAAGCCGCTCATCTTCCGCCGCATCATGCTGCCGCAGATGTCGATGGCGGCCCTTCCGGGCCTCATGAACGAGGCGACGCTCCTCATCAAGGCGAGCCCGGCGATCGCCGTCATCGGCATCGTCGACCTGACGCGCGTGACGGATCGCATCTCGGCCCGCACCTACGAGCCGCTTCCGCCGATCATCGCGGCGGGCATCATCTACATGCTCATCATCGCCGGGATGGTGCGCCTGCAACGCATGCTCGAGAACCGGGCTGCGAAACGTGCCGTATGAGGCCCTGGCGTGAGTGACTGGGATATCGTCTTCCAGGAGTGGCCAAGGTTCGCGCGCGGCTTCTCCAACACGCTGATCCTGTTCGGCGTCTCTACCGTCGGGGCGTTCATCCTCGGGGCGATCCTCGTCAACGCCCTGGTCTCGCGCAACCCGTCGACCCGCGGCGCGGCGCACGTCTACGTCGACGGCATGCGGATGCTGCCGTTCCTGATCTTCGCCTACCTCCTCTACTACGGGCTTCCCTCGGTCGGGATCCGCATGTCGGCGTGGACGGCGGGGCTCATCGGCCTCGTCCTCTACCATGCGGCGTACGTGGCGGAGATCCTGCGCGGGGCATGGTCGCAGCTTCCCGCCGGGCAGACCGAGGCCGCACGGGCGATGGGCTTTCACGGCGCGAAGCTCTTCCTGCGGATCGTCCTGCCGCAGCTCGTGCTGGGGAGCGCGCCGATCCTCGGCAACCAGCTCATCTACATGTTGAAGGACACCGCTTTCCTGATGATCATCACCGTGCAGGAGCTGACCTATGCGGCGTCCTCGGTGCAGTCGATGTACTTCGTTCCGCTGCAGCCCTTCATCGTCGCGATCGCCCTCTACTGGGTGACGACGATGGCCATCGAAGGGCTCGTTTTCGTCGTCGGACGCTTTGCCAGGAAGAGGGGTCTCGGCCGTGCTTGACAGGACCGTACCGGCGCTCGAGGCCCGGCACATCTCAAAGACCTTCGGAGACCTCGAGGTGCTCCGCGACATCTCGCTGGTGGTGAACCCCGGCGACACGATCAGCGTGCTCGGCCCGTCGGGCTCCGGCAAGTCGACCATGCTGCGGTGCCTCAACTACCTGGAGACGCCGGACAAGGGGCAGGTCCTGCTCGGCGGCGAGCCCGTCGGGCGGCACCCCGACGGCAAGCTGATGAGCGACAGGGAGCTCGCCCGCAGCCGCGCCCGCATGGGAATGGTGTTCCAGAGCTTCAATCTCTGGCCGCACTTCACCGTGCTGCAGAACGTCATCGAGGCCCCGACGAAGGTGCTCGGCGTTCCGAGAAGCGACGCGGTGGCCCACGCCGAGATGCTGCTCGACAAGGTGGGCCTCGCCGACAAGCGCAACGTCTACCCCTTCGCGCTGTCCGGCGGTCAGAAGCAGCGCGTCGCCATCGCCCGGGCGCTCTGCATGAAGCCGGACGTCCTCCTCTTCGACGAGCCGACGAGCGCCCTCGACCCCGAGCTCGTCGGCGAGGTGCTCGCCGTCATGCGCGGCCTCGCGCAGGAGGGTATGACCATGGTCGTCGTCACCCACGAGATGAGCTTCGCCCGCGACGTGTGCGACGAGGTCGTCTTCATGGACCGCGGCGTCGTCGTCGAGCACGCGCCGCCGAGCGAGTTCTTCACCGACCCGAAGACCGAGCGGGCCCGGCGCTTCCTGGCCCGTTACGCCTGACGCGGGCGCTTCGCCTCCGACCGGGGAGGCGGTCACGCGTCGGGAGTCGGAGCGAGGGGAGTTCCCCCCTCGCGCTCCCCCCGTCTCGCCGACGGGCAGGCGTTCAGTTCGGATGGCTGAAGGAGCCAGCCGACCTGAACACCGGATCGAGCGTGTGAGGAGGGATGCGGCGGCCTCAAGCACCCGTCCTCCCCATGCTCGCTCTGCGAGCTGCGCGTGGGTCCGGGCGGGCACTTGACCCCGCCGCATCCCTCCGGCCGCGCGGGCCGGATGGGGGTCAGTGCTCCATCACGAAGTGCTCCGGGGCGACCTCGACCAGCGGCCGCTTCTCCGGCTCGTAGTCGAGCGGGCGCACCGTGCCCTTGATCTCGTCCGTCATCAGCGCCCGGCTGCCGTGCCGCTCCTCGGGATCGGCGATCGGCACGGCTTCGATGAGCTTCTGCGTATAGGGGTGACGCGGCGAGCCGAGCACGGCCGCACGCGGGCCGATCTCCACGATCTCGCCCAGGTACATCACCGCCACGCGGTGGCTCACCCGCTCCACCACCGCGATGTCGTGGCTGATGAAGACGTACGCGAGGCCGAGGTCGCGCTGCAGGTCGAGCAGCAGGTTCACGACCTGCGCCTTCACCGACGCGTCGAGCGCCGACACCGACTCGTCCGCGACGATCAGCGTCGGGTCGAGGGCGAGGCCCCGCGCGATGCAGACGCGCTGCCGCTGCCCGCCGGAGAACTCGTGCGGGAAGCGCAGGGCGTGGTCCGCGGAGAGGCCGACGCGCTCCAGCAGGTCGATGACCCGCTCCTCGGCCTCGACGGCGCTGGCGAGGCCGTGGACGCGGATGGGCTCGCTGATCGCCGCGCCCACGGTCTTGCGCGGGTTGAGCGAGCCGAACGGGTCCTGGAAGATCATCTGCATGCGCCGCCGGATGGTGCGCATCTCGTCCTGGCTCGCCGCCATCACGTCGCGGCCCTCGAAGGCGATGCTCCCGGCCGTCGGCTCGATGAGCCGCAGCAGCGAGCGGCCGGTGGTGGACTTGCCGCACCCGGACTCGCCCACCAGCGCCAGCGTCTCGCCGGCACGGACCTGGAACGAGACGTCCTCCACCGCGTGCACCTTGCCGACGGGCCGGCCGAGGAGGCCGCCGCGCACCGGGAAGCGCGTGACGAGGCCCGAGACGTCGAGGATCGGCTCGCCCCGCCGGTCGGGCTCCTGCGGCACCTCCACCGGCTCGGCCACGGTGAGATCGGCGAAGCGGCGCGGCGTCGTCGTCTCGCCGAGCGAACCGAGGCGCGGGACCGAGGCGAGGAGCATGCGCGTGTACGGCTCGCACGGGGCGGCGAAGACCTCGTGGACCTCGCCTTCCTCCACCTTACGGCCCTTCAGCATGACGACGACGCGGTCCGCGATCTCCGCCACCACGCCCATGTCGTGGGTGATGAACATCACCGCCATGCCGATCTCCTTCTGGAGGTCGGCGATGAGCGAGAGGATCTGCGCCTGGATCGTCACGTCGAGCGCGGTCGTCGGCTCGTCGGCGATGAGGAGCTTCGGCCGGCACGCCATCGCCATTGCGATCATGACGCGCTGCCGCTGTCCGCCGGAGAAGGTGTGCGGGTGCTGGTCGAAGCGCCGTTGCGCGTCGGGGATGCGCACCAGGTCGAAGAGGCGCAGCGCCTCCCTGCGCGCGTCCGAGGCCGACATGCCGCGATGGCGGCGCAGGGCCTCGGCGACCTGGAAGCCGGCCGTCAGCACCGGGTTGAGGCTCGTCATCGGCTCCTGGAAGATCATGCCGATGTCGGCGCCGCGCACGTCCCGCATCGCGCCGTCGTCGAGTGCGGTCAGTTCGCGTTCCTCCAGCGAGATCCGGCCCCCGATCCGCGAGACGCCCTTCTGCAGGAGGCGCATGATGGAAAGCGCCGTGACGGACTTGCCGGAGCCGGACTCGCCGACGACGGCGACGGTCTCGCCGGCGTCGATGTGGAACGAGACGCCGTCCACCACGGTGAGCCAGCGGCCCTCGGAGCGGAAGGCGACGGACAGGTCGTCGACCGTCAGGATCCTCATTCTTCACCCTTCAGGCGCGGGTCGATGGCGTCGCGCAGGCCGTCACCGAGGAGGTTGAGGGAGAACACCACGAGCAGGATGGCGATGGACGGGAAGACCGCGAGCCAGAACGAGTCGAGGATGTTCTCGAACCCTTCGCGGATCATGCCGCCCCAGGTCGGCGTCGGCGGGGAGACGCCGAGGCCGATGAAGGCGAGCGAGGCTTCGACGCGGATCGCCGTGGCGAGGTAGAGCGAGCCCATCACCAGGATCTCGGGGAGGATGTTGGGCAGGATGTGGCCCAGGATCAGGCGCCGGTTGGAAAAGCCGAGCGCGCGCCCCGCCTCCACGAACTCCCGTTCCTTGACCGAGATCGTCGGCGCCCGCGCGATGCGCGCGAACGGCGGGATGGCGGTGATCGCGATCGCGAAGATGAGGTTCTCCACCGAGGGGCCGAGCATCGCCACGATGAAGAGGCCGAGGATCAGCGACGGGAAGGCGAGGAGGACGTCCATGATCTGCATGAGGACGATGTCGATCGCCCCGCCATAGTACCCCGCGACCATGCCGATGACCGTTCCCACGACGAGCGCGAGGCCGATGGCGAGGAGGCCGATGGTGAGCGAGATGCGCCCGCCGTAGAGGATGCGCGAGAGCGTGTCGCGCCCGTAGTAGTCGGTGCCGAACCAGTGCTCGGCCGACGGCGGCTTCAGGCGCTGCAGGATGGACTGGTCGATGGGGTCGTAGGGCGCGATGTAGGGCGCCAGGATCGCCAGCAGGCAGACGAAGAGGAAGAGGCCGAGGCCCACCCACGACGTCTTGTTGGCGTTGAAGGCCTTGAGGAGGCCGGCGCCGAAGGCGCTCAGCATCCGCCGGACGTAGGCCATTCTGGACGTGGGCGCGCGCGGGGCGGCCGTGCGGGATGCGGCGCGGCTCATTTGTATTTGATCCTCGGATCGATCAGCCCGTAGACGAGGTCGGTGGCGAGGTTCACCAGGACGACGATCAGCGTGTAGATGACCATCATCCCCTGCAGCATCGTGTAGTCGCGCTGGTTGAGCGCGCCGACGATGAGCTTGCCGAGGCCGGGGCGGTTGAAGACGATCTCGGTCAGGACCGAGTTGCCGATGAGGTAGCCGAGGTAGAGGCCCACCACCGTCACCACCGGGATCAGCGCGTTGCGCAGGCAGTGGCGCCAGACGATGACGGCGAAGGCGAGGCCCTTCGCCTCGGCGGTGCGCACGTAGTCCTGGTTCAGCACCTCCAGCATCGCCGAGCGGGCGACGCGGGTGATGTAGGCGGCCATGATGAGGCCGAGGTTGATGGCCGGCAGCGCGAGGTCCGACAGGCGGTCGCCGAGCGTCGTGCCGCGCCCCGACGAGATCACCGGGAACCAGTCGAGCTGGATGGAGAAGGCGATCAGGAGCAGGATGCCCGACACGAACGCCGGCAGCGACAGGCCGAGCAGCGAGGAGATGCGGATCACGTAGTCGGTGAACTTGTTGCGCCTGAGCGCGGACCAGACGCCGAGCGGGATGCCGAGCACCGCGCCGATGACGAGCGAGACGCCGGTGAGCTCCAGCGTCGCCGGGAGGACGTTGAGGACCTCCTGGATCACCGGCCGGCCGGAGACGAGCGAGGTGCCCCAGTCGCCCACCAGGACGCCGCCGAGGAACGAGAAGTACTGGACGATGAGGGGCTGGTCGAGGCCGAGGCGCGTGCGCAGCGAGGCCAGCGAGGCCTGGCTGGCCTGGTCGCCGAGGATGATGAGGGCCGGGTCGCCCGGCAGGACGCGCACGATGAAGAAGACGACCGTGAGGACGCCGAACAGCGTGATGCAGGCGAACCCGAGCCGCTTGATGACGAAGGCCGTCACCTGCGCTCGTGCCCCGAAAGAGGATGTCCCGTCATGGGATGGTCTCCAGCTTGAACGGACGGACCTCGGCGGCGGCGGACGGGCGCACGGCGCGGGACGCGGTGGTGCGCGCCCGCTCCGCCGACCTCATGCGCCGCTCTCCGCCGGGCGGTCCCGGTCGTAGGCGGGAAGGTCCGGGTCGATCCCGGCCCACGCGACCCGCGAGCGCATCCAGCTCTGGTGGGCCGGTGCGACCACGGCGTGGTCGTCGAACGCCCCGGCCTTCACGAAGATCCTGTCCGGATGATGGGGGGAGGAGGTGTAGAGCGGTGCTCCGCAGTCGGGGCAGAAGTGCCGGGTGAGCGCGTTGCCGCTCTCGGCGGTGGCGGTGAACCCCTTCGGCGTCCCCGACAGCAGCGCGAACGACGTGACCGGGACGCCGATACTGACGTTGAAGGCGCTGCCGGTCGTTCGCCGGCAGTCGCTGCAATGGCAGTATGCGGCGGGGCCGATGGGGCCCGCCACGACGAAGCGCACGGCACCGCACAGGCAGCCGCCCGTTGCGCCGCTCGCCGCGATGCCGGCCGTCTCCGTCTCCATCCTGATCTCCCTGCGAAGGCGGGCGACGGCCGTCCGGCCGCCACCCGCGACACGGCGTTATTCCGTGAAGTGCGCCTTCTCCGTCACCGCGGGGGAGAGGTTCAGCGAGGCGTGGATGTCCGCGCCGAGGTCCAGGTTGTCCTTCCAGGCCCAGAGCTGGAGGTTCTGGTAGATCGGCACGGCGCAGACCTCCTCCATGATCTTGCGCTGCGCGGTCGCCCAGAGCTCGAGCTGCTTCTCCGCGTTCGGCTCGGTGCGGGCCGCCTCGATCTCCTCGTCCGCGACGTCGCAGTGCGAGAAGTTCGTGATGGCGGTCGGCGTGCCGACGATCGCGTCGGAGTGGAAGAACTGCGTCAGGTAGGTGTCGGCGACCGGGAAGCGGGCGGCCGAGTAGTGCACCACCTGGCTGGCGTCCTCGCGGATCTGGCTGTGGAAGGTCGCGTGCTCGACCGTCTCGATCTCGAGGTTGATGCCCGCCTCGCGCAGGAGCGCCTGGATCACCTCGATGGTCGCGAGCATGCCGGGGAGCGTGGTGTGGATGGCGTGGATCGTGATGCCGTCGGGGTAGCCGGCTTCGGTCAGCAGCGCCTTGGCCTTGTCGATCGAGTACTCGTAGACCGGCACGTCGTCGGAGTAGCCGAGGTAGCCTTCCGGCACCGGGGAGATCGCCGGCAGCGTCACGTCGCGGCCACGGAACTCGGTCATCGCGTCGATGTTGATCGCGTGGGCGATGGCCTTGCGCACGCGGATGTCGTCGAGCGGCGGCTTGGTCATGTTGAGGTGGAGGACCGACATCTCGCCCGGCGTCATTACCGCGACGTGGGTGTTCGGCACCTTCGAGATGCGCTCCACCCAGGTCTGGTCCTGGCGGCCGTAGATCATGTCGATCTCGCCGGCCTGGAAGGCGAGGTCACGCGCCGCGTCGGACGGAATGTAGCGGTAGTAGATCTCCTTGATCTGCGGCTCGCCGCGGAAGTACTCCGGGTTGGCGACCAGCTTCACGTACTGCTGCGGCTGGTACTCGGCGAACATGAACGGGCCGGTGCCGATCGGGTGGGTCTTGAAGTCGTCGCCCAGCGCCTCGACCGCGTCCTGACAGACGATGTTGCCGCCATGGTAGGGCACGAGGAGGCCGAGGAGGCTCGGGATCGCGTGCGCGAGGGTGATCGTCACCTCGTACTCGCCTGTCGCCTCGATGGACGAGATCGGCGCGTAGTCCTTCGCGAAGGACGAGGTGTCCGGGTTGGCCGAGCGCTTCAGCGAGTAGACGACGTCCTCGGCATCGAGGTTGCCGTATTCGCCCTGGCAGTCGACGTCGTCACGCAGCTTGAAGGTCCAGGTGAGGCCGTCGTCGGACGTCGTCCAGCTCTCGGCGATGTCGGGCTCGATGAACTCCGGGCTCGCCTCGCCCGGCTTGATTCGCACGAGGCCGTTGAACATCCAGTGCAGCAGGCCCTTGTCCGGCGTCGTGGTGGCGACGTGCGGGTCGAGCGTGCCGGCGTCGGCCGTCCCCATGCCGACATTGAGTGTCGTTCCGTCGGCAAGGGCGGCACTGGCGAGAAGCGCGCCCGTGAGACCTGCGAGAATGGCGGTTTTTTTCATTGAACTCCTCCTTCGATATTTTTCGAATCGGTGCGGGTCCCCGGGCCGTCGACGGATCGGGGAGGTGGTGCTGCCGCGGGCCCGGTGGTGGGGCCGAGCCCGCGGCGCTCACGCCGGCGCCAGGCTACCCGTCAGAACAGGTCCTCCAGGCGGCAGTTGACGAGCATTTCCGCCATAACCGCATTGTTCGGCAGGGCGATGGCCGTGGCAATGAGCTCGGCGAGATCGTCGGGATCGATCATCTCCTCGCGCGTGACCGCGGTGACGCCGGCGGTGAGGTCGGTGGCGACGAAGCTCGGGCAGACGGAGGTGGCGCGCACGCCGTCCTCCCAGCCGATCCGCCGCGTCCCATGGGTGAGGGCGATGAGCGCGTGCTTCGTCATCGCGTAGGCGATGTTGTCGTTCTTCACGCGCTTGCCGGAGAGTGAGGCGACGTTGACGATCCGCCCGGAGCCCGCCTTGCGCAGGTGGGGAAGCGCAAGCCGCGTCATGTAGAGCGGGCCCTTGATGTTGATGGTGAAGAGCTGGTCGAGGTCGGCCTCGTCGCCGCTCTCGATGGTGAAGCGGTTGGAGGTGCCGGCGTTGTTGACGAGGCCGTCGATGCGGCCGAACTGCGCGACCGTGGCTTCGATCCAGGCCTGGTACGTGGCGCGGTCCTCCGCATCGTACCTGACGGCGAGGAAGCGGCCGTCCGGCGCGTCGGGGATGGCGGCGGCCATGGCGTCCGGGTTCCGCGCGCCGGCCGACACGGTGTAGCCCTTCCCCAGCAGCGTCCTGGCGGCGGCGAGGCCGATACCGCGGCTCGCCCCCGAAATCATGATGACGCGGCCCTCGGGCTCAAGCATATCGGCGCTCCTCCGAAGCGGGTTGGAAACGATCGACGCCGAACGGCGTGATCGGGGCTGACGGAGGCCGCGCGTCGGCGATCTCCATGACGAGGCGGGCAACCAGCGGCGACAGCGCGAACCCGTGTGCGGAAAAGCCGAAGGCATGAATGAGGCCAGAAACCTTTCGGCTCGGCGAAATAACCGGCAAGCCGTCCCTGGTGATGCCTTCAAGGCCGGCCCACGTGCGCACGATCCGCGCCGCGTCGAGATGGGGGAAGAGGCGCGCGGCGTTGGCGAGGTTCTCGCTGACGAGCGTCGGCCGCGGCCGGCCGATGCGGTGGGCGGCGTCGACGTGGCCGGCAAAGCCGCCGCCGATGACGACGTGGCCCGCAGCGCTCTGCTTCAGCGAGAGCATCCCGCTTTCCGTTCCCAGCACGGCGGCCACGAACGGGGCGACCGGCTCCGTCACGCTCATCTGCAGCGCCGTGGGGGTGACGGGGACGGTCTCGCCGACCAGCGCGGCGATGGCGTTCCCCCAGGCGCCGGCGGCGTTGACGACGAGCGGAGCGGTGAACTCGCCCGACTCGGTGACGACGATGAGGGGCGAGCCGGCGGCGAGGCCGATGACGCGCCGTCCTTCCTCGACGATGACGCCGGCGGCATGCGCAGCACGGGAGAGCGCGTGGATGGTCCTCAGGGGATCGGCGAAGCCGTCGTCGCGCACGACGAGGGCGCCGAGGCAGTGCGGCGCGAGCGCCGGCTCCAGGGCGAAGAGGGCGTTGGCGCCGACGATCTCCTCGTGCGTGTAGCCGAGGGCGCGGGTGGCGGCGGCGCGGTCTTCGAGGCGTGCCAGCCCGGCCTCGTCCTCGGCAACGCGGATCTGGCCGGAGGCGACGTATCCGACGTCCGCGCCGAGGTCGCGGGCGGCCTCGCGCCACAGCGGGAGGGCGGCGCGGGCGAGGGGGATCTCAGCCGGGTGGCGGTTGAGGCTGCGCACACCGCCGGCGCTGGCGGAGGAGGCGTGCCGGCCGATCGTCTCGGCCTCGAGGAGGCGGACCCGGCGGCCGTCGCGGGCCGCCAGGACGGCGGTCCAGAGGCCCATTAGGCCGCCGCCGATCACGATGAGGTCCGCGCCCTCCCTCATGCGCTGTCGGTGGCGGCGAGGGTGGCGTAGTCGGCGAGGAGCAGCGGCTTCAGCGGCGGGCGGATCCGGAGCGCGCCGACATCGCGCGGCGCACGCCCCGTCTCCTCGGCGACGAGGCGCGTGAGGTTGGCGCCGCAGATGCGCCCCTGGCACGGCCCCATCCCGCACCGCGTCGCGGTCTTGACCCGGTTCGGCCCCGTCGCGCCGTCGGCGATGACGCGGCGCACGTCGCCGAACGTCACGCTCTCGCACCGGCACAGCAGCGTGTCGTCGGCGGCGAAGTGGGACACCGGGAGCGGCGCGTAGAGGCGGTCGACGAAGGTGCGCGCCCCTGTGCCGCGCGGCGCGTCGCCGGCGGCCGGGATGGTCCCGAGCGCCCGGCAGATCGCCCGCGCTGTCGCCGCGCCCTGCGCCGCCGCCCGCTCCGCGCCGCCGATCCCGGCGCCGTCGCCGGCGACCCAGACGTTTTCGCGCGAGGAGAGCCCGTCGGCGTCCACCTGTGGTGCGAACGCGGCCTGCCCGTCGATCCAGCGGTGCGCGAGGCCGAGGAGGCGGGTGAGCTGCGTGTTCGGGATCACGCCGTCGTGGACCGCGAGCCGCGTCGTCGGGATCGTCACCGTCTCGCCGGCCGCGCGGAAGCGCACGGCCTCGATGCGGCCGGCACCGACCGCCTCGAGATCGCGGATGTCGCGGTAGGCGCTGCCCGAGAGGAACCGGCGCGCGGCAAGCGCCGCGCCTTTCGCCACGAGACCGGGATCCGCGCCGATCGCCCCCGGCAGAGCCCCGAGCGCGGTCCGGGACGGGAACGCCGACGCGACGTCGAGCGTCGCCGCGATCGGCACGCCGAACGCCGCGAGCTGCTGCGCGACGAGGAGGAGAAGCGGTCCCTGACCGGCGAGCACGACCGGGCCGTCCGGAACCATGCCGCCCTGCTTCAGCGCGATCTGCAGCGCGCCGACGCCGGTCACGCCGGGCAGCGTCCACCCGGGGAACGGGACCGGCCGTTCCATCGCGCCGGTGGCGACGAGGATCGCCCTGGCGCGAGTCTGGTGCAGCGTCCGTGCGGTCTTGTCGAACCACAGGACATCGCGGTCGGGGGAGACGTCGACGACCTCGGACTCCGTCGCGAACCGCGCGTGCTGGCGCGCGATGGCGATGGCGGCCATCGCGCCCCGGTAGCTGGACCCGAGTGCGGCATGGCGCACCGGGTCGGCGCCGACCGCCTCGGCCGCACGCCAGATCTGGCCGCCGGGCGCGGCCTGCTCGTCGATCACCAGGGTGGAGAGGCCCGCTGCGCCGGTGACCGCGGCGGCGGAGAGGCCGGCGGGACCCGCGCCGACGATGAGGACGTCCACCGCCTTCACGACGCGGCCTCCGTGGTCACCGACAGTCCCTCGCGCACCGGCGTCATGCACGCCTGCTCGGACGGACGGCCGTCGATGGTGCAGAGGCAGCCGAAGCACACGCCCATGAGGCAGTAGGGCGTCGGCCCGGTGCCGATGGTGAGACGGCCGCTCGCCATCAGCGCCAGCGCCACGCTGTCGCCCTCGCGCGCCTCGACCGGTTTGCCGTCGACGAGGATGGTCACGCGCCGGGACTCCCCGACGCGGGCGAAGCCGGTCATGCCGATACCTTTGCAAATCGATCCGGTGAGAAGGCCGGGTAGCGCGCGGCGAGGGTGCCTGAGAGCACCGCCTCGGCAACTTCGCCGGCATGGGCGGCGGCGAGCGTGACGCCGCTGTGACAGGAGAGGGACATCGCGCCCGGATGCGTCCGGGACTGCGCGTAGATCGGCAGTCCGTCCGGGGACATCACCCGCAGCGCACCCCACTGGCGCACGATGCGCGCGTCGGCGAGGCAAGGGAACATCCTGAGCGCGCGCTCGGCCATCGCGCCGCCCACCGCTGGCGTCGTCCCGCGGTCGAAGCCGACGTCCTCCTTGGAGTCGCCGATGAGGACGCTGCCCTGGTTGGTCTGGCGCACCGTGAAGCATGCGGGGCCGAGGAAGGGGGCGAGCCTCTCCGTCACCAGGATCTGCCCGCGTTCCGGCCGCAGCGGTACGTCGAGGCCGAGCATCGCGGCGAGCGCGGTGGTGCCGTGGCCGGCGGCGAGCACGACCTTCCCGGCGCCGAACCGCTCCCCCTCCGCGAGGACGGTGAAGCCGTCCCCGTCGGGGACGATCCCGTCGACGCGGCGGCGCACGACCGCCGCGCGGGCGGTGGTCCTCAGCGCGATGCGCAGGGCGATGTGGGTCGCCAGCGGGTCGGCGTGACCGTCGGCGGCGCAGTAGGATCCGCCGACAGCCTCCGGACCGACGGAGGGGACGCGATCGACGAGCTCCTCGCGCGAGATCATCACGACGTCGTCCGAGCCCTGGTTGTGCAAACGGCGCACCGAGGCCTCGAGCGCCTCCATCTCGCTGTCGCCGAGGGCGATCTTGATGCCGCCGCACCGGTCGTAGGCAGGGTTCTTGCCCGATCGCCCGGCGATGTCGGCGGCGAAGTCCGTCCAGGCGGCGGCGGAGCGGCGTGAGAGGGCGGCGTAGTCCGGAGCGCCGACGCCCTTGCTCTGCACCCAGACGAGCCCGAAGTTGCCGACCGAGGCATGCAGGTCGTCCGCATCCGGGTCGAACATGAGGACCGAAGCGCCGCGCGATGCGAGGCCGTAGGCGAGCGCGGAGCCGACGAGCCCGCCGCCGACGATCGCGATATCGGCGGTGCGGCTCATCCGTGCAGCGTCAGTTCGGCCGCGTTCGCCTCGAGCCCGGCGAAGCGGTCGAAGCGGAAGGCGTCCAGCGGGAATCGCGGCGCGCGGCCGAGAACGAGGTCGGCGGCGAGCGGTCCGGTGACCGGGCCGATTCCGAAGCCGTGCCCGGAGAAGCCGGCCGCGACGACCGCGTTCTCCAGCCCCGGCACGTGGTCGATCACCGGAAGAGCGTCCGGCGTCAGGTCGAGGAGGCCGCCCCAGACGGCCTGGAACCGCGTCTCGCCGACGACCGGCAGCACCTCGGCGACGCGGGAGATCGTCGTCGCGACCTGCTTGATGCGCGGGCGGGCGAGGGGCCGGCCGTTCTCCTCGACGAGGGTGTCGTCGAAGTCTTCCCGCCCGCTCGTGAGCCGGAAGCAGCCGTTCGCCTCCTGCCGAACCGCGAGGTTGGCGTTGGCAACGCCGAGCACCGGGCCGAGCGTCGGCGCGACGGGCGTGGTCTGGACCACGGTGACGATCGGGACGGTCAGCGGGATCGTCTCGCCGAGCGGCTCGAGGAGGTCGTTGACGTGGATCCCGCCGGCGATCAGCACCGCGCCGGCCGCGATCTTTCGCCTGTCGGTGACGGCGTGGGTGATGCGGCCGCCCTCGCGCTCCAGCGAGACGACGCGCTCGCCATAGGTGAGCCGCGCGCCGGCCCGCTCGGCGGCGGCGAGGAAGGCGGTCACGGTGGCGACGGGATCGGCGTGCCCGTCGGTCGGGCAGAACGAGGCCGCGATGACCTTGTCGGAGATGGCGGGCGCGACGGAGCGCACGTCCGACAGGGTGGGCAGAAAGGTGAGGTGGAGGCCGAGTGCGGACTGCGACGCCACCAGGCGCTTGATGATCTCGACCTCGTCGTCGCTCCGGGCGAGGCGCAGGTTGCCCTCCTGGCGGTAGCGCGTCGGCGCGCCGAGCTTCTCATCGAGGTGCGGCCATTCGGCGACGGCGGCGAGCGCCAGCGGCAGCTCGGCCGGATCGCGGCCGGACTGGCGCACGCCCGCCAGCGTCCACCCCGAGGCCATCGCCGCCGGTCCGTATGCGTCGACCACCTCGACCGAGAGGCCGGCCTCGGCGAGCGCGAGCGCGGCCGTCGCGCCGGTGATCCCGGCTCCGATGACGAGGACGTCGACGTGGCTCATTGCGCATCACCCAGATGGCGGAACGACGAGAAGCGGGACAGGCGGAACGGGTCCGGGTCCACCACCGGAGTGCGCCCCATCAGGCGCTGCGATGCAAGCCGCCCGACGCCGGGGCCGATGCCGAAGCCGTGCCCGGAGAGGCCGGTCGCGATCCAGAGCCCCGGCGTGCCGGGGGTTTCGTCGATGATCGGGACCTCGTCCGGCGTGACATCGATCATGCCGCCCCAGCTCTCGGCGATCCTGATGTCGCCGAGCTTCGGGTGCAGCCGCTTGGCGGTAGCGAGCATGTCGGCGAGGAGCTTGTGGTCCGGCTCGGGGTCGAGGATGCGGACCTTCTCCATCGGCGTGGCCTGGTCGTTGGTCCAGCGGGCATGGCCGAGCGGGCCGAAGAAGTCCGGTCCGATGCGGATCTTCGCCATCCCCCAGCGGTGCCGCAGGGTCGGCACGAAGGTGAGGAAGTGCCGGAACGCGGCGGGGACGATCTGGAACGTGGAGGCGTTGGTGCGGCCCAGCGTGTAGCCACCGTCGAGCCGGCGGCGGAGCGAGGCGCCGGTCGCGCCGATGCCGCCGGGGTGGATCTCCGGCGCCGGCGTGGTGCGGCAGGCCTGCGAGCGGACGGCCAGCTGCGGGATGAAGACGCCGAGGTTCTCCAGAAAGGTGCGCGACCACGCCCCGCCGCCCAGGATCGCCGCCGAGCAGGCGATCGTGCCGCGCTCGGTGACGACGCCGGAGAGGCGGCCGCCCGTCGTCTCGACGCCGCGCGCCGCGCAGCCTTCGATCACGGTGACGCCCTCCGCCGCGGCCTGCCTGGCGAAGGCGGGGACAGCGAGGCTCGGCTCGGCCGTCATGTCCGACGGGGTGTGGAGCGCGCCGACGAACCGGCGGTCGTCGCGGCCGAGCAGCTCGTCCGTCTCGGCGGCGGTGAGCAGGCGCGTATCGAGCTGGTAGTCGCGCGCCGATTCCAGCCACGCCGCGCGCTCGGCGAGCTCGTCGTCGTTCATCGCGACGTAGGTGGTGGAGTGCCGGCCGAAGCCGATCTCGTCGCCGATGTCGCCCGCGAGCTCCTCCCACAGGCGCGCGCTCTCGATCATCAGCGGCAGCTCGATCGGGTCGCGGCCCTGCTTGCGGATCCAGCCCCAGTTGCGGGACGACTGCTCGGCGGCGATGCGCCCCTTCTCCAGCAGCGCGACCTTGAAGCCGTCGCGGGCGAGGAACCAGGCGGCGGTCACGCCGACGATGCCGCCGCCGATGACGACGACGTCGGCGGAGGCGGGAAGGGGAGCGGGCGGATTCGTCACGGGAGCCATTGTAAAGTTACAAACCGGTAAGGGGCTTTATGCAAGCGGCTCGCCGTTTGTCGCCGACGGGTGAGAGGGGCGGTTCGGCCTGCGCGCAACGCGCCTCGGCGAGAGGGCAGCGGGTGCGGAACGTGCAGCCGGACGGTGGCTGCACCGGGTCCGGCAGCTCGCCTGCGAGCGGCGGCTCGGTGGCGCGTGCCGTCATCGACGGCGTCGCCTCGATCAGCGCGCGCGTATAGGGGTGCGCCGGGCGGCTGAAGACGTCGCCCGCCGGGCCCTCCTCGACGATGCGGCCGAGGTACATCACCGCGATCCGGTCGGAGAGGTGGCGCACGACATGGAGGTCGTGGCTGATGAACACGAGGGCGAGCTTGAGCTCGGCCCGCAGGTCCGCGAGGAGGTTGACCACCTGGGCCTGGATCGAGGCGTCGAGCGCGGACACCGGCTCGTCGGCGACGATGAAGTCGGGCCGGGTAGCGAGCGCCCGCGCGATGGCGATGCGCTGGCGCTGGCCGCCAGAATATTCGTGCGGCTTGCGCGCCGCGGCGGCCGGATCGAGACCGACGAGCGCGAGGAGCCGGGCGACCTCGGCCTTGATCTCGGCGTTCGGGACGACCTGGTGGATGCGCAGGCCGTCGGCGATCTGCGCGCCGACGCTGCGGCGCGGGTCGAGGCTGGAGAAGGGGTCCTGGAAGACCACCTGCATCCGCGACCGCAGCGCCCGCTTCGCCGCGCCGCTGCGCGCCGACAGCGGTTCGCCAGCGAAGCTGACCTCGCCCCCCGTCGGCCGGGCGAGGCCGAGGAGCAGGCGCCCCAGGGTGGACTTGCCGCAACCCGATTCGCCGACGACGCCGACCACCTCGCCGGGGAAGACGTCGAGGTCGACGCGGTCGACCGCGCGCAGCCACGCGGTGCGGGCGAAGAGGCCGCGGCGAATGGGGTAGGCGCGCGACACGCCCTTCGCCGATACGAGCGGTGCACGGGAGTGCGGACCGGGGGCGGGCGAAGCGGGAGCGGGCGGTGCCGGGACGACGGGGGCGCTCATGCGAGTTCCCGCCACTTGAGGCAGCGCACGTCATGGCCGTCGCCGGACCGGTCGAGGTCGGGGTGGCGCCGGTGGCAGGGGTCCGTGGCGTGGCCGCAGCGCGGGGCGAAACGGCAGCCCTCGGGAAGCTCGTCCGGCGCCGGGACGACACCGGGAATCGCGAGAAGGCGGTCCGCCCCGCTCTCCGGCACGCAGTTGAGGAGGGCCGCCGTGTAGGGATGGCGCGGCGCGCCGAAGACCGCGGCGACGGGGCCGGCCTCGACCAGCTCACCGGCGTAGAGCACCACCACGCGGTCGGCGATCTCGGACACGATGGCTAGGTTGTGCGTGACGAACACCATGGCCATGCCCTGGGTGTCGTCCTTCAGCTCCTTGAGGAGGGCGAGGATCTGCGCCTGGATCGTCGGGTCGAGCGCGGTGGTGGGCTCGTCGGCGATGAGGAGCTTCGGGCCGTTGGCGAGCGCGGCCGCGATCATCGCGCGCTGGCGCTGACCGCCGGAAAGCTCGTGCGGCCAGGCGCGGGCGGCGCGCCTCGGATCCGGCATGCCGACGCGGGCGAGGAGCGCCTCGGCACGGCGGCTCGCCTCGCGCCGGTCGACGGTGGCGTGCGCGCCGATCGACTCGGCGATCTGCTCGCCGACGCGCATCACCGGGCTGAGGCTCGCCGAAGCGTCCTGGAAGACCATCGCGACGTCGCGCCCCCGGAGGCGCCGAAGCTCATCCTCGGGGAGGGCGAGGGCGTCGGCGGCGCCGGCGTCCGTCGCGATCGGGACCGCGCCGCGGGCGACGAGGCCGGGCGGCAGGAGGCCCATCATGGCAAGGCCGGACAGTGTCTTGCCCGACCCGCTCTCGCCGACGAGGGCCAGCGTCTCGCCGGGCTTCACTGCGAATGACACGTCGCGCACGAGCCGCGTGGCATCGGCCTTGCCGCCGATCGACACGGTGAGGTGGTCGAGCCGCGCCAGGTCGCTGCCGACGGGCGCAGCGGCCGGGACGGGGGCACGGCGCGCGCGCAACCAGCTCACGGTGCCCTCGGCGGCAGCGCGCGGGTCGAGCACGTCGCGCAACCGGTCGCACAGGAGATTGAACGAGAAGATCGCCAGCACCAGCGCGAGGCACGGCCAGACGAGGAGCATCGGCGCGGTGTCCATCGCCGCCCGCGCGCCGCGGATCATCAGGCCCCACGAGGGCGCGGGCGGGACGACGCCGAGGCCGAGGAAGGAGAGGCCGCTCTCGATCACCATCGCCGACGCCACGGTGACGGAGAGCTGCACGAGGAGCGGCGGGGCGATGTTCGGCAGGAGCGTGCGCGCCAGGATCGGCACCGGGTGGCGACCGAGCGCCTCCTGCGCCATGACGAACTCTAGGTTTCTCGTCTGCAGTGTCGCGGCGTAGGCGACGCGCACGAAGCGGGGCGTGTAGAGGATGGAGAGCGCGATGACGAGCGTGGTCGCGCCCGATCCGAGGAGGGTCACGACGAGGAGGGCCAGCAGCAGCGGCGGCAGGCACAGCAGCACCTCCGCCGCGCGCACGGTGAAGAGCTCGGCGAGACCGCGGAAGTAGCCGCCCATGAGGCCGAGCGCGGTGCCGATGGCGGCGGCGACGAGGGACGAGAGGATCGCCACCGTCAGCGACGCGCGTCCGCCCCAGACGATGCGGCTGAGCTCGTCGCGGCCGAACTCGTCCTGCCCCAGCGGGTGGGCCCAGGAGGGGCCGGCGAAGCGGTGGGGGATGTCGATCTTCGTCGGGTCCATCAGCGGCAGGACCGGTGCCAGCGCCGCTGCACCGACGATGAGCACGACGAGGGCGACCGGCAGGGCCAGCTTGCGAACCGTCCGTGCCCTCATGCGCTGAGCCGCACCTTGGGATCGAGCACGGCGTTCACCAGGTCGACTACGAGGTTGAGCAGCACGAAGAGCGCCGAGATGGTGAGGACGATGCCGACGACTTCGGGGTAGTCGCGCGCGTCGACGGCGCGCACCAGGAAGCCCGAGAGGCCCGGCCAGTTGTAGACGAACTCCACCAGCACCGTGCCGCCGAGGAGCGTGCCGAGCTCCAGCCCCGTCACCGTCACCACCGGGACGAGCGCGCTGCGCAGGACGTGCCGCGCCAGGATGCGCCGGGGCGCCACGCCGCGGGCGCGCACGGCCCGCACGAAGTCGCGCTCCAGCACCTCCAGCACAGCGCTGCGCGTCATGCGCACGACGACGGCCGTCAGCGGCGCGGCGACGGTGAGGGCCGGGAGGACGAGGAGGCCGAGGTGGCGCAGCGGGTCCTCGGCGAAGGCGACGTAGCCGCCGGCCGGGGCGATCTTCAGCGTCTGCGCGAAGAGGAGGATGGCGAGGGTGCCGATGACGAACACCGGCGTCGACAGCGCGATCGCGGCGAGGCCGGTGGCGATACGGTCGGTGAGGCCGCCGGCGTGCGTCGCCGCGCGCACGCCGACCGGAATGCCGATGCCGGTCGCGAGGATCGCGGCGGTCACGATCAGCTCCAAGGTGCGCGGCAGGCGCAGCGCGACCTGCTCGGCGACGGGGGTCCCGTCCTGCAGCGACGCGCCGAGGTCGCCGCGCAGGAGGCCGGTCAGGTAGTCCCAGTACTGGACGTGGAGCGGCGCGTTGAGGCCCAGCTTCTCGCGCAGCGACGCGACCGCGGCGGGATCCGGCGCGGTGCTCCCCGTGGAGAGGAGCAGCTCGGCCGGGTCGCCGGGCACGATGTGCAGGAGCAGGAAGACGATCGTCGCCACCAGCCACACCATGAGGAGGGCGACACCGACGCGCCGGGCCACATAGGCAAGCATCAGGAGAGCGCGGTCTCTTCGAGCGTGAGGCCGGAGTAGAAGGTGAGCTGGCCGGGGAGGTTCTTGAAGCCCGAGACGCCGTCGTGGAATGCGTATCCCTGCGCGCGCCAGCACAGGCCCACAAGCGGCACCTCGTCCATCGCGATGCCCTCCAGCTTCTCGTAGACCTCCTTGCGCGCCTCGCTGTCGAAGGTGGCGCGCCCCTCGGCGAGGAGCTTCGGAATGTCCGGAAGGTCGAGGTTGGCGCTGCGCACGAACGAGGTCGGCAGGCTGGTGTCGATGAGGCGGGCGATGCCGTCCGGATCGTTGGAGTCGGCGGAGGTGCCCATCACCGCGAAGTCGAAGTCGCCGGCGTTGCCCTTCTGCACGCGGGTCGCCCAGTCGGGGAGGTCGAGGGTGACGTTGATGCCGATCATCGAGAGGTAGGCCTGCGCGATCTCGGCGGTGGAGGTGTGCATGCCGTACTGGGCGGTCGACAGGAGCGTGCAGTCGAACCCGTCCGGGTGGCCGGCCTCGGCGAGGAGCGCCTTCGCCTTCTCCGGGTCATAGGCCCACGCGTCGGCGTACTGCGGATTGTAGAACGGGCTCGCGTCGGAGATCGGCAGGTGCGCGAGGCCCGCGCCGCGGCCGAAGAAGGCGGCGTCCACCACGTCCTCGCGCTTGATGGCGTGGGCGATGGCCTGGCGGACGAGCTTGTTGTCGAACGGTTTCCTGGCGCCGTTGAAGGTGAGGTACATGAACGGCCCCTCGACCACGTCGAGCGTCAGCGAGGGGTTGTCGTCGATGGCGCCCATCGCCGGCCACGGCACGTACTCGATGAGGTCGACGTCGCCCGCCTCGAGGGCCGCGACGCGCAGGTTCTCGTCCGCGTAGGCGACGGCCTTGATGCCGGCGAGCCTGGGCAGGCCCGGCCTGTAGTAGTTCTCGCTGGCGACGAGGTCGATGGAGACGCCGCGCTCACGGCCCGCCAGCTTGAAGGGGCCGGCGCCGACGAGGCCCTCATCGTCCGATCCTTCGGGCAGCATCGGCATGTTGTAGTGGGCAAAGAGCGTCTCGGCAGTGGCGAACGGCTCGGAGAAGGTGAGCTTCACCGTCTTGTCGTCCGGCATCTCGATCTTCTCGATGAGCTGGAGCGGCGTCTTGTAGGCGGCGGCCGAGTCCGGCGCGGCACCCGATTCGATGGTCCACTTGATGTCCGCCGCGGTCACCGGCCGGCCGTCGTGCCACACGGCGTTGTCGCGCAGCTTGAAGGTCCAGACGCCGGCGTCGTCGACACCCCATTCCTCGGCCAGCTCGCCGCGTAGCTGGCCGGCCTTGTCGTAGCCGAGGAGGCCGCGGTGGATCATCAGCTTGACGGTGCCCGCCGCGGTCCCGGTCGACTGCAGCGCGGCGAAGCTGGGCGGATAGGAGGAGAGGCCGAAGGTGAGGATGCCGGTGGCCTGAGCCCGCGCGGTCGGCGCGCCGATGAACGGGATGGTGCCCGCCGCGGCCGCGGTGGCCATGAAGCGGCGACGTGTCAGTGCAAGGCTCATGTCGTCTCTCCCCTAGGTGGACGCGGCGTCGGTCCTGATGTCGTCCCTGTCGATCGTTCCGTGCTCAGCTCGTTGCAGATCGAATGCCATCGAGATCGTCGATGCTCGTCAAGTCGGGATCGCGCTCCGCGGCCGGGCCGAAGCCGCCGCCGCCCGGCGTGCGCAGCGCGAACCACTGTCCGGCCGTCAGCGCGCCCTTGTCGTGATCGAACTCGGCGACGCCCGGGCCGCGCTCCAGCGCGCCGTGCCCGCCTTCGCCGCCACCCTCCAGCCCCCACGAGCGGGATCTGGTCCGCGAGACGTCGACGCGCACGAGGCAGTCCTCCTCCGCGCGCACGACGCGGCGCAGGCCCATGCCGCCGCGGAACCGGCCTTCGCCCGCCGACCCGTTGACCAGCTCGTAGCGCAGGACCGTCAGTGGATATTCGAGCTCCAGCGCCTCGACCGGGAGGTTCGAGGTGTTGGTGACGTGCACGTGGATTCCGTCGAGCCCGTCCTTGTTGGGCCGCGCGCCGCCGCCGCCGCCGAACGTCTCGAGGTAGACCCAGATGGTCCCGTCCGCCTTGCGCTGGCCCGTGAAGGTCGCGACGCAGCAGGCCGAGTTGGTGCAGGCCGTCACCTTGTCGGGCGCGGCCTTGTAGAGGGCGCCGAGGGTGAGGTCGGCGACGCGCTGGCAGAGCTGCACGCGTCCGTTGACCGCCGCCGGGTGGACGCAGTTGAGGAGCGATCCGGGCGGTGCCGTCACGGTGACCGGCCGGGCGAGGCCGGCGTTCGGCGGCACTGTCGGGTCCACCACGGCCTTGACGATGTAGTAGACGGTCGCCGCGAGCGCGGTCCACGTCATGTTGATGCCGGCGCGCTGCTGCGGCGGGGCGTCGAAGGCGACCGTCATCTCGTCGCCCGCCACCGTGAGGGTGACCGCGAGGGGGAGCGTCGTGTCGAACTCCGGCCCGTCGAACACGTCGGCGAAGGTGTGGACGCCGTCCTTCAGCGCGGCGATGCCGGCGCGCATCTTGCGCTCCGCGTAGTCGAGCAGCGCGTCGCCCGCCGCGAGCACCGTCGCGGTGCCCCACTTGGCGCATAGGTCCTGGAAGCGCTGCACGCCGACGCGGTTGGCGGCCATCTGCGCGCGCAGGTCCGACAGGCGCTCGCGCGGGACCTGGCAGTTGAGGAGGATGAGGTCCTGCACGTCCTTCTGCAGCACGCCCGCCCTGTAGAGGCGGATCGGCGGAATGCGCAGGCCCTCCTGGTAGATGTGTGCGTGGCCGCGGTCGGCGAAGTCGGCGTGGTGGGCGAGGTTCACGGTCCACGCCGCGATCTCGCCGTCCACGAAGATCGGCTCGGCGAGCACGATGTCCGGCAGGTGGGTGCCGCCGCCCATGTAGGCGTCGTTGCCGACGAAGACGTCGCCCGGCGCCATCCCGGCGACGTCGTGCAGCTCGAGGATCTTCGGGATGATGCCGATGAAGGAGCCGAGGTGCAACGGGATGTGCTCGGCCTGGCAGAGCGTCTCGCCCTTGGTGTTGAAGAGGGCGGTGGAGCAGTCGCGCCGCTCCTTGATGTTCGTCGAGTAGGACGCGCGGATCAGCGCCTCGCCGGTCTCCTCGACGATGGACGAGAGCGCGGCGCCGATCACCTCAACGGTGATGGGGTCGAGGTGGGCGGCGGCGGGACGGTCCATCACGAGGCCTCCATGATGAGGTTGCCCATGGCGTCGACGGTGAGGCGGGTGCCGGGCGGGACGATGGTGGTGGTGTCCATCTGCTCGACGATCGCCGGTCCCTCGAAGGTCATGCCGGCGCGGAGTTTCTCGCGGGCGTAGACGGGAGTGGCGACGACCTCGCCGACGCCCGCGAAATAGGTCTGGCGGGTGCCGGTCGCGGCCGGGGCGGGGTCGGGCTCGCCGGGCGCGGCGCGGGGGAACTCGGCCTTCCTGACGACCCCGAACGCCTCGACGCGGAAGGTCACGAACTCCACCGCCTCCTCCTCGGCGAGGAAGCCGTAGCGCTGCTTGTGGGCGTCCTCGAAGCCCTTCACCAGCGCGTCGATGGCGGCGGCGGTCACCGGGCCCTCGGGGACGCGGACGGCGAGCTCGTAGTTCTGGCCGCGGTAGCGCATGTCGACGGTACGGCTCAGGCGGCGGGCGTCGGGCGCCACATGCTCGGCCGCAAGCCAGCTCTCCGCCTCCTCGACGAGGGGGGCGAGCGTCGCCTCGGCGGCGTCCGCGTTGGCGGGCTCGGCGGGCATCAGTCTCGTCGCGGCGAAGTCGGCGCGCAGGTCCGTCAGCAGCAGGCCGATGGCGCACATGATGCCGGGGCTCGGCGGGATGATGATCCGGCTCATGTCGAGCGCTTCGGCGAGGCGCGCGGCGTGGAGCGGCCCGGCGCCGCCGAAGGCCATCAGCGCATAGTCGCGCGGGTCGTGGCCGCGCTGCACCGAGATGGTGCGGATCGCGCGCGCCATGTTCGCCGTCACCACCGCGAGGATGCCCTCGGCGGTCTCCATCGTGGAGAGGCCGAGCGCCGCCCCCAGCCCGGCGATCGCCTCCTCGGCGAGGTCGCGGCGGATCGGCATGCGGCCCGCCAGCAGGTGCGTCGGGTTCAGCGTGCCGAGCACCACGTTGGCGTCCGTCACCGTCGGGGCGGTGGCGCCGCGATCGTAGCAGACCGGCCCGGGGTCGGCGCCCGCCGATTGCGGCCCGACCTTCAGGAGGCCGCCGGAGTCGATGTAGGCGATGGACCCGCCGCCCGCGCCGACGGTGTGGATGTCCAGCATCGGTGCCTTGATCGGATAGCCGTGGACGATCGCCTCCGAGGCGAGCTTGGGCTGGCCGCCCTGCATCAGAGCGACGTCGGTGGAGGTCCCGCCCATGTCGAAGGTGATGAGGTTGGAGAAGCCCGCCTCCCGGCCGATCGCCTCCGCCG
Source organism: Acuticoccus sediminis (assembly GCF_003258595.1). NCBI lineage: Bacteria > Pseudomonadati > Pseudomonadota > Alphaproteobacteria > Hyphomicrobiales > Amorphaceae > Acuticoccus > Acuticoccus sediminis. The sequence goes on from NZ_QHHQ01000008.1 coordinate 195,290, forward strand.
CGACGACGCCCGTGGAGGGGCCGGACAGCACGGCGCGGACCGGGGTGCGCGAGGCGGCCTCGAAGCTGACGACGCCGCCGTTCGACTGGGTGAGGTGCGGCGGCGCGGCCATGCCGAGCGCTTCGAGCCGCGGCGTGAGGCGGTCGATGTAGCGCTTCATGATCGGGCCGAGATAGGCGTTCACCACCGCCGTCGACAGCCGTTCGAACTCGCGGAACTCCGGCGCGATCTCGTGGCTGGCGCAGATGAAGGCGTCCGGCAGTTCCTCCGCGACGATGGCGCGGGCGCGCGCCTCGTGTGTCGGGTCGACGAACGAATAGAGGAAGCAGATGGCGACCGCCTGGCAGCCGGCCTCGGCGAGCTCGCGCGCGGCCCTGCGCACCGCGGTCTCGTCGAGCGGGGTCTCGACGGTGCCGTCGTGGCGCAGCCGTTCCGCGGCCTCCTTGCGCAGGCGGCGGGCAACGAGGGTGTGCGGCTTGTCCTCGAACAGGTCGTAGAGGCTCGGCCGCTTCTGCCGGCCGATCTCGAGGAGGTCGCGGAAGCCCTCCGAGGTGACGAGGCCGACGAGGGCGCCGCGATGGGTGATGAGCGCGTTCGTCGCCACCGTCGTGCCGTGGCCGAAGTAGGCGATGCGGGCGGCGGCCTTGTCCTCGCCGGGCACCACCCGGGCCATCCCCTCCGCGACGCCGGCGGCGATCCCCTCGGACGGGTCGGACGGGGTCGAGGAGACCTTCCAGACCTCGGTGCGCCCGGTCGCCTCGTCGAAGAGGCAGACGTCGGTGAAGGTACCCCCGGAGTCCACTCCGACGCGCCAGGTCCGCTCCGTCTGCGTCCGCCCGGTCTGCATCGGCTCGGTTGGCATGGGGCCTCCGGGTTGGTCGATGGCGCATTGTGCATTTGCCGTGTATACACGGCGGATACATAACGGCGCCGGCACGGTTCGTTGTCAACCGCCTGCTGCCCCGAATTTTAAGGTCCGCTCCGACACAACGAGGCGCTATGGGCAAGCAGACCCTCCCGGAAAAACCCGCCATGACCGCCCGCGCCAAAGCGTACGACTATGTTCTCGACCGCATCATTCGCGGAGAGTTTCCCGGCGGCGAGTTCATCGAGGAGGAATGGATTTCCACAGCGGCCGGCGTCTCCCGCACGCCGGTGCGCGAGGCGTTCCACAAGCTGGAGTCGGAGCGCTTCCTGGAGCTTCTCCCCCGGCGCGGGGCGCGGGTGCGGCAGGTGACGGCGCAGGAGATGCTCGACGTCTACGAGGCGCGCCGGCTGATCGAGGGCTTCGCCGCGCGACGGATCTGCGAGGCCCGAACGGGCGCTCCGCCGGAGATGAAGCGCCTCGCGGCGGAGATGCGCACGCTCGGCAGCGCGGACCTTCGCCGCCACGTCGACCTCGACCGCGACTATCACGTCGCGCTCGTCGAGGGCTCGTGCAACGGGGTGCTGATGGACGTGCTGGACGCGCTTCGGGCGCGTCAGCAGCAGGTGGCGTACGCCGCCCTCAACGCCGACCCGTCACGCCTCGAGACGATCCTCGCCGAGCATGAGGCGATGGTCGAGGCGCTGGACCGGCACGACGGCGACGGCGTGGTGGAGCTTCTCAACCGCCACCTGCGGCCGATCCAGCACGTGATCGACCGCCTGCCGGGCTCCACCGGCTAGCCCGGCCCGCGGTCAGGCGGCGAGCTTCGCGCCGAGGAAGGTCAGCGTCTCCGTCTCGGACACGACGTCGGCGTACTTGGCGTTCATGTCGAACAGGTTGGCCTCGTGCGGGCCGGGGTGACGGTCGCCGCACGCCTCGGCGACGACGGCGGTGCGGAAGCCGTAGGAGACCGCGTCGATGCAGGTCGCGCGCACGCAGCCCGAGGTGGTCAGCCCGGTCAGGATGACGCTGTCGATCCCCGCCGCCGTCAGCGTCGAGGAGAGGGAGGTGCCGAAGAAGGCGCTCGGGTACTGCTTGGTGATGACGAACTCGTCGTCCCGCGGCACGAGCCCCTTCGCGAACTCGGCCGTCGGAGCGCCCTTCACGAAGGCCTTGAGCGGCGTCGCCTTCTCGAAGAAGCGGCCACCGTCGATCCCGTTCTGCTGGTACCGCACTTCGGTGAGGATGACGGGGATGCCGGCGGCGTGGGCCGCCTCGCGCACCCGCAGCGCCGAGGCGAGCGCGTCGTCCACTCCGGCATAGAGGCTGCAGTCCGGGTCGAAATAGGCGTGCGCGAAGTCGATCAGGATGAGCGCCGGGCGGGCGCCGAAGCCGACGCGGGTATTGTAGGCCCGCGCATAGTTGTCGTCGAGATTTTCGGACACGTGGGTCTCCGTTAGTGTTCGGTCAGAAGGCGGCCGGCGCCGGGGACGGGATCGGCGATCCCGGCCCGCCGGAGAGCGGCCCAGAGCGTTGCCGTGTTGGACGTGACGACGGGGATGCCGAGCTCGGCTTCCAGCGGCTCCACCAGCGGAAGCGCCGGGAAGTCGGTGCAGGTGATGAGGAGGGCCTCGCTTCCCGGAACGAACGCGGCGCGGGCGTGGGCGGCGACGGCTTCGAGCGGCGTCTCGGCGATGCGCACGTAATCGTGCGCCCCGCCGGCGCCGATGCCGAGGCCGACGAGGTTCACGACGGTGAAGCCGTGGTCCTCGAGGAAGTGCGTCTCGTGCGCGTTGAGGGCGTCGGCGTAGGGGGTGGCGACCGAGAGCCGCGTCACCCCGAGCGCGGTGAGGGCGGCGATGATGGCGGCGGCGGTCGTGACCGTGGCGACGCCGGCGCGGGCCGTCAGCGCATCCGGGAGGGAGGCGGCGGGCGTCACCATGGATCCGGCGGTGCAGGCGTACGCGACCGTGTCGACGCGGGCGGCGGCGAGCATCGCGACGGCGGCATCGAGGTCGGTCTCCAGCGCGGCCCGGCCGGCGGGGGAGGCGGTGTCGGTATGGAGGGCCATGCGGTGGGTGTGGACCGTCACGCCCTCGGGGACGAGGCGCTGCCGCTCCGCCTCGTTCACCGTGTTGGTCGGCGGCACGATGAGGCCGAGCTTGCCGCGGCCGCTGTAGGCGGAGGCATGGCGCATCAGAGGAAGTCCGGCACGAAGGCGTCGCCCTCGGCGCGGATCCTCATGCCGGTCCAGCGGCGAAGGTGCGCGGGGAGGAGGCACGTCCCCCGGTCGGCCGCGTCCTCCAGCAGCGCGACGCGGGAGGCGATGGCGAGGCCGGGGTCGACGCAGAACCCGCTCGACCACTCCGGCCGGTACACCTGCAGCGGCGAATGGATGGCATCGCCGCAGATGACCGTCGGTCCGTGTGGACCGGCGAAGCGCAATCCGACCTGACCCGGCGTGTGGCCGGGGTGGGGCATCAGGGTGAGGCCGGAGGCGATCTCGTAGCCGTCCTCGACCGCGTCGACGAGGCCGGCCTCGACGACGGGGAGCACGCTGTCGGCGTAGGCGCCGGCGGGGTTCGATCCGTTCACCGCCGCCCAGTGGGCGAGCTCCGTGCGGCCGATCAGATAGCGCGCGTTGGGGAAGGTCGGCACCCAGCGCCCGTCGACGAGCCGCGTGTTCCAGCCGACGTGGTCGGCGTGGAGATGGGTGCACAGGACGACGTCCACCTCCTCGGGCGCGACACCGGCGGCGGCGAGGTTAGCGAGGTATTGCGTTGCGCTGCGCTGGTGCCAGTCGGCGCGGGCCGGCCGCGCCTTGTGTTCGCCGACGCACGTGTCGACGAGAACCGTGAGGCCCGCCGAGCGGACGAGCCAGCTCTGCACCCCGAGCAGGATCGCCTCGGCCTCGAAGTCCACGTGGTCGGGTGCGAGGACGTCCCGGTAGGGGGCGAGCTCGGCGAGGTCGCGGCCGGGAAACAGCATCGAGGCGGGCAGGGGAAACGGATCGAGGTCGACGATCCGGGTCAACGTGGCAGTCATGCTCCGCCTCCTCCATGCGGGGTGTGCGCACCCAGGCGCCGCTCCAGAACTGCATGATCATTGCCAGACCGGGCGGGCGGAAGCCTCGTCCGCCCCACCTGTTGCCGCGACGCATCGCCTGGGCCCCGGCGAACCCTCGGGCGGCGCGGCGGGCCGGGCGGATCAGTAGTCGGTGAGGAGGGAGCCGAAGCCCTGGACCTTGTCCTCGATGCCGTTGGTGCGCAGCGCGTGCCAGTAGGTGGCGGTGTTGATGGCGAGCACCGGCTTGTCGAGCCAGAACTCGGCAATTCCGGCGACCCGGGCCATGGCGAGGTTGGTGCCCACCTGGACTATCGCCTCGACGGAGGGGTCGTTCACCTCGTTGATCGAATCGCGCAGCTCCTTCTCGGAGACGTGGGCGATCAGCTCCGGTCCCGCGCACTTCAGGCCCTTGAGCGCGACGACCTCGAAGCCGCAGTCGTTGAAGAAGCGGACCACCTGTTCGTCGCCGACGGGCATGTACGGGGTGATGACGGAGATCCGCTTGATGTCGCCATACTTGCGCAGCGCCGCCTGGCAGGCGTCCGAGCCCATGGCGACGGTGGTGCCGGCGTGCTCCTCGATCCGCGCCTTGAGGACGTCCGAGCCCTCCTTGCCGTCCCAGAAGGTCTCGGCGGACATCCCCATGATGAGCGCGTCGGGGCTGCAGGTCATCACCGCGTCGACCGCCGCCATCAGCGTCTTGCGGATGTTGACCATGAGCAGGCTGAAGTCCTCGTCCGAGCGGACGGGGTCGTTCGGGATGACGATGCGCGAGAAGTGGTTGGTCACGCCGACCGGCCGCATGGAGTCGAACTCGGGCTGCACGGAGGTGTTGGTCGACGGCGCGATGACGCCGAATTTCCGGCGATAGCCGAGGCTGTCCACCATGACGGGGAGATCCTTTGTGTTGCGAGGGCCTCGCCCGTCAGGGACCTGACGGACGCTGGCGCGTGGGGCCCCACAAGTATTGCGCTGGCACAGGGCGGAGCGCAATTGTCCGGACATATTTTAATCCCGTCCGCCTCCTTCGTGGGCGGTGGGCCTCGTTCCCGGCCGGTCGGCCGTCAGCCCTTGCCGGGAGTGAGCCAGGGCATCGCCTCGAGGTGCTCGCCCTCGAAGTCGGTGATGGAAGGGAGCTCGCGCAGTGTCATCTGGACCTCCGATAGACCCTCGAGCAGCGCGTCGCGGTGATGCGGCTCGATCTCGAACGGGACGGAGTGGTTGCCCCAGACGACCGTCCCGGCCTCGAGGTCGACGGTGATCTCGGTCGGCGCGACCTCCATCAGCTCCGCGACGGTCTCGGCCGGAAGGCGCACCGTCATGAGGCCGTTCTTCATGGCATTGTTGTAGAAGATGTCGCCGAAGCTCGGGGCGATGACGACGCGGTAGCCCCCGTCGGAGACGGCCCAGACCGCGTGCTCGCGGGAGGAGCCGCAGCCGAAGTTGTCGCCGGCGATCAGCACCGTGGCGCCCTCGTTCCCGGGCGCGTCGAGCACGAAGCCGCCCTTGTCCCTGAGGTCGCGGAAGAGCGTGTCGGCGTAGCCGGCGGCGCGGGGCCGGTGGAGGTATCGGGCCGGCACGATCTGGTCGGTGTCGACGTTGGCGGAGGGCAGGGCCGCCGCGCGGCCGGTGTGGCGGACGAAAGGCTGCATGTCAGAGCTCGCGCGAATCGGTGAGATGGCCGGTGACGGCGGCGGCCGCCGCCATCGCGGGGCTGACGAGGTGGGTACGGCTCCCCTTGCCCTGCCGCCCGGCGAAATTGCGGTTGGAGGACGACGCGCAGCGCTCGCCCTCCGGCACCAGGTCGCCGTTCATGGCGACGCACATGGAGCAGCCCGGGTCGCCCCACTCGAAGCCCGCCTCGATGAAGATGCGGTCGAGGCCTTCCGCCTCGGCGAGCCGCTTCACCTCTCCCGATCCCGGGACGACCAGCGCCGGCACCCGCGCCTTGCGGCCGCGCGCGACGTCGGCGGCGGAGCGGAGGTCCTCGAGGCGGCCGTTGGTGCAGGAGCCGATGAAGACGCGGTCGACGGCGATGTCGGCGAGGGGCGTGTCGGGGGTGAGGCCCATGTAGGCGAGCGCCGCCTCGACGGACTTGCGCCGCGCCGGATCCTCGAAGTCGCTGGGATTGGGGACGCGGGCGGTGATCGGCGCGGCGTCCTGCGGGGAGGTGCCCCAGGTGACCATCGGCGCGATGGTGTCGGCGTCGAGGCGCACCTCGCGGTCGAAGCGGGCGCCGGCGTCGCTGGCGAGGGTGCGCCAGTGGGCGACCGCGCGCTCGAAGGTCTCGCCGGCCGGGGCGAGGGGGCGGCCCTTGAGGTAGGCGAAGGTCTTCTCGTCCGGCGCCACCATGCCGGCGCGCGCGCCGGCCTCGATCGACATGTTGCAGACGGTCAGTCGCCCCTCCACCGAAAGCTCCCGGACGGCCGAACCGGCGTACTCGATCACGTGGCCCGTGCCGCCGCCCGCGCCGATCGTGCCGATGAGGGCGAGGATCACGTCCTTGGCGCTGACGCCCCGGCCGAGCGTGCCGTCGATGGTGACGCGCATCGACCTCGGCTTGTTCTGCCAGATCGTCTGCGTCGCAAGGACGTGGGCGATCTCGCTGGCGCCCACCCCGAAGGCGAGGCAGCCGAGGGCGCCGTGGGTCGCGGTGTGGCTGTCGCCGCAGACCAGCAGCACGCCCGGAAGGGTGAAGCCGAGCTGCGGCGCGGCGACGTGGACGATCCCCTGCTGCGGGTCGCCGGCGCCGTGGTGGCGGATCCCCCAGCGGGCGGCATTCTCGCCGAGCGCGTTCACCATGTCGTCGTAGGTCGGCGTGCGGCGGGCGTTGGAGGCTCCGGTCGCGACGTAGTGGTCGGCGAGGCTGAGGGTGAGGTCGGGGCGGCGAACCGAAAGGCCCTCCGCCTCGATCATGTCGAACGCCTGGCGCGTGCCGTCGTGGACGATGTGGCGGTCGACGAACAGGAGCGAGGCGCCGTCGGCGCGGGTGAGGACGGTGTGCGCGTCCCAGATCTTTTCGAACAGGCTTTTGGGTTCGGTCATGTCAGGCTTCCGGCGTCGCGCGTACGCGGCCGCGCACCAGGTTGCGGATGCGGTCGGCCTTGAGGACCGGCCAGGCGACGGTCAGGACCATCGCGATGAGGAGCCCCAGCGCGATGGGGCGCTCGAAGATGATGGTCAGGTCGCCGCGGCCGAGCTGCCAGGTGCGCAGGAGGTTGCCCTCCATCATGCGCCCCAGGAGGATGCCGATGACCATCGCGACGACGGGGTAGTGGTAGCGCTTCATCACCACGCCGAGGATGGCGGCGGCGGCGAGCGTCACCGGCCCCGCCATCGTGCCCGACAGCGCGTAGGTGCCGAGGACGGTGAGGGCGGTGATGGTCGGCACCAGGATCCTCAGCGGCACCTTCACGACGAGGACGGCGACCCGCAGGAAGAGGAGACCGACGCCCGCAAGGAGTAGCGCCTGGACGAGGTTGCCGGCGATGATGGCGTACACGATGTCCTTGTTGTCGGAGATGAAGCGCGGGCCGCCGGTGACGTTGTGCATCGCGAAGGCGCCCAGCATGATCGCTGTGCCCGCGCCGCCCGGGATGCCGAGCGCGAGGAGGGCGACCATCGATCCGCCCTCGGAGCTGGAGTTGGCCGATTCGGCGGCGATCACACCGTCCGGGCACCCCTTGCCGAACTCCTCCGGATGGCGCGAGAGGCTCTTCTCCGCCGTGTATGAGACGAGGTTGGCGACCGACGAGCCGACCCCCGGCACCGTGCCGATCACCGAGCCCAGCAGCGAGCCGCGCAGGATGATGAAGATGCGGCTGAAGGCGTGGAGGAAGCCCGACGCGATCCGCCGCAGCTCCACCGTTCGGGCGGAGGCGTCGGCGACGATGTACTCGGCCCGCACCAGTGCGAACAGCTCGGACGCGGCGAAGAGGCCGATGAGGGCGGCGGTCGAGTCGATCCCGTCGAGGAGGTACATGGAGCCCGCCGTGCCGCGCATGATGCCGGCCGAGCTCATCCCCATGGTGCCGATGAGGAGGCCGACCGCGCCGGCCAGCACGCCGCGCCAGAAGTACCCCTCGGAGAGGGCCGCGATGAGGAGAAGGCCCCAGAGCGCGATCATGAAGAGCTCCGGCGCGCCGAGCTGCAGGACGAGCCGGGAGACGGGCTGGATCAGGAGGAGGAGCAGGATGTAGCCGACGGCCGTGCCGACGGTGCTCGCCGCGAGGGCGATGCCGAGCGCCTCGTTGTGCCGGCCCTGCCGGGCCATCGGGTAGCCGTCGAAGCAGGTGGCGACGGCGGCCGTGGTGCCGGGGACGTTCATGAGGATCGCCGGGACCGAGCCGCCGAAGCCGCCGCCGGTGAAGATCGCGGTGAGGAACAGGATCGCCGAGACGAAGTCCATGTTCAGCGTGAACGGCAGGAAGACCGCCATCGCGATCGGCACCGAGAGGCCTGGCAGGACGCCGAACACGAGGCCGATCAGGAGGCCGATCGGCACCACCACCCACGCCGTGGGCGAGGAGGCGAGGAGGGAGAGCGCTTCGCCGAATGCGCCGAGGTCGATCATCCGCCTAGCCCACGACGAGGGAGGGGACGGGGACGGACAGCACGGTCTCCATCGCGTACGTGGTGAGGGCGCCGACGAGGGCGCCGAACGGGAGCGACACCCACGGCCGCCGCTCGCCCTGGAGCGTCATCCCGGCGGCCACGAACAGCGCCGTCGCGACGTCGAAGCCGATCCACGGCATCAGCATGACGTAGGCGGCGAGGCCGGCGCAGGCGGCGGCGACGCCCCAGCGCTCGCGGAACGTGCCTTCGCGCGGGGCGGGCTCGGCCGAGCGCGCGATCCGCAGGCGCGGCACCTGCGTCGCGAGGGTGACGGCGCACAGCACCGCCGCGACCAGGCCGACCGGACCGATCAGCAAGAGGTTCTTGATCTTGGACGATGCGGCGTAGGCGTCGGCCGTGTACCAGCCGACGAAGGCCGCGAAGCCGAGGACCAGGAGGCAGTGCCCCCATGGTCCGGTGAAGCGGAGCGTGCCGATGGACATCGCCCGGTCACTCTTCGAGGCGGTCGATGTACTTCTCGAAGGTGGCGTAGCTCTCGTCCAGCGAGGCCTTGGTGGCTTCGGGGCCCATCCAGTCGCCGGCGATCTGGCTCTCGCCGATGAACGCCTTGAAGTCGTCGCGGTCCAGCATCCGGTGGTAGGCGTCGACCAGCATCTGGTAGGTCTCGGGGTGCTCCTCGGCGAACGAGGTCTGTACGGTGAAGGTGCGCAGGTCCGCCGCCAGCACCGGGATCTCGACACCGTAGTCCGCCAGCGCGTCGTTGATCAGCGGTGCGTCCCACAGCGCGTGCGGCTCGGTGCGGAAGACGGCGAGGGCGCGCACGTCGTCCTTGATGACGTCGCTGCCGAGGCCGGAGATGACCGACATCGTCACCTGGTCGCCCGCGAGCGCGGTGCGCATCGGGCCGCCGCCGTCGTAGGTGATGAAGTTGATGGCGTCGGAGGGCAGGCCGAGCTGCTCCAGCATGATGAGCGTGGAGAGGTGCCCGCCGTCGCCGGCGATGATCGCGCTCGACGCTTCGCCCGGGTTCTCCTTGATGAAGTCGACCAGCTCCTTGAACGACTGGTACGGCTCGTCCTTGGGCACCAGGAGGACGTAGTAGTCCTGCCACTGGCCGTTGACGAACTTGAAGGCGTCCCAGTCCAGCATGCCCTGGTCGCGCAGGATGTTGGAGATCAGGTACGGGTTGACCGGGCTGACGAGCGCGGTGGAGCCGTCGTCGGGCTGCTGCAGGAAGTAGGTGTGGCCGAGGGCGCCGGAGCCGCCGGGGCGGTTGACGACGGTGACCGGCACGCCGAGCTCCTCGGGCAGGAACTGGGCGATGGCGCGGGCCATCCGGTCGGCCGAGCCGCCGGGGTTGAACGGGACGATGATGGTCAGGCGGTCGGCCGGGTAGTCGGCGGCCCGCGCGGGGGCGGGAAGGCCCGCCCATCCGGTCGCGACGGCCGCCGCTGCCAGTGCGCCGAGCGCGGCTCTGCGGGTCATGTGTCGGATCATGGTTTCCTCCGGTCCTGGTTGTTTTGAGTGGCGCTTGTTCCTCGCCACAGCGTTCGAGCACGGGGTTCCTGCACTCGGGCCCTCGGGGTCGGTCCCCGGGGAAGGTCGTCTCCTCGTGTCCGTCAGTTGCGGCGTGGGGGAAGGGGCGGCGTGTCGCGCTCGGCCGGCTCGGCGCCGAGGCGAAGCGGCATGAAGTCGGTGTCCGGCAGCTCCATCAGCCGGCAGAGCGACTGGCGCAGGTGGCGGCGCATGGCGCCCTCCGCGGCCATCGCGTCGCCCGCCAGGATCGCCGCGGCGATGGTCGCGTGCTCGCGGCCTGAGGCGTCGATGTCGTTGTGCGTCATGAGGTGGCGCAGCTGCACCATCATCACCGGCAGCGCGAGGCGCTCGATCAGCTCGCCGAGGTGAGGGTTGCCGCTGAGGCGCACGATCGTGCGGTGAAGGGCGCGGTTGTCCTCCATGAAGGTGAGCGCGCTGGCCCCGGTCCGCTCTCCCCCGACGGCGGCCCAGACCGCCTCGAAGGTGGCCCGGTTGTCGTCGAGGTGGATGCGCGCGGCGGCGAGGTGGGCGGCTAGCCCCTCGATGCGCTCGCGGATCGGGAACACGTCGATGATCTCCGCGCGGGTGAAGCGGCGGACGGATGCGCCGCGATTGGGCGTCAGCTCGATGAGCCCGTCGGCGGCGAGGCGGCGGAAGGCCTCGCGCAGCGAACCGCGCCCGATGCCGAGCTCCTCCTCCAGCTCCCGCGACACGAGCCGCTGGCCGGGCGCGAAGCGGGCCCCGGTGATGGCACGGCGCAGGACGTCGACCGCCGCCTCGACGGTCGTTCCGCGCTTCGTTTCGTGGTCCGCCGAGTCGGTCACGCGGGCAGGTACTCCGGTTTCATCGGACGATTAACACACTCTTTTAGGGGACGAAAGTAGCGGCTAAGATTGTCCGATAATTTTAGCGGGCGATTATCCGCTTGATCATATTGCCGTTTCCAGAAGCATGCTTGAATTTGAGGCAAGTCAGGCTTGACACGGCTTCAAGCGACTGAGAATGCTGGATTTGTCCGTACATTTTGTCGACGCCGCCGCGGCGCACCGGAGGACCCATGACGAGCGATCTCACCTGGCCAGATGGAAAGACTCTCGCGCTTTCCGTGGTGGTCAACGTCGAGGAAGGCTCGGAAATGACCATCGCCGATGGTGACAAGAAGCCGGAGCCCGTCGATGAACTCGGCGTTGCTCTCGGCATCCCGATCCGCAACTACGTCAACGAATCGAACTACCAGTACGGCATCCGCGCCGGCGGCCCGCGCATCTTTCGCTTGCTCGAGAAATACGGCGTGACGACCACGGTCACCGCCGCGGCCCTCTCGCTGGAGCGCGCACCCGAAATCGCCGCGTTCATCCGCGACGGCGGCCACGAGCCATGCTCCCACGGCTACCGCTGGATCCATCAGTTCAGCTTTAAGGAAGACAAGGAACGCGAGTTCGTCGCCAGGGCCGCGTCGTCGATCGCCGAGACCTGCGGCGAGCGGCCGGTGGGCTGGCTGTCGCGCTACCTGCACACGCCCATCACCCGCCGCCTCCTCGTGGAGGAGGGCTACACCTACCACATGGACGACCTCTCCGACGACGTGCCGCGCTGGGAGCCGGTCGAGATGCCGGACGGGTCGGTGAAGCCCCTGGTGTGCGTGCCCTACGCCATCGACACCAACGACATGAAGTTCTGGACCGCGCCGTCATACGCCCCACAGGACTGGCTGGACTATGCCCGCCGCAGCTTCGACTGGATGCTCGCCGAGAGCGCCGAGCAGGGGCCGAAGATGATGTCGGTGGGGCTACACCTGCGCATCATCGGCCGCCCGGGCCGGATCTGGGCGCTCGAGGAGTTCCTGCGCCACGTCACCGCCGCCGACGGCGTCTGGATCACCACCCGCCGGGCGATCTCGGAACGCTTCGCTGAATGCGTGCCCTGGCGTGGCTGACGCGGTGCGTGGAACTGTGATGGACGGCGCGCTGCGTTCCATCGCATTGCACGCGCCCCTCGTGATGGTCGGCGCCGTCGTCCTCGGCCTCGCCCTGCCGAGCCTCGCCTCGCTGCTGAGCCCGATGGTGGTGCCGCTGGCGACGCTGCTCATCGTCATCTCGATGATGCGGGTCGACCCGCACGCGCTCCGCCTCGCGTTCCGCCGTCCGGGTCACATCGCGCTCGCCTCCGTGGTGCTCTTGGTGCTGATGCCGGCGATCACCCTCGCGATCGCGATCGCGCTCGGCCTCCCGACCTGGCTCGCCACCGGGCTGACGCTGATCGCCGCCGCGCCACCGCTCTCCTCGGCCGCCGCCTTCGCCGTGCTGGTGCGGATCGACCCCGCCCTCGTCACCGCGCTGTCGATCCCGGCGACGCTCGTATCCCCGCTCACGGTCTGGTCCGTCACGTCGGTCCTGCCGGGGCTGGAGCGCGGGCTCGACGTCACCGCGCTGTCGCTGCGGCTCGGCATCCTGGTCGCGACGGCCTTCGGCCTTGCGCTGATCGCCCGGCGCCTCTTCGGCCGGGCGCGGATCGAGCGGAGCGCGCCGGCCATCGACGCCTCGTCGGTGATCCTCATCGGCATCATCGGCATCGGCCTCACCTACGATATCGGCATCGCGCTGCGCCTCGACGCGCTCGAGTGGTTCGCCATCCTCGCCGCCACCTCGATCCTCAGCTTCGGCTCGTGCGCGGCGACGCTGGCGATCTTCTGGCGCGCCGGGCGGGACCGCGCGGTCGCGGCGTCGCTCGCGGCGGCGGTGCGCAACATCGCGCCGATGATGGCGGCGATCTTCGGGGTGGTGGAGCCGCGCATCTATCTCGTCGTGGTGACGGCGCAGATCCCCAGCTTCGCGGCACCGCTCTTCATGCGCCCGCTCTTCCAACGTCTCGGCCGGATGGGGGGACCCGCATGACGCCGACAAGACTCGACCGGATCGTCGGGACGCTCAGCCGCTGGTCGGCGCGACTGGGCGGAGCCGTCGTGCTCGCCTGCGCGCTCCTCGTCGCCGCCGAGGTGATCCTGCGCAACCTGCCGGGCGGGATGCCGGAGGGGATCCGCCTCCATTCCTTCGACCTCACCAACTACGGCTACGCGGCCGCCGTCGCGTTCGGCTTCTCCTACGCGCTGACCGAGCGCGCCCACATCCGCATCGACGTCCTCTACGCGCTGATGCCGCTGGCGCTGCGGGCGATCCTCGACGTCTTCGCGCTCGTCTGCCTCGCTGCGACCGCGGCGACGATGGCCTGGTACGCCTGGGACGTCGCGATGCGCAGCGCCGCCATGGGCGCGATGCCCAACTCCACCCTGCGCCTGCCGCTCGCCATCCCACAGTCGATCTGGGCGGCCGGGCTCACCTGGTTCGCGATCGTCGCGACGCTCCTCACCGTGCAGGCGCTCGTCCAGCTCGCCCGCGGCCGCATCCGCCAGGTCCACGAGAGCACCGGCGTCGTGCGCGAAGGAGAGGGACTGTGATCGCCGTCGCCGCCATCATCCTGGCCGTCCTCGTCGCCCTCGCGGTCCCGGTCGCGGCCGCGCTCGGGATCCTCGCCGTCGCGCTCTCCGAGCTCTACGCCTTCTTCCCGCTGCTTCCCGCGCTCGGCGAGACGCTGTGGTCGAACTCGACGGAGTTCGTGCTCGTCGCCGTGCCGATGTTCATCCTGATGGGCGAGATCCTGCTGCGCGCGGGAATCGCCGAGGACATGTACCGGGGCGTCGATTCCTGGGTGAACCGGGTGCCGGGCGGGCTGATGCACACCAACATCGCCTCCTGCACGCTGTTCGCCGCCACCTCGGGCTCGTCGGTGGCGACTGCGGCGACCATCGGGACGATCTCGATCCCGAACATGAAGCGGATGAACTACGGGCCGTCGCTCTACCTCGGCTCCATCGCCGCCGGCGGCACGCTCGGCATCCTGATCCCGCCGTCGGTCAACATGATCCTCTACGGCGTCCTCGCCGAGGTGTCGGTGACGCAGCTCTACCTCGCGGCGCTGATCCCCGGGGTGCTGCTGGCGGTGCTCTTCTCCGTCGCCATCGCGGTGTTCTGCATCGTCCGCCCGGACCTCGACGGCGAGCACGCCGATGCCGACTGGTCGGCGCGTTTCCGCGGCCTGCGCGCCCTCGCGGCGCCCGTGCTCCTCTTCCTGGTGGTCGTCGGGTCCATCTATGCCGGCTGGGCGACGCCCACCGAGGCCGCCGCGCTCGGCGTCGTCGCCTCGCTCATCCTCGCCCTGTCGCGGCGCCGGCTGAGCTGGCCGGACTTCCTCGCCGCGCTGGAAGGGACCATGCGGACCACCTCGATGGTCGTCCTGATCGTCACCGCGGCCTTCTTCCTCAACTTCGTGATGGTCTCGATCGGCCTCACTTCGGCGATCACCTCGGCGATGACGGGGCTCGATATCTCGCCCTTCATGGCGATGGTCATCATCGTCTGCGTCTATCTGGTGCTCGGCTGCTTCATGGAGACGCTGTCGCTGATGGTGGCGACGACGCCGATCGTGACCCCCATCGTCGCCTCCTTCGGCTACGACCTCGTGTGGTTCGGCGTCGTCTTCATGATCCTCATCGAGGCCGCGCTCATCACGCCGCCGATCGGGGTGAACCTCTTCGTCGTGCAGTCCGTGCGCGGCGGGGCGCCGGGGCCGATCCGCCAGGTGATGCTGGGCTCGCTCCCCTTCCTCATCATGATGGTCGCGATGGTCTTCATCCTGATCGCCGTGCCCGGTCTCGCGACCTGGCTGCCGCGGATCGCGATGTGACCGGCGCGGCTCACCTTTTCCCGCCCACCGGCACGAGCCGGGTCGGCCGTCCGTTCGACCGTGACAAGGAGAACTACGATGCGTGAGACCACCGCGGCCGCCGCCGCACTTCTCGTTGCCCTGACGGGCGCCGCGCATGCCGAGACGCAGATCAACGTCGTCGGCAACCTCGGCATCACCACCCAGTCGCGCGAGCTGGAGCGCCCGTTCTGGGAGGAGAAGATCGGCGAGCTCTCGAACGGCGAGATCAAGGCGAATTTCAAGCCGTTCAACGAGATCGGCCTCAAGGGGCCGGAGATCTTCCGCCTGCTCGGCACCGGCGTCATGAACATCGCGACCGGCCAGCTCGGCCACTCCTCGGGCGACGTGCCGATCAACGATGCCACCGACCTCGCCGGACTGTCGCCCACCATCGAGGAGTTCAAGGCCGTCACCGACGCCTTCCGCGGCCCGCTCACCGAGTACTACGCGGACAAGCTCGGCCTCGTCATCCTGACGATGCAGTCCTACCAGGCCCAGATCCTCTACTGCCGCGACGAGCTGAAGGGGCTGGCCGACCTCAAGGGCCGCAAGATCCGCTCCTCCGGCGCCTCCCAGGCGGACTTCATCGAGTATTTCGGCGGCACCGCGGTGGCGATGAGCTTCGGCGAGGTGCAGCAGGGCCTCCAGCAGGGCGTCATCGACTGCGCCATCACCGGCACGCTGGGCGGCTACATGGCGAAGTGGTCGGAAGGCGCGGACTACCTCTACACGCTGCCCGTGAACTGGGGCGCGGGCTCGACCATGGCCAACAAGGCCTGGTGGGACGGACAGAGCGAGGAGGTCCGCCAGACGATCATCGAGGGCCTCGGTGATCTCGAGGCCGAGATGTGGGCGCTCAACGCCAAGGAGAACGAGATCGGCATCGCCTGCAACACGTCCGGCCCGTGCCCCGAGGGCGAGCCGGCGGGAATGGTCCGCGTCGATCCGAGCCCCGAGGATGTCGAGTTGCGCCGCAAGGCCCTCGTGGAGGCGGTCCTGCCGGGCTTCAAGCGCCGCTGCGGCGACGAGTGCGCCGGGATCTTCAACGAGACGATCGGCGAGGTCGTCGGCCTGACGATCGAATGATGCGGCGCCCGGCGTCGATGCTCCGGGTCGAGCTTCGCCTCGGGCGGGGCGCCGGCGACCGGGGGGCGCGCTGATGCCGCGCGTTCCGGCGGGGCCCGCCCTCGACCGGCTCGCCGCGGCCTGCCGGGACGCGGCGGGGGAGCGCGACCTCGAGGCGGCGTTCGCCCACCTGACCGGCGCCGCGTTGGAGACGCTCGGCGATCCGGACGCGGCGCTGCGGCCGGGGGCGCTGAAGGAGGGGGAGCGGGACTACCGCGTCTCCGGCGTGTTCCTGGTGACCCCGGACGGCACGTACAACATGCTGGTCGCGAGCCAGGGCTTCCCGGCCGAGCAGCGCCGTCTTGCCATTCCGATCGCCTGGAACCACCCGGGGGAGGTCGTGCGGAGCGGCCGGCCGATCCTCCTCGAGAACACCGACGACCACGGCCAGTTCCGCCAGTTCCTGAAGACCTCGCGGATGGGAAGCGCGCTCTACCACCCGATCCACGCCGGCGGTGCTCTCGTCGGCCAGATCATCGCCGCCTCGCGGGCCCGCCGCACCTACGACGCGGACGACCTCGTGCGCCTGTCGCTGCTCGCCGCCGCGGCGGCACTGGTCTGGACCGCCGCCGACGGTCCCCGCTGGCTTGCCGCCGACTACCCCGCGCCGGACCTCTGGCGCAGCGACGTGCGCTCCCTGACGGACGAGGGCGCGTGACCGCATCCGGGAGAGCGGGCGCCGGTGTCGTGCCTCGTTGAAAGTTGTCCGGACAAATTCTTGACTCGGAGGCCACCTGCCGTGGATTGTCGTCCCCAGGATTGGCTTCAATGGGAAGGGCAGGACCCCCGATGACAGGGTATGTCGAGAAGGTTGGCGAGAACCGGTATCGCGAGCGATTCGGCCGCTACTACGAGGATTTCCAGCCGGGCGACATCTACGAGCACCGGCCCGGCCGCACGATCAGCGAGACCGACAACACCTGGTTCACGCTGCTGACGATGAACCAGCACCCGATGCACTTCGACGCCGAGTACGCCAAGCACTCCGAGTTCGGCCGCATCATCGTCGCCTCGCCGCTGACGCTGGCGATCCTGGTGGGGCAGTCGGTCTCGGACGTCAGCCAGAAGGCGATCGCCAATCTCGGCTGGACCGACATCAAGATGACCCACCCCGTCTTCGCCGGCGACACGCTGACGTCGGAGTCGGAGGTGAAGTCCAAGCGCGAGTCGAAGTCGCGCCCGAAGGCCGGCCTCGTCACCGTGGAGACGCGCGGCTTCAACCAGGACGGCAAGACGGTCTGCACCTTCGAGCGCACCATCCTCGTCGCCAAGCGTGGCTTCGAGAACGAGGAGAAGGCGGGCTACTGACCCGCCGCCGGGAGGACATGAGCGTGAGTGACACCCTGAGCGACGACGACCGACTGATCCTCGAGGCGGTCGAGAAGTGGCTCGAGCGCGACGTTCGCCCGAACGTCCTGGCGCTCGACCATGCTGACGAATACCCCGAGGAGATGGTCGAGCAGATGAAGGAGCTCGGCCTCTTCGGCGCGACCATTCCGGAGGAATATGGCGGTCTCGGCCTCTCCGCCGAGACCTACGCGCGGATCGTCGAGAAGATCGCCGAGACGTGGATGAGCCTTTCGGGCATCTTCAACTCCCATCTCATCATGGCGGCCTGCGTGGCGCGGATGGGCACGGAGGAGCAGAAGCGCGCCTACCTGCCGCGCTTCGCCACCGGCGAGCTGCGCGGCGGCCTGGCGCTGACCGAGCCCGACGCGGGGACGGACCTGCAGGGCATCCGCACCCGCGCGCGGCGCGAGGGCGACGGGTACGTCATCGACGGCACCAAGACGTGGATCACCAACGGCATCTACGGCCAGTGCTTCGCGCTCCTCGTGAAGACGAACCCGGACGCCGAGCCGCGGCACAAGGGCATGTCGATGTTCATCGCCGAGAAGGGGCCGGGCTTCTCGGTCTCCAAGCGGCTGGAAAAGCTCGGCTACAAGGGCATCGACTCGGCCGAGCTCTCATTCGACGGCTACCGTGTCGGCGCCGACAAGCTGATCGGCGGCGTGGAGGGGAAGGGCCTCCAGGCGGCGCTCTCCGGTCTCGAACTGGGACGCATCAACGTCGCCGCCCGGGGCTGCGGACTGGCATCGGCGGCGCTGAAGGACAGCGTGAAGTACGCGCAGATCCGCTCCACCTTCGGCAAACCCATCGGCCAGCACCAGGCGATCCAGCTGAAGCTCGGCGAGATGGCGACCCGCTGCCGCGCCGCGAGCCTCCTCACCTACGACGCCGCGCGCGCCTACGACCGGGGCGAACGCTGCGACATGGAGGCGGGGATGGCGAAGTACTTCGCCTCGGAGGCCGCGGTCGCCAACAGCCTGGAGGCGATGCGCATCCACGGCGGCTACGGCTACTCCAAGGAGCTGCATGTCGAGCGCTACTACCGCGACGCCCCCCTCATGTGCATCGGCGAGGGGACCAACGAGATGCAGCGCATCATCATCGCCAAGCAACTGATGGAACGCCATCCGGCCTGAGCCTTGCACCGACAGGCCGGGACGACACCTCGCCCCGGCCGCGCCTGCCGCGAGGTGCCCCGGCGCCTCGTCATCAACAATCAACGAAGGTGGCACACCATGACGACGAGAATCCTTGCCTTCGCCGGCCTCATCGCCGGCACCCTCGCCGCAGGCCCCGCGGCGGCCGAGGTCCAGTGGGACGTGTCGATCCCCTGGGGACCGACCGAGTTCCACACCATCGACGCGGAGAACTACGCCAAGGCCGTCGAGGAGGCGACCGACGGCGAGGTGAAGCTCGTCATTCATCCGGGCTCGTCGCTGGGCATCAAGGCCAACGAGTCGCTGCGCGGCGTCGAGGACGGCGCGGTGCCGATGGCCGAGTACGGCATGTTCCAGAACGAGGGCGAGCTGCCGCTCCTCGGCATCGAGGCGCTGCCCTTCATGGTGAAGGACTACGACCAGCTCCGCATCCTGCACGAGCTGGTGCGGCCGATCTGGGAAGAGCAGCTCATGCAGCGCAACCAGAAGGCCCTCTACATGGTGCCGTGGCCCTCGCAGAACTTCTTCATCAACAAGTCGGTGAAGAATTTCGAGGACCTCGCGGGCATCCGCATGCGCACCTACAACGCCAACACCGCGACGATGTCGCAGCGTCTGGGCATGGTGCCGCTGCAGATGAACAACGCCGACATCGTCCCCGCGCTCGCCACCGGCAAGCTCGACGCGGTGATGACCTCCGGCACGACGGCGGCGGCGCAGAAGTACTGGGAATTCCTCAAGTACATCTACAACACCAACCACCAGTGGGCGTCCAACGTGATGGTGGTGAACCTCGACTACTGGAACGAGCTCACCCCCGAACAGCAGGAGACGATGGAGCGCATCGCGAAGGAGATGGAGCCCGAGTTCTGGGCGATCTCCGAGGCCGAGCACGGCAAGCGGATGGAGCAGCTCACCTCCGAGGGCATGGTCATCGAGCCGCTGTCGGACGAGCTTAAGGCCAAGATGATCGAGGTCACCGCCGACATGGCGGACGAGTACGTCACGCGCGTCCCCGAGGCCGGCCCGATCATCGAAGAGTTCAAGGCCCGCATCGCGGCGCAGTAGGCCGCACCTCGCGTCGCGGTCCAGTCCTCAGGAGACTCCGATGGCCATTGTACTTCGTATCCTCGACGCGCTGTGCGCTCTCGGAGGGCTGATCGCGGCGCTCGCGTCCGGAGGCCTCGCGGTGATGCTCATCGTCGAGGTCATCGCGACCTCGTTCTTCGCCTGGTCGCAGCCCTGGGCGGTGGAATATTCGAGCTATCTCCTCTGCGCCTCGCTGTTCGCGGGCGCGGGGTGGACGCTGCGGGACGGCGGTCACGTGCGGGTGCAGATCCTCACCGACCGCCTGCCGGAGGGGGCGCAGCGCTGGGCCGACCTCCTCGCCACCGTCTTCGCGCTCGGCATGGCCGGGTTCGCGGCGATGGCGCTGGTGGAGAATGCCATGCGCTCCTTCAGCCTCGGCTCCACCTCGTACTACCCGACGCGCACGCCCCTCTACTGGCCGCAGGCTCTGCTCGCCTTCGGCTTCGTGGTCCTGTCGCTCGGCCTCCTGGCGCGGGCGATCCGGGTCCTGATGAGGCTCCCGACAGAACACCAGGGCGTCGCCTCCGCCGAGGAGGGTGCGGGCCTCGCCGGCGACGGCGCGCGGCCCGCGAGCGAAGGAGCCCCGGCATGACCGCACCGCTCGCACTCATCTCGGGTCTCCTCCTCCTCACGCTCGGCGGCGGCGTCTGGGTCGGCTTCTCGCTGATGTCGGTCGGCGCGCTGTCGCTCGAGGTGTTCAAGAACATGCGGGTGGACCGCTTCCTCGCCTCGGACATCTGGACGACGTCCACCAGCCTCGAGCTGGTGACGCTGCCGCTTTTCATCCTGATGGGCGAGATCCTCTTCTACACCCGCCTGTCGGAGAACATCTTCGCCGGCATCGCGCCGTTCGTGCGGCGCCTTCCGGGCCGCCTGCTGCACGTCAACGTCCTCGGCTGCACCGTCTTCGGCGCGGTCTCCGGCTCCTCGGCGGCGACCACGGTGACCGTCGGCCGCATCACCATGAAGGAGCTCGAGGCGCGCGGGTACGACCGTTCGATCGCCGCCGGATCGCTGGCCGGTTCGGGGACCATCGGCTTCCTCATCCCGCCGTCGATCCCGCTCATCGTCTACGGGGTGCTCGCCGAGGTCTCGATCCTCGACCTCTTCATCGCCGGCGTCATCCCCGGCCTCATCCTGGCGGGGCTCTTCATGAGCTGGATCGGGGTGAAGACGATCATCTCCCCCGAGATCGCGCCGCCGGCCGACCCGTCGACCACGTGGGCCGAGAAGGGGCGGGCGATCCTCAGCCTCGCGCCCGTCGCGCTCCTCATCCTCTTCGTGCTCGGCTCGCTCTACGCCGGCTACGCGTCGGTGACGGAGGCGGCGGCGGTCGGCGTCCTCGGCGGGCTCATCCTCGCTGCGTGCGAGGGACAGCTCACCTTCACGATGCTGAGGAAGGCGCTGATGGGGACGGTGCGGACATGCTCGATGATCGGCCTCATCCTCGCCGGCGCGCTGTTCCTCTCCAAGGCCATGGCGCGGCTGACGATCCCGACGGACGTCGCGACCGCCATCGAGGCGCTGCATCTCTCGCCGGTTATGCTCATCCTGCTGCTGACGCTCTTCTACCTGATGCTCGGCTGCTTCCTCGACGGCCTCTCGACCATCGTCATGACGCTGCCGGTGACGCTGCCGCTGGTCATGCAGGCGGGCTACGACCCGCTGTGGTTCGGCATCTTCCTCATCGTCACCATCGAGATGGCGCAGATCACCCCGCCGATCGGCTTCAACCTCTTCGTCATACGCGGATTGACCGGGCTCCCGTTGGGGCGGATAGCGCTCGCGTCGATGCCGTTCTGCATCCTGATGGTGGCGCTCGTCGGCCTTCTCGTTGCCTTCCCGCAGCTCGTCACCTTCCTGCCCGAGGCGATCCGATGACGATCCCGCCCGGCGGGCGGACCTGGGCCGACGGCACGGTCGGCGTCACCGTGCGCGAGGGGATCGCGACGCTGCTCCTCGACCGCCCGGCCAAGCGCAACGCCATGACGGCGGCGATGTGGCGGGCGATCCCCGAGGCGGTCGCCGCCATCGCCGCCGACGATGGCGTCCGCGCCGTCCTCATGCGCGGCGCGGGCGAGGCCGCGTTCTGCGCCGGCGCCGATATCGGCGAGTTTCCGGACGTCTACGCCACGGCCGAGGCGACGAGGGCCTACAGCGATGCGGTGCGGGCCGCGCAGAACGATCTGGCGCGGCTGCCGAAGCCCGTGGTGGCGGTGGTGTTCGGCGTCTGCGTCGGGGGCGGCTGCGGCCTCGCGCTGGCCTGCGACCTGCGGTTCGCCGCCGCCGGAGCGCGCTTTGCCATCCCGCCCGCGAAGCTTGGCGCGGCGTACGCGTTCGCCGACGTGAAGCAGCTCACGGACCTCGTCGGCCCCGCGCGGGCAAAGGACATCCTCTTTACCGGGCGCCTCGTCCCGGCGGCGGAGGCCCATGCCATCGGCCTCGTCGACCGCGTCGTCCCGGAGGAGGCGCTTCTCGCCGCTGCCGAGGCCTACGCGGCGGAGGTTGCCGGCCTGTCGTCGGTCTCGACCGCCACCACCAAGGCCACCGTGCAGGCGATCCGCGACGGGGTGGACGAGGAAACCGGCGAGCTGCGCGCGATGTTCGACGCGACGTTCGCGGCCGAGGATTTCCGTGAGGGCTATAACGCCTTCCTGGAGAAGCGGAAGCCTGTCTTCCGCTGACGCCGCCCTGCGAGATGACGGGTCTCGCGCGCCTTGCGGCGGCGTCAGGTGGCGAGCTCGGCCTCGATGTGCTCGGCCCAGGCGAGGAGCGATCCGTCCGACCACGGCTTGCCGACGAGCTGCACCGAACCCGGAAGCCCTCCCTCCGCCAGGGGGACCGGGAGGGCGACCGCCGGCACACCCGCGAAGTTCGCGATCGCCGTCAGGTCCGCCTGGTTCGCCGGCGCGGGCCTGTCGTGCGGGAAGGCCCGCTGCGGGGCCGTCGGCAGGATCAGCGCATCGACCGCGGCGAGCGCGCGGTGGCACGCCGCGCCCGCCGCGCGCATCCGCGCATAGGCGTCTACGAGGCGGGGGGCGCCGGCATCGCGCCCATAGGCGAGGAGGCCCTGCAGATAGGCGCTGATGGCGTCCTCGACGTCCATCAGCGCGGCCATCGCGACGGCGCCCTCCGCCTCCGACACGAGAAGCCCACCGCGCCGGGCCCGGCCCGGCTCCCAGCCGGCGACGTCGACGGTCACGATCTCGGCGCCCGCCGCGCGCGCCGCCTCGAGCGCGAGCGCGAACGCGGTCAGGACGGCGGGCTCGCAGTCCACGTCGTCGATCTGGCGCGGCACGCCGAAGGTGAGGCCGGAGAGGTCGCACGGCTGCTGGCCCTCGGTCCACGCGGCCGGGGCGGCGAGGCTGTCGGGGTCGCGCACGTCGGGTCCGGCGATCGCCGCGAGCACCGGCCAGAGCCGCGCCACGGACGGAGCGAGCGGGCCGACGCTGTCGAGCGTCGGCGCGAGGTAGGCGAGGCCGCCGCGCCCGACGAGGCCGGCGGTCGGCTTGATTCCCGCGACGCCGCAATAGGCGGCCGGTATGCGCACCGATCCCATCGTGTCGGTGCCGAGCGCCACGTCCGCCATCCCGGCCGCCACCGCCGCGCCGGAACCGCCGGACGAGCCGCCGGGCGTGAGGCCCGCGCCGAGCGGGTTGGCGCAGCGGCCGAAGGTGGGATTGTCCGTCGTCGCGCCCAGCGCGCCTTCGTGCAGGTTCACCTCGCCGAGGATGATGGCGCCGGTCGCGCGGAGGCGGGCGACCGCCGTGGCGTCCCGCTCGGCGATGCGCCCGCGCCAGCCGGCGATGCCCGCCGTCCAGGGGGCGCCCGCGACCGCGAGGTTTCCCTTCACCGCGACCGTCACCCCGTCGAGCGGCCCGAGCGGGCGGCCGGCGGCGATCCGCGCGTCGCTCGCCTCGGCGGCGGCGATCGCCCGGTCGGCGTCGACGCGCAGGAAGATGGCGTCCTCGGGCCGCGCCGCGATGCGCTCGAGCTGATCCGCGACCTTCCGGGCGATCGCCTTCACGCGTCCTTCCTCCTGTCGATCAGGCGGATCGGCTTCTGGCGCTGCTCGATCTCGGTGAGGTGGGCGGTCTCGCCGATGCCGGCGAGCTCGACGTCGATCTGCACGCCGAGGCGTGTCCTGAGCTGCTCGGCCATCGCCTCGGCGAGGCCCGCGGGGCGCTCGCGCACCTCGGCGATGACGACCATCTCGTCACGTCCGTCGCGCTTCTCCACACGGCAGACGTACTCGGCCGCCATCTCTGGGAAGTGGGCGGAGAGCAGCGCGCCGATCCCCTGCGGATAGATGTTGATGCCGCGCAGCTTCACCATGTTGTCCGAGCGGCCCATGAAGCCCTGGATGCGGCGGAACGGGAGGCCGAGCGGATTGTCGCCGGGGAGCGTCTGGGTGACGTCGTGGGTGTTGAAGCGGACGATGGGGTAGAGGTCGTCCTTGTGCAGGCACGTGCAGACCATGTCGCCGATCTGCCCCTCCGGGACGGCGTCGCCGCTCTCCACGTCGAGGATCTCGAGGAACTGTGCGTCTTCCATGACGTGCATGCCGTCCCGGTCCGGACCCTGGCCGGCGATCGGGCCGGTATCGCCGACACCGTACCAGTCGTAGACCTCCGGGCCACCCCACGCCTCGGAGAGCGCCGAGGCGCTGTCGGCGCCGATGTGGCCCGAGATGAGCCCCAGCCGGATGTCGCGACCGGGGAGGATCCCTTCCTCCCCGGCGACGTCGGCAAGGCGCTTCAGGTAGTCGCCGAAGCCGACGAGGGCGGTGACGCCGAAGTCGCGCATCATCTGCACCTGGCGGGCCGAGCGCATGTCGGCGCCCGTGCCGGCTGTGAGCACCGGCGCACCGACCCAGTGGCTGATCGCCTCGCGCACGAAGTGGCCGCCGTTGACCATGCCGAAGCCGTAGACGCTGTGGACGACGTCGGCGCGCTTCATGCCCTGCATCAGGTAGATGCGGGCGAGGATCATGTTCTGCACCTCGCGCCCCTTCGGTCCCCAGATCAGGGGTTGCGGCTTGCCGGTGGTGCCGGACGTCGTCTGCAGCACCATCGGCGGGCGCTCGCCCTCCGGCCAGGTCTCGATGCCGGAGAAGTCCCCGAACGGGGGGAATGCCTCGACCGAGGCCATCAGGTCGGACTTCGAGTAGGGCGGCAGCTTTGCGAGGTCGTCGAGCGAGCGGATGTCGCCCGGCTCGATCCCCTTCGCGCCCCAATGCCGCTGGTAGAAGGGCACCTTCCAGGCGGTGGCCATCAGCGCGCCGAAGCGCGCGTTCTGCAGTGCGTGGAGTTCGTCCCGGCTCATCCCGCGGTAGGTGGAGAGGAAGTCCGCCACGGGATAATCCCGCGCCATCCGCGCGCTGTCGAAGACGTCGAAATAGCTCGGGCCTTGGGAGCGTTGGGTCACTGCACAGTGTCCTTGGTGGGGCGGGCTGGAGGCGTGGCGAGAGCGGCCGCGAAGTCGGCGAGCGTGCCGGCGTTGGGAAGGGCGAGCGCGGTCTCGATCAACCGGTCGGCGGCAGTGTCGCTGTGGCCCGCCGAGAGGATCAGCGCGCGCGCCTTGCGCGTGAGGCGGTCGATGTCGACGGGGTTCGCCGGGTCGCCGAGGGCGTCGGGCGCGGTCTCGGTCAGCGTCTCGCCATTCGCGAGCGTCACGCTCACCTCGGCACCGTAGCGTTCCGGATAGGCGGAGACGAACGGCTCGCCGGCGGCGACGGTGGTCGCGGCGCGGAGCCGGGCGACGTCCTCGCGGGCGATGGCGGGCGGCTCGAACGCCTCGAGCGGCGGCGGGCCGTCCAGCAGCACCACCGCGACCGAGTGCTGGAGCGAGAATTTCGCCTGGATGACGGTGGCCGGCTCGGGCCGGTCGCAGAAGCGCAGGGCATCGTCGTAGGTGCGCACGGCGATGCTGCGCACGGCGTCCGCCGCGACGCCGCGCCGGCGCAGCGCGAGGGCCGCGTCGATGGTCGGGTGGGCGTGGCGGCAGGCCGGCCAGGGCTTGAAGCCGACGTCCCACATCCGCCACGGGCCGTCCGGCTCGGCGGTCACCACCTCGGGGCGCGGGTCGGGGCACATGGCGGCGTAGAACCCCTGCGCGCCCTCCAGCATGCCGGCCGGGCCGGTGAAGCCGAGGGCGGCGAGCTCAGCCGCCTGGAGGCCGGACTGCGCGGCGCGCGCGGTGTGAAGCTGCTTCGTCATCACCGGCTCGTGGCGGCAGCGCCAGGGACCGGACGCCTGCGCGCCGGCATTGCCGAGCGCCCAGACCGTCGCCTCCTCGTCGAGCTCGAGGACGGCTGCGGCGGCCGCCGCCGCGCCGAAGGGGCCGCAGGTGGACGTGTTGTGCCACAGCGCGTAATGGCCCGGGCCCACCGAGGCGCCGATGCGGATCATCGCCTCGTAGCCCCGCGCCACCGCGTCGAGCAGCCGGGCCGGCGGGGCGCCGGTCGCCATCGCCTCGGCGAGCGCCGCCGGCACCACGACCGGGCCGGGGTGGAGGATCGAGGTCCGGTGGATGTCGTCCATCTCCAGGACGTTGCCCACGCCCCCGTTGAAAAACGCCGCGGCCGATGCGGAAAGGCCCGGCCGGCCGACACCGGCACATGGACCGGTCCCGATCCGCGCGGCATGCTCGGCGAGGAGCCTCCCCGCCGGGGAGGCCGCACCGGCCACCGCGCAGCCCGCCCAGTCGAGGACATGGAGCGCCGCGCGCTGCCGGTCGGACGGCGACACCGGCCGGGCCAGCAGGGTGGCGAGACGGCGAAGGAGCGGCATCTCCGGATGGGGGGGCGTATCCACGTCTTGGGGCCTGTTCGAGCTGTGTGGCGGATCCAGGTTGAGGGGCAGGGCGGCAACTGCGAAGGTGTCGCAAATTTGTCCGGACAAGTTGTGCCGAATTTCGCTAGACTGCGCAATGGGTCAATTGAGTACGAGACCATCTGATCGGGTCGCGGGGGGCTGGACAACGGCGACCCGGCCCACGACTTAGAGCGCCCCACCACGGAGCCCGGAACGCGATGGCCATATGAACGACACCGCTTCGGACGCTCTGTCCAAGGGCGAGCCCCGCTACCAGCAGATCGCGGCGCTGCTCCAGGACCGGATCGCGGTCGGCGAGTACAAGGTCGGGACCGTCATGCCGACCGAGCAGGAGATCTGCACCGAGTTCTCGATCAGCCGGCACACCGCGCGCGAGGCGCTCAGGCGGCTGACGGCGCTCGGCCTGGTGCGGCGTCGCCAGGGCTCCGGCACGGAGGTCATCGCGAGCACCCCGCCGGCGGTCTACCGCCACTCGATGCGCTCGCTGCGCGAGCTTCTGGAGTACGCCGCGGACACGCGGATCCTGTTCGAGCCGGCGGCGCGGGTCGTCCCCGTTCCGGCGGACCTTCAGCGCGTCTCCAAGCGGGGGAAGTGGAACAGCTTCCAGGGGGTACGCCTCACCCTGGCGGGTGCGCCGATCTGCTTCACGCGCATCTGGATGCCGGCCGCCTTCGCGGCGATCGCCGACGAGCTGCCGACCGCGCACGGGCCGATCTACGAGCTGATCGAGCGCCGCTTCCGCCGGCGCGTGGTGGAGGTTGTGCAGGACTTCACCGCCGAGCCCATGGGGGAAGAGGCGGCAGAGGCGCTCGGCCGCGAGGTCGGCGCGCCGTCGGTTCGGGTCGTGCGGCAGTATCTCGGCGCAGGTGAGCAGCCGCTGATCATCGCCGCCAGCTGGCATCCGTCCGAGACCTTCGCCTACACGATGCGCCTCCGCCGCGAGGAGACCGGGCCGGACGCGTGAGCCTCAAGGGATGCGCTTCAGGCAGGCGGCGATCGTCGCTTCCGGAACGCCGGCGCCGCGCAGCACGGTCTCGGTGTGCTCGCCGAGGGCGGCGAGGCCGGGGTCGATGCGCCCCGGCTCGTCGCGGAACTTGATCGGCGTCCCGATGTGGAGGGCGCCGTCCTCCGTGCGCACCTTCATCTCGCGCAGGGCCACCTGCGGGCGGTCGAACGCCTCCTTGAGATCGAGGACCGGCGCGAAGCAGACGTCGAGGCTCTCGAACCACGCCTCCCACTCGTCGCGGGTCTTCGTGGCGAAGGTCTCGGCGAGGAAGTCCTTCACCGGCTGCTGCGGCGGACCGGGCGGGCCGGCGGCGATCCCGATCAGGTCCGGGCGCCCGAGCGCATTGAGGAGGTTGGCGGCGAACTTGTGCTCCACGCCGCCCAGCGCGACGTGCCGGCCGTCGCTGGTCCGGTAGATCGAGAAGAAGGCGTAGCCGCCGAAGGAGCGCTCCTCCTTCACGCGCGGCGCCCGGTTCTCCGCGAAGACGGGGCCGACGACGTTGGGCAGGAACGACATCGCCGCGTCCTGCATCGACATGTCGATGACGTCGCCGCGCCCGGTCGTCTCGCGCCGCAGGAGGGCCATGAGGACCGCGACCAGGGTCATCAGCGAGCCGGACAGGTCGGCCACCGGCATGTGCGGGTTGGTCGGTTCGCCGTCGGCGCCGAGGTTCAGCGAGACGATGCCGGCGAGCGCCTCGATGGCGAGGTCGTGCCCCGGCCGCTTCGCCTCGGGCCCGACCTGCCCGAAGGCCGAGATGGACGCGTAGACGATCCGCGGGTTGCGCGCCGTGACCGCGTCGGGGCCGACACCGAGCCGGTCGACGACGCCCGGGCGGAACGCCTCGATGAAGACGTCGGCGGTGTCGACGAGGGTCATCAGCGCCTCGCGCCCCGCCTCGGTCTTGAGGTCGAGGACGACGGAGCGCTTGCCGCGGTGGGTGTTGCGGTACCAGACCGACACGCCGTCCTCCGACCGGTAGCCCAGTCCACGCGCCGGCTCGCCGGACGGCGGCTCCACCTTGATGATCTCGGCGCCGTGGTCCGCCATCAGCGTCGTCAGGTACGGGCCGGGCAGGAACATCGAAAGGTCGAGGACGCGCACGCCTTCGAGCTTCATCGCACTGTCCCCGCCGCCTTCAGCGCGGCGATCTCCTCGGCGCCGTAGCCCGCCTCGCCGAGCACCTCGTCGGTCTGGCCGCCGAAGGCGGGGCCGGCGTTCGAGGGGGCATCCGCGCCGGTGCGGATCGGCGAGGCGACCATGGCGAAGTCCGGCCGCAGCGGGTGCGGCGCGACACGCACG
The DNA here is from genome assembly GCF_003258595.1 of Acuticoccus sediminis. Classification (NCBI taxonomy): domain Bacteria; kingdom Pseudomonadati; phylum Pseudomonadota; class Alphaproteobacteria; order Hyphomicrobiales; family Amorphaceae; genus Acuticoccus; species Acuticoccus sediminis. The sequence continues at coordinate 223,961 of NZ_QHHQ01000008.1, forward strand.
CCGCCGCGCTCGCGGAAGAACGGGTTGTCGAGCGCCTTGTCGATGGTGAGCACCGGCGCGGCCGGCACGCGGCCCCCGAACGCCTCCATCCACTCCGACGTGGTCCGGGTCCTGGCGAGCGGGTCGAGGATCTCCATCATCGCGTCGCGGTTCCCCTTGCGGCCCTTCTGGGTATTGAAGCGAGGGTCCTCGGGAAGCTCCGGCGCGCCGAGCGCCTCGCACAGCGCCACGAAGAACTTCGGCAGGACGCACATGACGAAGACCCACCCGTCGGCCGTCGGCATCATCTCGCACGGGACGAAGTTGGGGTGGCCGGAGCGGGGGCGGGGACCCGTGACGGTGCCTTCGTTGAGGTACCACGTGGCCGGGTAGGAGAGCTGGTGCATCGCGACGTCGTAGAGCGAGACGTCGACGTCCCGCCCGCGGCCGTTGCGTGCGGCGCCGAGGAGCGCCGAGACGAGGCCGAGCGAGGCGGTGATGCCGGTCATGTAGTCGACCACCGAGAGGCCGGCCCGGGTCGGCAGGCCGTCCGGCTCGCCGGTCACCGACATCCACCCCGCCTCGGCCTGCATGAGGTAGTCGTAGCCGGGCCATGATGCCCGCGGTCCGGTCCGGCCATACGCGGAGAGATGGCAGCAGACGATCTCGGGTTTCAGGTGGCACAGCGCCTCGTATGTGAGGCCGAGCGCGTCGGGCTGGTCGCCGCGCAGGTTGTTCATCACCGCATCGAAGCGCGGCACGAGGCGGTGCAGCACGGCCTGACCCTCGGCCGTCTTGAGGTCGACGACGATCGAGCGCTTGTTGCGGTTGAAGGTCTGGAAGAAGTGGCTGTCGTTCTCGGACAGGAAGTGCGGGCCGGACATGCGGGCGCTGTCGCCCTGGGGCGGCTCGATCTTCACGACGTCGGCGCCCATGTCGGCGAGGTAGAGCGTGCCGAACGGGCCGGCGCCGAACTGCTCGACGGCGAGGATGCGCACACCCTCGAGTGGAAGGGGAAGGCTCACGCGGGGACCTCCATGCCGGCGGCGCGCGCGGCCTCGAGTCGGGCCCGCATCGTCCGGACGACGGGAGCCTCGATCAGCTTGCCGTCGAGGACGGCGACTCCCGTCCCCATGGCGTCGAACGCGGCGAGGACGCGGGCGGCCTCGGCGACCTCTGCGACGCTGGGGGTGAAGACGGCGTTGATGGCGGCGACGTTCGCCGGATGGATCGCCGCCTTGCCGGTGAAGCCCATTGCGCGGGCGGCCTCGGCCTCGGCGGCCACGGCGTCGTTGTCCCGGAAGTCGAGCGACGGCACGTCGAGGAGGCTGCACCCGGCGCGGCGTGCCGCATGGACGAGGCGGCCGCGTGCATAGGCGAGCGGGCCCGGCGAGAGGTCGAGGCCGAGGTCGGCCGAGAAGTCGACGGCGCCGAAGAGGAGCACCCGGAGCCGGCGCGAGGCGGCCGCGATGTCGTGGACGGCGTCGAGCCCGTCGCCGGACTCGATCAGCGCGCCCAGCGTGCAGGTGGCTCCGGCTTCGGACAGGATGGCATCGGCGACGCGCACCTCGCCCGGCGTCTCCACCTTGGGAAGGAAGACGAGGCCGGATGCGGGCCGCGCGTCGGCCAGCGCCGCGAGGTCGAGAAGTCCGGCGCGCGTCGTCAGCGCGTTGATGCGCACGGCGCGCTCGAACCGTTCGCCGGTCGCTGCCCCCGTCAGCCAGGCGATCGCTTCGGCGCGGGCGCCGTCCTTCTCCTGCGGCGCGACCGCGTCCTCGAGATCGACGCAGACGATGTCCGCGCCGCTCGCCGCGGCCTTCGCGAAGCGGTCGGGCCGCGTGGCCGGAGTGAAGAGCAGCGATCGGCGGGGGTTGGCCATGCGTCCTCTCGGGTGGCGGATGGGGCGGCGCGCTGACGGATCGCGCAAATATGTCCGGACAAATTCGCGGTCCCGACAGCCGATGTCAAGCAGTGCCGCGCCGCCCTTCCGCAGCGACGTGCACGCGTGGGCGCCGAGCGGACGCGGCGGCTCAGATCCGGTAGTCGCCGAGGAATTGCCCGACGGCGTCCAGGCAGACCCGCCACGCCGGCTCGTGGTCGACCAGCACGTGGTTGCGGCTTTCGAGCGGGACGAAGTGGGCGTCCGGTATCCCCGCGGCGACGGCGCGCCCGTGCTCCAGCGGGATGCGCTGGTCGTACTTGGAGTGCAGCACGATGGTGGGCGTGCGCACCTCGGCCAGACGGTCGCGCACGTCGATGTAGCCGAACGCGTCCTGGAAGCGGGCGGCGTTGCGGGGCGAGGTGGTCTGCCGCTGGAACTCGTCGAACCAGGCGAGCTCGCCCGGTCCGGCGTCCGGCATGAAGGTCTGCGAGAAGATGTGCCGGTAGGCGGGGTTGTCGGTGCCCCAGCCGAGCTCGGTGAGGGTGAGCACGGCCTCGCGCCGGGCCTGCTCCTCCGCGCTCGCGAGGTGCCGCCAGCCGGCCGCGTAGCCGCCCACAAGGATCAGGCCGCTGACGCGCTCGGGATGGCGCACGGCATACTCGATCGAGACCGCGCAGCCCTGCGATACGCCCAGCAGCGGGAAGCGCTCTAGCCCGAGCCGGTCGGCCACCGCCTCGAGGTCCTCGACGAAGGCCTCGAAGCTGAGGTCGTCCACGTCCCAGTCCGACAGGCCGCAGCCGCGCTCGTCGTAACGGACGAACGTGCGCTGGCGCGCGATCGCGGCGAAGCTTCGCCCCCAGATCGGGCTCGACCAGTCGAACTCGAGGTGGTTCAGCCAGTTCGCGGCCTTGAGGAGGGGCGGGCCGGCGCCGACGGTGGCGTAGGCGATCTTCGTGCCGTCGGGCACGTCGCAGAAGCCGATCCGCTGCGCGCGCAGGGGACGCCGCCGGGTGATCGGCGTCGAGCCGGTCGCCGGAGCAGGCTTCGCCCGTCTCCCCCCGAGGGGGGCGGGACCGGCGGCCTTGCGCCCCGGGCTCGCGCGGACCTGGGGCGGGACCGGGGCTGCGGCCGGCGGGTCGGTCTCCTCCGCGTCCGGCGCGGGGGCACCGGCGGGGTCCGCCTCCCGCCAGAGCAGCAGCCACTTGGGCGCGGCGAGGGGCGAGATGTCGGGATGCGTCGCCAGGCGCCGCAGGACTTCGGCGCGGGCCTCCGCCGCGTCGTGCCGCTCCACCGCGAGCCAGGATTCGAACGCCGTGTCGCCCGCCCCGTCGAGCCCGTCCAGGAAGACGAGGTTGAGCTGGCCGGCCATCTCCTCCAGCTCGGCGACGGTGAGATCGCCCGTCCGCCGGCGCAGTCTCGCCTCGATGTCGCTGAGGTCGACGCGCACGTCGGCCGCGTCGAAGGTCACGCGCTCGCGGTCGGCGATGATGCGGGCGCGGTCCGGCGCGTCGACCACCTTGCGCAACTTGCTGAGCGACCAGCGGAGCGCCGCCTTCGGATCGTCCGGCAGGCCCCAGAACAGTTCGCACAGCCGTTCGCGGCGTTGCGGACGCCCCGTCGCGACGAGGAACGCGAGGAGCGCGCGCGCCTTGCGCGAGGCCGGCAGAACCACCTCGACGCCCTGCGACACGACCCGCAGCTCGCCGAACAATGAGATCTCCAGCTCGTGTGACGCCATGCACGGGCTCCAGTGGATTCAAAACAACGCGTGTGGGGTCGGAATAATACGCCCTCCACAACGCTGACAACAACGCTGAGCCCACAGATTGCGATTTGAGCCATCGATCTTTGGATTTTGCAGCGACGACTGTTCGGCGCGGCGCGGTGGCTATCAAAAAGGCGTGAAATCGTGGACGTTTTTAAGAAGAATTCCAATCCTAATACTTCCGAGGATGGCGCGCCGATCCGGTCCTTCATCGGACCGGAGAGCGGCCCCGGCGCGAACGGGGCCGAGGCGGGGCGGGCACCGCCGGTCATCGACATGCGGAGCTTCCTCGACGATCCGCACGGCGCCTTCGCGGCGCTGCGGGAGACACATCCCGTCGTCCAGGTCGGGGTGATGCAGTACTTCGTTCTGCGGGCGCGCGAGGTGCTCGACCTCTTCACCGACGGGCGCACGCGGCAGATCACGGGCGGCGACTACATTCGCTTCAACGCGATCCCCGAGGGCTTCACCGCCCAGTTCATCGAGGACGTGATGCTCTTCAACGAGGGGGAGGAGCACCGGGCCAAGCGCGGCCTCTTCGCACGAACCTTCACCTACGCGCTGATGCGCTCGAAGCGACCCGACGTCGCCGTGGTGGCGGATCGGATCGTGGCCGCGCTGCCACGGGGCGAGACCTTCGACTTCGTCGACCGGATGGCGGCGCGCGTGCCGGCGGAGATGATCGCGACGATCCTCGGCCTGCCGGTGCAGGACGCCCAATACTTCGCGCCCCGGGTCTACGCGCTCTCGAAGGCGCTGACGCCGATCTACCCGCACGCGTGCCACAACGAGATCGAGGCGGCGACGGCGGAGCTCTACGCGTACGTCGCCGGGCAGCTCCGCTCCCGTCAGCGGGTGGCGCGGAGCGACGTGCTCACCAGCCTCGTCGACGCGTGGAGCGCCGATCCGGTGATCGGCTTCTCGAGCCTCGTCAACCAGGTGATCGGCGTCATCCTCGCCGGGAGCGACACCACCCGCGCGGCGTTCGCGATGCTGGTGGCCCTGCTCCTGGAGCATCCCGAGCAGTGGGACGCGGTGAAGCGCGATCCGGATCTCATCCCCGGCGCGATCGCCGAGGGCATGCGCTTCGAGCCGTCGGTCGGCTCGATCTCCCGCACCGCCGTCGTGCCGATGGAGATCGCCGGCATGACGGTGCCGGCGGGGGCGATGCTGCGCCTCAGCACCATGTCGGCGATGCGCGACCCGGGCCTCTACAGCGAGCCCGACCGCTTCGACATCCGCCGCGACGACCATCCCCGGCTGCACGCGGTGTTCGGGATGGGGCCGCACCGCTGCCTCGGCGAGATGCTGGCACGCATCGAGATGGAGGAGAGCCTCGCGGCCCTGATCCGCGGGGCGCCGGACCTCGCGATGGAGGCCCGGCCGCAGATGACCGGCCTCGGCGGGATCCGCCAGATCACGCCGATGCCGGTCCGCATTCACTGACGGGCGCCGCGCCGGGCGGGGCTCGTCCCGCCGGTGCGTTTGCACCCGCAAGTCGGAAAGCATTTCAAATGAACATTTGGGTCAACGCCCACGGGGATCTGTTGATCGTCGGGGTTTCGGGGGTCGTCGACAGCCGCGCTGCGGGTCCGCTCTACGACACGCTCGTCGGGTGCTCCCGGCACCGTGGCGCCAGGCTGATCGTGGACCTCGGCGGCGTGACGCGGCTGACGCGGGCCGGCGTGCGCGGCCTCCTCGTGGCCGCGCGCCTGGTGCGGCAGGGCGGCGGTACGATGCGCATCTGCGGTGCCGGCCCGGAGGCGGCGTCGCTGCTGGCGGACCTGGGGTTCCGGTCGCTCGTCACCCTCGACGCGGACCGGGCCGCGGCGGTGGCGGCGATCGCGCCGGAGATGCCTCGGGTACCTCCCGCACGGTCCCTTGCGGCGGAGGCGGCGGTGTTCTCGACCCGCCCGGCCGCCGGGCTCGACCGCGCGCCTGTCGCCGCGCAGGACCGCTGCCGACACCCCGCCTCACGACCCGCAGAGCCGGTGTTCGCCCCGTTCGAAAGGGATCCCGGCAATGCCGCCCGCTGGTACGGAGCGGGCCGATAGGCACGGCTCCGACGCAGACCCGCCGCTCGCCCGCCAGTCCTCGGTGGATGAGCGCGGGGTCCCGTCCTCGTTCCCATCACAACAATGGAGATCTCCAATGTATCCGAAGAAGGCCGCTGCGACGATCGGCGTCCTCGATCCAGAACGTCACAAGACCATCGCCCAGTCTTTCGGGAGCGTCGTGTGGCGCACGGCCCGCCGCATCGGAAAATACTTTAGCAATCACCGTCAGTACGACGAACTTCTCGAGATGCCCGACTATCTGCTCGCCGATGTCGGCCTCTCCCGCGCGCAAGTGATCGAAGTGAAACGCGATCTTCGCCTCTAGGCCGGCGCGCCGCTCCTCCTCGCCTCGACAACCACGGAACCATCATGACCATCAAAGGCTTCGCCGAATACATCTGGCTCGACGGGACGCGGCCGACGCAGCAGCTGCGCTCCAAGGCCCGTGTCGTGCGCCTCACCGCCGATCCGTCGCCGGAGGATTTCCCCGTCTGGAGCTTCGACGGCTCCTCCACGGGGCAGGCCGTCGGCGACGATTCGGACTGCCTGCTGCAGCCGGTGCAGGTCGTGCGGGATCCGCGGCGCGGCGGGCGCGGCGTCCTCGTACTGTGCGAGGTGCTGAACCCGGACGGCTCGCCGCACGCCACCAACACGCGGGACCGCCTGCGCCGCGTCCTCGAGGCGGCCGGCCCGGAGGTCGACGCGTGGGCGGGCTTCGAGCAGGAGTACACGATCTATCGCGGCGAGCGTCCGCTCGGTTTCCCGGTCAACGGCTACCCGGCGCCGCAGGGGCCCTACTACTGCAGTGTCGGCGCGGACGTCGCCTTCGGGCGCGAGCTCGCCGACGCCCACGCCGACGCCTGCCTCGAGGCGGGCCTCTCGATCTACGGGACCAACGCCGAGGTGATGCCCGGACAGTGGGAGTTCCAGATCGGCTACCGCGGCATCCATGGCGAGCCGTGCGACGCGCTGACGATGTCGGACCACCTGTGGCTCGCCCGCTACCTCCTCCAGCGCGAGGCGGAGCGGTTCGGCTACCGCATTTCCTTCGCCAACAAGCCGGTGGCCGGCGACTGGAACGGCGCGGGCATGCACACCAACTTCTCGACCGCCGCGACGCGCAACCCGATGAGCGGCCTGCAGGCGATCCGCGCGGCGATCGAGGCGCTGTCGTCGCGCCACGACGAGCACATCGTCCACTACGGGGAGGGCTTGGCCGCGCGGCTGACGGGGCTGCACGAGACGTGCAGCATCCACGACTTCCGCTCCGGCGTCGCCCACCGCGGCGCATCGATCCGCATTCCCCAGCCGGTGGCGCAGAAGGGTTGCGGATACTTCGAGGACCGCCGCCCCGGGGCCAACGCCGACCCGTACCGCGTCGTGGCGTCCCTGATCACGACCGTGTGCCACGTCGCCGAGGCGAACGGCCGGCCGGCGATGGCGAGAGCGGCGAACGACTGACCGACCGCCGACGCGCCCGGGCGGCCGGGCAGCTCGGCCGCCGACACGACGAACCCGATGGCCCCGGAGCGAATTCCTCGCTCCGGGGCCATTTCGTTTGTGTCGTGTCGCTGCCGGTCGATCCGGCTGCGGGCACCCGGTCGCCAGAGGCGGCGTGGCGGGACCGGTCCGGCGGAACGCCGGCGCCGGCGGGCATCGCATCGGGCAAGGCGGGGTCCATCGTCCCGGTCCCGAACCCGTGGCGGACGTGCGCCGGTGGTGACGGACAACGCCCGGCACCAGCCTCGCAAACGAACGCCGCCCGGCGGATCCGCGGGGATCGGCCGGGCGGCGCGGTGGGGGTGCTGGCGCGGTTCGGTCGCGGGGTGGCTCGAGACGGACCGCGCCAGCGAGGGCGCTAAGGGCGCCGGGGGATGGGGCGGGCCGCCGGACCGGCCGCCCGCCCCGGTCCGCGATCAGAAGATGAAGTCGAAGAAGCCGATGTCGTTGACGTTCGTGTTCTCGAGGGTCAGCACGTTGCCGTTGCCGAGATCGATCTGCGCGTGCGCGCCGACCTGGGTCAGGCCCGCCTGCACGTCGCCGAAGTTCACGTCGAGTTCGTCGGCGAATTCGATCCGGTCGTTGCCGACGCCGAAGTCGCGCACCGTGTCCTCGCCCTCGGAGAAGACGAAGACGTCGTTGCCCTGGTCGCCGGCCAGCGTGTCGTTACCCTCGTCGCCGGAGATGCGGTCGTCGCCCTTGCTGCCGAAGATCGTGTCGTCCCCGGCGTTGCCCGACAGGCGCAGGTTGATGAACCCGTCGTCGAGGGCGCGCGCGTCGATGCTGTCGTCGCCGCCATATCCCTTCACGATGAGCGTCTCCGTGTTGGAGATGTCGAGCGTGAAGTTGCCGAAGTTGACGCGTTCGAACACCACCTCGCCGTTGACGGTGGAGCGGATCTCGAACTCGTCGCCGGCGAAGTCGGAGCCGGTCACCATCGCGGTATCGTTGCCGTTGCCGCCGTTCATGACGTCGGAGCCGTCACCGTTGTTCCAGACCATGGTGTCGTTGCCGCCACCGCCGAGCATCGTGTCGTCGCCCTTCGCGCCGACCAGGGTGTCGTCGCCCTGGCTGCCGATCAGCTCGTCGTCCCCGTTGCCGCCGTTCATGACGACGTCGATCAGGCCGCCACGCAGCGCGCTCGCGTCGATGGTGTCGTTGCCTTCGAGGCCGCTCAGCTCCAGCCGCTCGGTGTTGGTGATCTCGAGGGAGAACGGGCCGAGGTTCACGCGCTCGAACAGGACGGTGGCGAGGTTGCTGTCGACGACGAAGTGGTCGCCGTTCTCGCCCGACGAGCCGTTGACCTGTGCGACGTCGGCATTGCCCGCGCCGCCGTCCATGACGTCGGACCCGTCGCCGTTGTTCCAGACCATGGTATCCCGGCCGTCGCCGCCTTCCATGGTGTCGTCGCCCTTGTTGCCGACGATGCGGTCGTCGCCGGTGCCGCCCTGCAGCAGGTCGCCGCCGGCGCTGCCGAAGAGGCGGTCGTTGCCCGCGCCGCCGTCGGCGACGATGCTGATGAGGCCGGCCGGAAGCTCATGGGCGTTGATGGTGTCGTTGCCGCCGAGACCGTTGATCTCGAGCCGCTCGGTCTCCTTGATGGCGATGCTGAAGGGGCCGAGGTTCGTGCGCTGGAAGAGCACCTCGCCGTCGGGAGCACTGACCTTGAAGGAATCGGCGCTGTCCTCGGAGCCGTTGACCTGGGCGGTGTCACCGCCGGCGCCGCCGATCATCGTGTCGGACCCGTCGCCGTTGTTCCACACCATCAGGTCGCGGCCGTCGCCGCCCTCCATGGTGTCGTTGCCCTTGTTGCCGATAAGGACGTCGTTGTCGGCGCCGCCGCGCAGAAGGTCGCTGCCGTTGCTGCCGCTGACCGTGTCGTTGCCGTCGCCACCGTCGGCGAAGAAGTCGACGATGCCGCCCTCGAGGGCGCTCGCGTCGATGTTGTCGTTGCCGTCGAGGGCGCGGACGACGATCTTCTCGGTCGTGCCGATGCTGACGATGGACGGCAGCACCAGGCCGTCGCGGAACTCGATCCGCGCGCCGACCGAGGCGATTTCGAAGTTGTCGCCGACGAGGCCCTGGGAGCCGTGGAAGTTGGCGGTGTCGTAGCCCGCGCCGCCCTCGACGACGTCCGACCCGTCTCCGGTCCGCCACGTGATGACGTCGTTACCGGCCCCGCCGGTGACGGTGTCGTCGCCGCCGTCGCCGAAGAGGGTATCGTCGCCCTCGTCGCCGATCAGCAGGTCGTTGCCGGCGCGGCCACGGACTTCGTCGTCGCCGCCGCCGGCGAATACGACGTCGTTACCGCCCAGCGCGTCGATGAATTCAGGATCGTCGGTGCCATTGATGATATCGCGCAGGTTGCTGCCGACAATGGTCTTCTCGGGCATTTTCACGCTCCATAGACATGGTCATTGACAGGCAAGCCACCGCGGCGTTGCCTCGGGACCGGCATGAGCGTGTCGAGTTGGAGCGACCGTGAGATTCACCGTTGTAAACCAACGGCGCAATCGTGGTAATTGCGGCCGCACGCCACGATCCGGCCCACAAATGCGTGATCGTGGGGCCGGACGGTGTCCCGGTCGGGGCGCCGGGCGGGCGACATGTCCGCGGCGCGAACGGCCCGCCTGCGCGCCTGCCCTCAGCGGCGCGTCAGAGGAGGCTCGGGAGCCAGAGGGCGATGCCGGGGAAGGCCGCGAGGAGCAGGCCGCCGAGCAACATCAGCAGGAAGAACGGGAACGTGGCGAGGGCGATGCGGCCGATCGGAATGCCGGTGATCCCGCGCAGCACGAAGAGGTTGAAGCCGATCGGCGGCGTCACCATCCCGACCTCGACCATCAGGACGAGGTAGACGCCGATCCACACCGGATCGAACCCGTTGGCGACGAGGAGCGGCAGCGTGATCGGCACGGTCATCAGGATCATCGAGATGCCGTCCAGCACCGCGCCGAGGAGCACGTAGACGATCGTGAGCACCAGGAGCAGCATCATCGGCGAGAGCTGGAGCGCCGCGATCGCCTCGGAGACGAGCTGCGGCAGGTGCAGGAAACCGATGGCGCTCGCGAGCAGCGCCGCGCCCGCGACGGCGCTGCCGATCATCGCCGTGGTGAGGACCGCGCTCATCGCCGAATCGTAGATGTCGCGCAGCGTGATGCCGCCGCTGAAGTGGGCGATGACGAGCGCGCCCAGGACGCCGACCGCCGCCGATTCGGACGGTGTCGCGAACCCGCCGTAGATGCTGCCGAGCAGGAAGATCACGAGGATCACGGTCGGCAGGAGGCGCAGCAGGCCGCGCCGCCGGTCGGCCCAGGTGAAGGTCTCCGCGGTGGGCGGGTTGAGGCTCGGCCGGACGACATGGGCGGCGGCGATGTAGCTCGAATAGAGCGCGCCCAGCATGATCCCCGGCAGGACGCCCGCCGCGAAGAGCCGGGCCACCGAGACCTCGGCGATGAGGCCGTAGACGATCAGGGTGATCGACGGCGGGATCATGATGCCGATGGTGCCGGCGACCGTGATCGACCCGAGCGTCAGCTTCTGGTCGTAGCCGCGGCTGAAGAGCTCGCGGCTGGTGACGCGGCCGATGGTGGCCGTGGTGGCGACGCTGGAGCCCGAGAGCGCCGAGAACAGCACCGAGCCGCCGACGTTGGCGTGGAGCAGGCCGCCCGGAAGCCGGTTCACCCACGGCGCGAGCCCCTGGAAGAGCATCGCCGAGACGTTGGTCCGACTGATGATCTCGCCCATCCAGATGAACAGCGGGACCGCCGCCAGCTCGAAACTCACCACCCCCTTGAAGATGATCGGCTTGGCGATGGAGCCGACCCGCACCAGCGGGAAGTCGAGGAGGACGAGGAAGCAGAACAGCGCGGCGACCATCAGCCCGGAGAAGATCCAGATGCCGGCGCCGAGCGCGATGAAGACGACCGCCAAGAGGAGGAGGGCGGTCAGAAAGGGGTCCATGTCATCCTCTCCCGTCGTGCCCGGGCCCGGCGCGGAGGCCGGCGGGCGTGCTCATTCGTTGATCCCGCTCTCTTCGATCAAGGCGCCGCCGACGAGGAGACGGAGCGCGTAGACGGCGAGGGTCAGCCAGAAGATGCCCATGCCCGCGAAGATCACCGCCTCGGGGATCCACATCGGCGTCGCCGCCGTGGTCATGGAGATCGTGCCGCGCTGGTAGTTCCGGCTGACGCTGATCCAGAAATACTTCATCACGAACGCCATCACCGCGAGCGTCACGAGGCAGAGCACGACCTCGAGCGCGCGGCGGGCGCGGCTCGGCAGCTTGCCGAGGACGATGTCGACCCGCACGAGCTTGCCCTGGCGCAGCGCGTGGCCGAGCGCGAGGAACACCATCGCGCCGAGGCCGTAGCCGACGAACTCCTCCAGCACCTGCGTCGACGTGCCGAAGAAGGAGCGCAGGACGATCTCGGTCAGGATGTGGCCGGTGATGAAGACCATGATCGCCGCGGCGCACCACGCGGCGACGAGCGCGAGGGCGCCGGCGATCCGGTCCAGAACGTCGACGACGGCCTTCACGGGCGCCCGCCGGGCGACCGGCCGCGCCGGGCGGAACGGCGCGGGTCACAGGCAAGGTGGGGCGGCGCGGTCCTGCTCACATCTCGCTCCGGTGCGGTGGACGGGCTGCGCCGCGGAGCGCGTCCGTGGCGCGCACCCGCGGGCCGGGGGTCAGCGGCCGACCGCGGCGAGGTATTCGTCTAGCGCCTTGGCGTTGTCGCCGGCACGGGTGCGCCAGTCGTCCAGCACCGGCTGCGCCGCCTCGCGGAGGGCCGCCATCACGTCCTCCGGCGCGTCTTCCGCGACGGTGACGCCCGCCTGGCGCATGCCGGCGTAGTTATCGGCGACCTGGGTGGTGAGACGGTCGAAGGTCCGCTTCGTGGTCTCCGCGCCGGCGTCCATGACCTCGGCCTGGATCTCCTCCGGCAGGCTGTCCCACACGTCCTTGTTGATCGCGATGGTCGACAGCGGCACCGCCCAGTTGATCTCGGTGAAATTGGGAAGATACTCGTAGATGCCGGATGCAAAGCCGAGGTCGGCGGAGGTGACGACCGCGTCGATGGCGCCGGTCGACAGGGCCGGCAGCACGTCGCCCCAGTTCATGTTGACGGCCGCGGCGCCGGCGCCGGTGAAGGTCTGCAGGCTGTTGAGGTCGAAGGCGCGGATTTTCAGCCCCTTGAGGTCGTCGAGGGAGTTGATCGGCTTCTTGCTCCAGATCCCGCTCGGCGGGAACAGGCCGTAGCTGACGACCACCTGGTTGTAGTCCTCGAACGCCATGTCGACGTAGGGGGCGATGATCTCGTGCATCGTCGTGACGTCGGAATCGGTCTGGATCAGGAACGGTAGCGTCGACAGGAGGAAGATCGGGTCGTAGCCGCCGTAGTAGGACATCGGGTGGCGGGCGAGCTGGACCGCGCCGTCCTGCACCGCGGTGAGGTGGTCGACGCCGCGGTAGCCGAGCGAGCCGTCGAAGTGGTGCGTGATCTTCACCGCGCCGTCGGTCTTCTCGGTGACGAGTTCCCCGAAGACGACGTCGGCGACACCGTCGGACGAATTGCGGCCGAAGGTGTTGGGCATGTCCCAGCTGTACTCCTGCGCGGATGCCGGCGCGGCGAGCGTCGCCACTGCGAGCCCGACGAGAGCTGCCGTCTTCAGGAACCGTGTCGCCATGGAGTGTCCTTTTGCGCTGGGTGAGGCCGCCGGTCGGCGCCCGGATATGCACAATACAGGACCGTATGGTCGCGGCCGAGATAGTGTCAATGCGGTGAAATTTTACCTGCGCAAACTTTACGCAACTGGCTGCGAAGTGGACGGCGATTGCTGACGATTTGGCGTCGAGGCGGCCAACCGTGCGTTGACCGGTTTCGCCCGGCAAGGCTACCTTGGGCCGACTTTCCTGACAGTGGTGTATGGATGCTGCGGCTAGGTGTCGATATCGGCGGAACTTTCACGGATTTCGCCCTCGTTGAGAGCGCGGGCGGGCGATCCGCCATCCACAAGCGGCTGACGACGCCGGACGATCCCGCCCGCGCGGTGATCGAAGGCGTCGAGGCGATCGCCGCCGCCGAACAGATCGCCGTCGCCGACATCGCCGAGATCGTCCACGGCACCACCCTCGTCACCAACGCCCTGATCGAGCGGCGCGGCGCCCGGGCGGGCATGCTCGTCACGAAGGGCTTTCGCGACACCTTCGATATCGGCAAGGAGGTGCGCTACGACCTCTACGACCTGCGCCTGCGGTTCGCGGATCCGCTGGTGGAGAGGCGCCTGCGCGTCGAGATCCCGGAGCGGATGCTGGCGGACGGAACGGTCCATGTCCCCCTCGACGAGGAGGCCGTCGCCGCCGCCGTCACCCATCTCGTGGAGGAGGAGGGGATCACCGCCCTCGCGATCTGCTACCTCCACGCCTACGCCGACCCGGCGCACGAGGAGCGCTCCGCCGCGATCGCCCGCGACCTCTACCCGGACCTCTACATCTCCACCTCCTCCGGCGTCTTCCCCTACGCCCGCGAGTTCGAGCGGTGGACCACGACGTGCGCCAACGCCTACGGCCAGCCGATGGTCGACGCGTACCTCGCGCGGCTCGAGGAAGGGCTGGAGCGGATCGGCTTCACCGGGCACCTCGCCATCATCGGCTCCGGCGGAGGGCTGATGACGCTCTCGACCGCGCGCCAGCACCCGGTGCGGCTGCTGGAGTCGGGGCCGGCGGCCGGCGTCCTCATGGCGGCCCGCATCGGCCAGGTGCTGGACGTCGACAACCTCCTCGCCTTCGACCTCGGCGGGACCACGGCCAAGGGCGCGCTCGTCCGCGGCGGACGGCCGTTCAAGGCCTACACGTTCGAGGCCGCGCACACCTACAAGCACAAGAGCGGCAGCGGCCTCACGCTGCAGATCCCGGTCATCGACATGGCCGAGATCGGTTCGGGCGGGGGGAGCATCGTCTCGGTGGACGAACTGGGCCTCCTGCGCGTCGGGCCGCGCTCGGCGAGCGCCGTGCCGGGGCCGGCCTGCTACAGCCGCGGCGGCACCGACCCGACCCTGACCGACGCGAACCTGACCCTCGGCTACCTCGACCCCGACTTCTTCCTCGGCGGGCAGATGGCGCTCGACGCCGCGGCGGCCGAGAACGCGATCGCGGCCCGCACCGCCCCGCTCGGCCTTGAGACCATCCGTGCCGCCTGGGGCATCCACGACATCGCCAACGAGGACATCTCCCGCGCCTTCCGGATGCACGCCACCGAGCGCGGCTTCGACTACCGCCGCTCGGCCATGGTGGCGTCGGGCGGCGGCGGGCCGATCCACGCCGCGCGCATCGCCAGGAAGCTGAAGGTTCCGCAGGTCATCTTCCCGGCGGGTGCGGGCGTCATGTCCGCGTTCGGCATGCTCGTCGGCGCCACCTCGTTCGAGATCGTGCGCTCCTACCGGGCCATCGTCGGTGCCATCGACACCGAGACGTTCACCGCCACCCTGCGCGAGATCGAGGCGGAGGCGACGGCCTACCTGATCGAGGCGGGGCTCTCGCCGGACGACATCACCATCGAGCGCCGGCTCGACATGCGCTACGCCGGCCAGGGCTACGACATCGAAGTGGCGGTCCCCGGCGACCGCGCGGCCGGCGATATCCCGGCGGCGCTGCCGGACCTCTTTGCGACCGCCTACCGCGCGACGTTCGACACCACGCTCGACCAGCCGCTGGAGATCGCCTCCCTCAAGGTCGAGGCGATCGGGCCCCGGCCGGAGCTTCCGGTCTCCGCCGGCAACACCGGTGTCGGCTCGGTCGAGGGGGCGAAGAAGGGCACCCGCCGCGCCTACTTCCCGGCGGCCGGCGGCCTCGTCGACTGCCCGGTCTACGACCGCTACCGGATCGCGCCGGGCGAACGGCTCGCCGGCCCCTGCCTTGTGGAGGAGCGCGAGTCGACGATCCTGCTCGACGCCGGGGACGTCGCAGTCGTCCACCCGTCCGGCAGCGTCGTCGCAACCATTGCCGTGGAGGGCAGCCGATGAGCGATACCGCGGGCTTCGACGCCGTCGACCTCTCCATCTTGTGGGAGAGGCTCGTCTCGATCACCGACGAGGGCGCGACCGCGCTGATCCGCACCTCGTTCTCCACCCTGGTGCGGGAGGGCTTCGACCTCTCGGTGCTGATCTTCGACGCGGACGCGCGGATGATCGCGCAGTCGACCAAGTGCATCCCGGTCTTCATCGGCACCGCGCCGATCACACTGTCGCACATGCTGGCGAAGTTCCCGGGCGAGACGCTGGACCCGGGCGACGTCGTGATCTCCAACGATCCGACCATCGGCACCGGCCACATGTACGACCTCGCGGTGATGCGGCCGATCTTCCGCGACGGGGCGCTCGCCGGGTACGCCATGTCCATCACCCACCTGCCGGATATCGGCGGCATGGGCTTCTCGGTGTCGGCGCGCGAGATCTACCACGAGGGCCTGCGCCTCCCCATCACCAAGCTGATGGTGAAGGGAGAGCTGAACGCCGACCTCATGGAGCTCATCAAGCTCAACGTGCGCGTCCCCGAGCAGGTCGCCGGCGACATCCACGCCAACCTCGCCTGCACCGCCGTCGTCGTGCGCCAGGTGCTGGAGTTCATGGACGAGTACGGCCTCGACAGCCTGGCCGCTCTCGCTGACGAGATCCTCGCTCAGTCTGAGAACGCGGTGCGCCAGGCGCTCCTCAGGATGCCGGACGCCGAATACACGAGCGAGGCCGACGTCGAGGCCTATGACGAGATCCGCACCCTCAGGTGCCGCGTCGTGAAGAAGGGCGACCGCCTGCGCATCGACTTCGAGGGGACGGGGCCGTGCGTCGGCGCCGGCATCAACGTGCCGTTCCCCTACACGCGGGCGATGGCGCTCTATGCGATCAAGTGCATCACCACCCCGTCGATCCCCAACAACGACGGGGCGACGGCGCTGATCGAGGTGGTCGCCCCGGTGGGCTCCATCCTCGCCGCCGTGCCGCCGGCACCGTCCGCGGGCCGGCACACCATCGGCCATTTCGTGGTGCCGCTGATCTTCGACGCGATGGCCAGGATCGTTCCCGACCGGGTGATGGCGGCGAGCGGCCTCATCGACATCATGACCTTCCAGGGCCGCCATGCGGACGGGCGGGAGATGGCGGCGAACTACTTCGTCTCCGGCGGCTTCGGCGCGCTGCAGGACCTCGACGGGCGGCAGACCACGCCCGGCTCCTCCAACATGGGAACCACGCCGATCGAGGTGTTCGAGCCGTTGAGCGGCCTGCTCGTGGAGGAGAAGGCGCTCCTGCCGGACAGCGGCGGCGCCGGGACCTTCCGCGGCGGCGCAGGACAGACGGTGGTCCTCGTCAACGCCTCCGGCAACGACATGGTGCTCTTCTCCATGGCCAACCGCACGCGCTTCGCCGCAGAGGGCCTCTTCGGCGGGTTGCCCGGCGCGAAGCGCAGCCACATGATCGACGGTCAGGAGGTGGTCGGGCAGGGGCGCCACGTGATGCCGCCGGGCAGCCGCCTGACGCTGCGCCAAGCCGGCGGCGGCGGCTACGGCCCGCCGGAGGGCCGCAGCACCGCCGACATCGAGAAGGACATCGACGACGGCTTCCTGACCCGCGACGGCGCCGTCGCCGCCTACGGCGAGCGCGCGCGCGGCGCGGGCGGGTAGGGAGCGGACGGTTGGCCGGGAAGGCACCCCGGACGTGGTGAAGGCCGGGGGCCGTGGCAGCGGGGCCGCCGAGGGCTCGGTGGGGGCCCCGGCCGGTCCGGGCGCGGCGAGCCCCCTGTCGCGCCAGAGCTGGATCGACGCCGCCCGCGCCGCCGCCACGGCCCAGGGGATCGGTGCGGTCAAGGTGGGGCGCCTCGCGGAGGCGCTGGGTGTCAGCCGCGGCAGCTTCTACTGGCACTTCGCCGACCGGGACGACCTCCTCGACGCGCTCCTGCGCGACTGGGCGGACGAGACGAGCGATCCCTTCCTGCGCGTCGTCGGCACCGGCGAGCCGATCGACCAGATCGTGCGCTACTGCGAGGTATGGCTGTTCGATCCCACGTTCGAGCCGGAGTACGATTCGGTGATCCGCGACTGGGCGCGCACCGACGACCGCGTCCAGGACGTCGTGCGCGGCATCGACACCCGCCGGCTCGACGTCCTCGTCGAGCTCTTCGGCGCCCTCGGCTACGAGGCGCCGGAGGCGGACGTCCGGGCCCGCGCGCTCTACTATCACCAGATCGGCTACTATTCGTTGAAGATCGCGCAGTCGCTGGAGGAGCGGCTCGAGCTCTTCCCGGTCTACTTCCGCGTCCTCATCGGCCTGCCATTGCCGCCCTGGAGCCGCGCCTCCGCCGCCACGCGGGCCGGGGCCTAGCGGTCCGTTCCGGGAGCCTCGTCCCACTGCGGGGAGGCCGGGGCCTCCGGCGGGCTCGGGACCCACCAACGATCAGTCCCGCCTGACCGCCGGAGCCGCCGTCGCGCTTTCCCCCTGGCAGCGTCCGGGACCCGGCGCAAGGGCAAGCGGCTTCGCCGGCCTCCGGCCCCTTGCACCGGGTCCCGGACACTGCCCTTCGGGGGGCGCGACGGCGGCTCCGACGATCAGGCTCCCGCCCCGGATTGTGTGGGCGCCGCACGAGGGGGCGGTGTGAACGGGGAGCTGGTCGCGGGGCCGCGACGCCTTTTGGAGTGCCTCGGCCGGGCGGGATGCCGCGCCTCAGGCGGCTTCCTCGTGCCTTGTCCGTCGCGAGCGCTGCGCCGCGCCGACGCCGATCCAGAGGAGCATACCCGACATCGCCAGCATCACCGCGTTGCCGGCGAGCGCGCCGGAGTAGCCGAAGGTGGTGAGGTCGTGTACCAGGCCGACGAGGATCGGGCCGATGACGAAGCCGGCGTCCGCAATCGCCCGCTGCGTCCCCATCGCCGGTCCGAAGAGGTTCGACGGCGTGATGTCGGCGATCGCCGCGGCGACGGACGGGCCGTTGAAGCCGGAGCCGATCCCCATCATCACGAGCGCCGTCCAGTAGAAGACGTCCTGGTCGGAGAAGGCGACGATGAGGAGCGCGGTCGCGACCACGGACGTCGAGAGCGCGGCCACCGTCACCGCGCCGAAGCGCGTCGTCGCCGGGCCGACGAGCGGCAGCATCGCAGCGTTCGCCACCGCCGAGGCCGTCAGCGCGAGGCCGATCAGGTCGACCGACAAGCCGAAGCGCTGATTGCCGACCAGCGGGATCGCCAGCCACTGCGCCGCCGTGCGGGTGAAGAAGATCCAGAAGGTCACCGCGCACAGGAGGACGTAGGCCCGGTTGCGCAGGAAGGCGCGCATGGTGATCGGCGGGCCGCTCTCGTCCGCCTCGTTCGGCTCCGGCTCGGCCGGCTCCCGGAAGGCGGTCAGCACCAGCACGAGGGCCGCGGTCGCCACGACCGCGTAGCCCCAGAACGGCGCCGCGCTGCCGAACCGCGCCGCCAGGAAGCCGCCGAGCGCTGGGCCGACGCCCGCGCCCAGCAGCAGGAAGCCCTGGTAGAGCGCCATCACGTAGCCGCGCTTGCCGGGCGTCGAGAGCTGCACCAGCACCGCCGCGGATGTCGTCATGTAGATGCCCGACCCGATGCCTTGCACCAGACGCCAGAAGAGCAGCATCTCGAAGGTGTCCGACATCGCCGCCCCGACGGCGCCGACGGCGATGAGCGCCGGTCCCGCCGAGAGAAAGGGCCGACGTCCGAACTTCTCGGAGAGGATGCCCGCCGGCACGTTGGCGATGAGGCGCCCGACGCCGAACAGCGTGATCAGCATGCCGACGAGGGCGCCGCCGACACCGAATTCCATCGCGTAGAGGGGCAGGACCGGAGCGACGATGCCGTTACCGGCCATGACGAGGCTGATGAGGACGAGGAGGATCGCGAGCTGGGGCCGGCGACCCAGAACGGAGGACCGCAACGGGAGTTGGAGCGCCAAGGTCGGGGGTCCTTGTAGACGGTGTGTGAGCGGAACGGGCGGCCGGCGCCCCGCGACGGAGTGCCATTCCTTCGGAACATAGGGCCGTTCGCCGGGAAGGAACCCGCCGTCGCACCCCACCGTACCACGTGCCGTTCAGACTTTGTTACAATATGCGGACAATGCGGACGAAAAGGTCATCGCCCCCCGCGCCGGGGTGGCGCTTTGGCACCGCATCGGCCGCCGCAGGCGGGCCGCGCGGCCGTCCGGGCGCCGGCGCGAAAGATTGTCGTCGCCTTGCGATGGATCGGTGTCGCCGGGTGGAAATCCTGTTAGCCACCGAATTCGCGGGGCGAGGAAGAGGGCAGGCATGCCCCGCGGCATCGGGGAGGGGAGAGAATGGCCGACGCCTCATGGATCGACGGATTCGACGAGCTCAACCGGCTGCCGGCGGACCTCCGCGACACCCTGGTCCGGGGGGCCAGGGTGATGCACGCACCCGCGGGCGCCGAGGTCTTCCACCCGGGCCAGTCGGTCGACAACCTCCTCCTCCTGATCGAGGGGACGGTGCGCGTGCAGCAGCGCTCGGAGAACGGCCGCGAGATCCTCCTCTACCGTGTCCACGCGGGCGAGACGTGCGTCCTGACGACCGCCTGCATGCTCGCCTTCGAGGAGTACTCGGCGGAAGGGATCGCCGAGACGGACGTCGTCGCCGTCGCGATCCCCCGGCGGACGTTCGACGACCTCGCGGCGCGCTCGGCCGAATTCCGCGAGTTCGTCTTCCGGGCGTATTCGCGGCGGATCACCGACCTCTTCACGCTGATCGACCACATCGTCTTCCAGCGCAAGGACGTGCGTCTCGCCGCGCGCCTCCTCGAGCTGGCGCAGGACGGTCTGGTGCGCGCGACGCACCAGACCCTGGCGTTCGAGCTCGGCACCGCGCGCGAGGTCGTCACGCGCACGCTCGCCGAGTTCCAGCGGCGCGGGTGGATCGAGCAGTCGCGCGGCATGGTGCGGATCCTCGACCGGCCCGGCCTCGCGCGGCTATCCCAGTCCGGCGCCGACTGACGCGCTCTGTGACTTAGTCACCGACGGCCGCCCGCGCGCGTGCGATCACGAGGCGCCTTCAAGGGCCTCGAAATGGAGGGTCGCACCATGAAGAACGTCGGGCCGGTCGACCGGCTGATCCGCGCGGTGGCGGGCATCGCACTCCTGATCGCCGCATTCACGGCGGCGCCGCTGCTGGCGGGATGGCCGCACTACGTCGCCCTCGGCGTCGGGACCGTCCTCGTCCTGACGGCCGTCGCCGCCTTCTGCCCGGCCTACCTGCCGTTCGGCATCAGGACCTGCCGGACGCGCTGAGCACGGTTCCGGCCGTGGCGGTCGCGGCGCCGCGACATGAAACCCCGCAACGGGACTAGGGAGCGAGACATGGGCTACGTCACTCACCCCGAGGTCAGGCCGGAGGTCACCGGCTTCTTCGACCCGGCGACCAACACCATCAGCTACGTCGTCAGGGACCCGGCGTCGAATGCGTGCGCCGTCGTCGACAGCGTGATGGACATCGACTACGCGGCCGGCCGCATCTCCTACGGCCACGCCGACGGGATCATCGCGTTCGTCCGCGAGCACGGCCTCGCGGTGGAGTGGCTGATCGAGACGCACGTCCATGCCGACCACCTGTCCGCCGCGCCGTACATCCAGGGTCGGCTCGGCGGTAAGCTCGGCATCGGCAAGAACATCGTCATCGTGCAGGACACCTTCGGCAAGATCTTCAACGAGGGCACCGAGTTCCAGCGCGACGGCTCGCAGTTCGACCGCCTGTTCGACGACGGCGACACCTACACGGTCGGCGGTATGGAGTGCCTCGCGATCCATACGCCGGGTCATACGCCCGCCTGCATGACGCACGTGATGGGCGACGCGGCCTTCGTCGGCGACACGTTGTTCATGCCGGACGGCGGCTCCGCCCGCGCCGACTTTCCCGGCGGCGACGCGGGTACGCTCTACGATTCCATCCAGAAGGTCCTGTCCCTGCCGGACGCGACGCGGCTCTTCATGTGTCACGACTACGGGCCCAACGGGCGCGACATCCGCTGGGAGACCACGGTCGCGGACGAGAAGGCGCACAACATCCACGTCGGCTGCGGCAGGACGCGGGACGAGTTCATCCGGATGCGCAACGCGCGCGACGCGCAGCTCGACATGCCGCGGCTCATCATTCCGTCGCTGCAGGTCAACATGCGCGCCGGCGAGCTGCCGCCGGCGGACGAGAGCGGGCGCCACTTCCTGAAGGTGCCTGTCAACACGCTCTGACGGACCGCCAGCACCGTCCATCAGCCGAGGGGCCCGACACGGTCCCCGCCAGAGTACGCGGGAAGGAGACACCATGGATCCAAGACGGATCGACGACCGCCTCAGCGTCAGCCCGCAGATCACCGCGGCCGACGTTGCCGAGCTGAAGCGCCTCGGGTTCCGGGCCATCATCTGCAACCGGCCGGACGGCGAGGGCGCCGACCAGCCGACGTTCGACGAGATCGAGGCCGCGGCGAAGGCCGTGGGGCTCGCCACGCGGTATCTCCCGATCGCCTCGGGGATCGTGCTCGATGGCGATGCGGACGACTTCGCCCTGGCGCTGGGCGAGCTTCCCGGCCCCGTGCTCGCCTACTGCCGCTCGGGCACGCGCTCCGCGACGCTCTGGTCGCTGAGCCAGGCCGGGCGCCGGCCGCTGCCGCAGATCCTCGCCGCCGCGAAGGCCGCCGGCTACGACATGAACGGCGTCGCCCGCCGGATCGCCAACGGCGGCCGCACGCCGACGGACGTGGCTGATGCGCGCTACGACATCCTCATCGTCGGCGCGGGGGCGGCGGGGATCGCGGTCGCCGCCAGCCTCAGGGCGCGCAGCGAGAGCCATTCGATCGCGGTCATCGATCCGGCCGACATCCACTACTACCAGCCCGGCTGGACGATGGTCGGCGGCGGCGTGTTCGAGCCGCAGATCACCGCGCGGACCATGGGGTCGCTGATCCCGGACGGCGTCACGTGGATCAAGGCCGCCGTCGCCGCGTTCGAGCCGAAGGACGACGCGGTGATCCTCGACGGCTGCCGGGTGGTGAAGTACGGGCGCCTCGTGGTCTGCCCGGGCCTGAAGCTCGACTGGGGCAGGGTGAAGGGGCTGGAGGAGACGCTCGGGCGCAACGGCGTCACCTCCAACTACCGGTACGATCTCGCCCCCTACACGTGGCAGCTCGTCCAGTCGCTCCAGCGTGGCCGGGCGATCTTCACGCAGCCCCCGATGCCGATCAAATGCGCCGGCGCGCCGCAGAAGGCGATGTATCTCTCCGCGGACGCCTGGAACCGGCGCGGCGTTCTGGACGACATCGACATCCACTTTTGCAACGCGGGCGGCGTGCTCTTCGGCGTGAAGGACTATGTGCCGGCGCTGATGACCTACGTGTCGGCCTATCACGCGTCGCTGGACTTCTTCCACAACCTCGTCGCGGTCGACGGGCCGGCGCGCCAGGCGACCTTCGAGGTGAAGGCACCGGAGACGGAGGCGAAGACCGTCACGATGGACTTCGACTTCCTGCACGTCTGCCCGCCGCAGACCGCGCCGGACTTCATCCGCGTCTCGCCGCTCGCCGACGCCGCCGGCTGGGTCGACGTCGACCAGGCGACGCTGCGCCACAGGACGTACGACAACATCTGGTCGCTCGGCGACGTGATGAACGCGCCGAACGCCAAGACGGCGGCCGCCGCGCGCAAGCAGGCGCCGGTGGTGGCGGAGAACGTCATCGCCGACATCCAGTCCCGTTCGCCGGCGGCGCAGTACGACGGGTACGGCTCCTGTCCGCTCACCGTCGAGCGCGGCAAGATCGTGCTGGCCGAGTTCGGCTACGGCGGCGCGCTGAAGCCGAGCTTCCCGCGCTGGCTCATCGACGGGACGAAACCGAGCCGTCTCGCCTGGCTCCTCAAGGAGCGGATGCTCCCGCCGATCTACTGGAAGGCGATGCTGCGCGGGCGCGAGTGGCTCGCCAAACCCGAGAAGATCCAGGCGGTGCCGCAGCCGCCGAAGACCGCCGGGTAGGGCGCCCCGGCGATCGGCTTTCGGACCTCGTTGCAGGAAAACCTGTAACGATACCTCCACATGGTGGCGGAAAACCCTGACGGCCCGGCGCGAAAGACTTCTCCCGGTGGTCCCGCTCAGTAATGTGGAGCGGGAAACCCGGGGGAACGCCTTGATGCTTTCGCGACGACAGACGCTGGCCGGACTGCTCGCCACCGTGGCGGCGACGGAGACCGTCATCGCACAGGTGCCGATGCCGAGGGAGGCGCCGCTCAGCGCGAACATCGACAGCGGCGCGCTGGCGCCCGGCAGCTTCGTCTGGCACCCGGAGCTGTCGCCGGAGGGGCCGGTCATCATCATCGTCTCGCTGAGCGAGCAGCTCGTCCACGTCTACCGCAACGGGATCGAGATCGGCGTCTCCACCTGCTCCACCGGCAAGCCGGGGCACGACACGCCGACGGGGGTCTTCCTGATCCTCCAGAAGGACCGCGACCACCACTCCTCGACCTACAACAACGCGCCGATGCCGAACATGCAGCGCCTCACCTGGGGCGGTATCGCGCTGCACGCGGGGAACCTTCCCGGCTATCCGGCCTCGCACGGCTGCGTGCGCCTGCCGAAGCAGTTCTCCGAGCTGATCTTCGGAATCACGCACCTCGGCATTCCCGTGATCATCGCCGACGAGGCGAGCGAACCCGAGGCCGTCTACCACGCCGGCCTGATGCTCCCGCCGGAGGCGGAGGCCGAGGCGAATGCGGCCATCGTCGCCGCGGCGAAGAAGTCCCACCACCCCGTCGACGCGACCACGCAGACGCACGACGTCGTCTCGATCCTCATCTCGGGCGCCGACAAGGCGGCAATGATGTTCATGGACGGCATCGAGGTCTGGTCGTCGCCGGTGCGCATCAAGGATCCGGAGCGCCCGCTCGGCAACCACGTCTACAAGCTGATGGCCGCCGACCCGGACGGAGCGGGGGCGCAGTGGCTCACCCACCCGATCCAGGCGGTCGACGGCGGGGACACGGCCGGCGAGGCGCTGTCGCGGGTGACGATCGAGAACTGGGCCGAGGCGGTCGAGATCCTGGGCGGTCTGCGCCCCGGCTCGACGCTCGTCGTCACCGACCTGCCGACCGGCGACCACACCCAGAGCTCGGGCGACTTCGTCATCATGCGTTCCGCCGAGGTCTGATACGGCCGCAGCGCCCTGCCGGGACGGGTCATCGCGTCTCCGGTGCTTTCCATGCAAGGGAACGCCCGGACCGTGCGGGCGCGGCGTGGCCGCCTGCATTCGCGTCGACGCCGCGTTGATTTAACTCAATGGGCGCAGCCGGCATGTGCGCTCAAATGGGAAGGAGCGACCAAGACAAAATAGTTCAGGGAGGACGCGCCATGGCGCTGAAGTCCATCATCTGTCTGTTCGACGGGACGGATCCCGATGTCGCGGCGTTGGAGACGGCGATCGCGATCGCCAAGGCGCGGAGCGCGCACCTGCGCGTCGTCCATGCGCACTTCCCGTTTCTCGTCTACGGTGGCGGACGCGGCGGATATCTCCTGTCCGACGACACCTGGATCGAGGCGATCAACCGCCAGCAGTTCCAGCAGGAGGCGAACGCGCACAGCCGCGCCAAGGAGGTGTGCCAGCGGCTCGACCTGCCGCTCGACGGCGAGGGCAAGACCTTGCCCCACGCCTCGTTCGTCCCGGTCCACTCGACCATCGCGGCGGACCTGCTGCGGGAGCTGTCGCTCTGCGATCTCTTGGTCCTCGGGGGCAAGGCGCAGGGCGACGGGCTGGAGAGCAGTGTCGCCGAGATGGCGCTGTTCTCGAGCGGGCGGCCGGCCCTCATCGTGCGGCCGCGTGACGACGGTGCCACCCCGCAGTTCGACGGGGAGCGCCTGGCCGTGGCCTGGAACGGGGGGCCGCAGGTGGTGCGCGCGCTCGTCGGCGCCATTCCGGTGATGCGCCATGCGCGCGACGTCGTGTTGCTGAAGGCCGAGGGGCACCGGCACACCGGCGCGACCAGCGGCGACACGACCGCGCTCGTCTATCTGGACGCGCACGGCGTCAACGCGTCGCTCGAGGTCGTCGAGATGGAGCACCGGTCGGCGGCCGAGGCCGTCCTCGACCGAGCCCGCGAGCTGAAGTGCGCCGGACTCGTCATGGGCGCCTACGGCCACAGCGTCTTCCGGGAGATGGTCATCGGCGGATTCTCGCAGCACATGCTGCGGAACTGCGAGCTCCCGCTGCTGATGAGCCACTGACGGGACCGGCCGCCGGGGCTGGCGGCCGGGCGGGGCCGATCAGGGCGTGATCGCCACCTTCAGGACGCCGTCCCGCTGGTGCGAGAAGAGGTCGTAGGCCGCCTCGATGTCGTCGAGCGCGAAGCGGTGGGTGACGAGCGGGCGCGTGTCGAGCCGGCCCGAGGCGATCACCGACATCAGCCGGCGCATGCGCTCCTTGCCGCCGGGGCACAGCGTGGTGCGGATGGTGTGGTCGCCGAGGCCAGCGGCGAAGGCGTCGAGCGGCAGCCTCAGGTCGCTCGAATAGACGCCGAGGGAGGAGAGGGTGCCGCCGGGGCGGATGACCCGCAGCGCCGCCTCGAAGGTCGCCTGCGTGCCCAGCGCCTCGATCGCGACGTCGACGCCGCGCCCGTCGGTCAGCCGCATGATCTCCTCCACCGGGTCGACGGCGCGGAAGTCGACGATATGGTCGGCGCCCATGCGGCGGGCGATGTCCATGCGCGCCGGCACGGTCTCAACGCCGAAGATCGTCGTCGCGCCCATCAGGCGCGCGCCGGCGGTGGCGCAGAGGCCGATCGGCCCCTGGGCGAACACGGCCACCGTGTCGCCGATCTTCACCGCGCCGGACTCCGCGCCGGAGAAGCCGGTGGACATGATGTCGGGGCACATCAGGACCTGCTCGTCGTCGAGCCCGTCGGGGATCGGGGCGAGGTTGGCCATCGCGTCGGGGACGAGGATGTACTCGGCCTGAGCGCCGTCGATTGTGTTGCCGAAGCGCCAGCCGCCGAGGGCCTTGAAGCCGTGTCCCGTCGGCCCGCCGTCCTGCGAGTGGCAGCCGCAGAGGCAGGCCGAGCTCGTGCCGGACGGGGTGATCGCCCCGGCGATGACGCGCTGGCCCTCCGCGTAGCCCTGAACCGCCGAGCCGAGCTTCTCGATGACGCCGACCGGCTCGTGGCCGATGGTGAGGCCCCTCGCGACAGGATACTCGCCCTTCAGGATGTGCACGTCCGTGCCGCAGATCGTCGTGGTCGTGACCTTCACCAGAGCGTCCAGCGGGCCGACGTCGGGCAGGGGCTTCTCGTCGAGGACGATGCGGCCGGGTTCGACGAACACCGCGGCTTTCATCTTCTGCGCCATGGTCGATGGGTCCTTGTGCCGTTCACATGGAACCCGACCGCTACCAGCTCCCGGCCGGGCGCGATTTGAGCGTCGTCAATAATGGGGAACTTATGGGTTGCCGGGGCGAAAGTGCCGCACCGCAGGCGGAGCCTCGCCCGGCGCCGGCGGGATCCCGCGCCGGCGCGCTCTGCCGCGATGGACAGCGGCGCGGGGCGTCCCCGCGCCCGTTCGGCCTCAGGACTGGGCCTGGATCGCGATCTTCTTCGCCTCGGGCTTGCGGGGCTCGGTCGGCTTGGGAACGGTGATCGTCAGGACGCCCTTCGCCATCGACGCCTTCACGTCGTCGGCCTTCACGCCCTCCGGAAGCTCGATCGCCCGGGCGAACGATCCGAACGTCCGCTCCGAGAGGTAGCAGTTGTTGTCCTGTTTTTCTTCGCGCTCGGTCTTCTTCTCACCCTTGATGGTCAGGATGTTCTGGTTGACCTCGATGTCGACGTCTTTCTCTTCGAGGCCCGGAAGCTCGGCGGTCATGATGATGTAGCCGTCCTTCTCGACGATATCCATGCGCGGGAGCGCGGCATGGGGCCAGTCGAAGGAAACGGTCGGCCAACCCCGGGAGAAGTCGGAGAAGACCCGCTCGACCTCGCGCTGGAGGGACACGAACGGGTTGGGGTCAGCCGGAGCCATGTCGGGATGCTTCTTCAGGAATGGGAGATTCATGGCAAGTCGCCCTCGAATTGGCGCACCGCCCTGGTGCGTCTTCGCGCCGGAGGCTACGCGGGCCGCCGAGGCGGTGTTTGCGAATTATCAAATCCCGCGGGGGCCGCCGCAGAGGGAACCGACCCGCCGGTTCCGGGGCGGAACGGGCCGGAGCCGGCGCCTTCCGGGCGCGGGTTTTCGGGGCTCCGTCGATGCCGCCCGCGCAGGTGAGTTTCGACCCTGTCCCGCGCCGGGCCGCCGAGATGCCGTTTCGGTCTCCACCCCGAACGATTCTTCGCAAATCGGTGTTGCAATCGATCAACCTGCAAGTTCAGGATGCGGTCGATCCCGCAACCAGCTCCGGGCTCGCGGCACGGCGGGCGCGGTGATGGGGATCGTCGAATCTTCTGGGCCCGTTCCGCGGCGCTGCTCGGAGCCGGCCGGCGACTTTGGGTGATACGCCGATGTCCCATTCGCCTCCAACCGATCCGTCCGTCCTGACGACGCTGCGCACGGCGCAGCTCACGGCGATGGACCAATGGCGCGCGATGCAGGCCCGAACGCTGGACGCCTTCGGCTTCGGCGCCCGCGAATGCGCCTACAGGATCGTCTCGACGCATCCGACATGGCGACTGCGGCACTACGCGGGGCCGACCGGCGGGACGCCGCTGCTGATGGTGCCGGCGCCGATCAAGCGGCCGTACATCTGGGACCTGTCGCCGAGTGTCAGTGCCATCCGCTTCTGCCTTGCCCGCCAGTTCGATGTCTACCTCATCGAGTGGCAGGCACCGGGGCCAGGCGACGGGGGCGCCGGGATCGAGGCCTACGCCAGGTCGATCGCCACTGCGGCAGAAGGCATCGCGGCGATGCATGGCGGGGCGGCGCCGCTCGTCCTCGGCCACTCGCTCGGCGGCACGCTGTCGGGCATCGCCTGCACGCTGCGGCCGGAGATCGCACGCGGTCTCGTCCTGCTCGGCGCGCCGCTCAGCTTCACGCCCGGGTCGAGCCCCTTCCGCGACGTCGTCGTCGCCAACGGGCACGGGATCTCGCAGGAGCTGCCGGTGCCGGGGGCACAGCTCTCCCAGTCCTGCGCGCTCCTGTCGCCGGGGACATTCGTGTGGCCGCGCTGGATGGACGGCGTCTTCAGTCTGGCCGACCCGGTGGCGTTCGACACGCACGTCCGGGTGGAGCGGTGGGCGCTCGACGAGGTGCCGCTGCCGGGGAAGCTGGTTCACCAGATCGTCGACTGGCTCTACCGCAAGAACCAGTTCCTGGAAGGCCAGCTCGAGCTGGACGGGCGGACGCTGGGGCCGGAGGATCTTCAGGTTCCGGTGCTCGCCGTGGTGAACGACGTCGACGAGATCGGCCCGCGCCTGTCGGTCGAGCCGTTCTTCGCCCGGATGACCGGTGTCGAGACCGACATTCTCGAGCATCCGGCCGAGGTCGGCGTCGGCTTGCAGCACCTCGCCATCCTCGTCGGCCAGAAGGCGCACGCGCAGTCCTGGCCGAAGATCGCCGACTGGATCATGCACCATGCCGGGCGCGGCCCCGTCGCCGATACCGAGAAGGGCCGCGCACCGGCGCGCTCCAGCAAAGGCGCGCGGGCGCCCCGTCGCTCGTCATCCCGTCGCCGGACGGCCGGGTGATGATCCCGAACGCCGCGCCGGGCGCGCCTTAGGTCGCCCCGAGCGACGCCACATCGATCAGGCGCCGGCCCGGCCGGTGTCAGGGGCGCTGCGGGGGCGCGAAGAGCGTGCCGGCCTGCGGCATCAGGCGCTGATGGCGGCGCATCGCCGCCTGCGCGTCGCCGAGGGTCCTGATCCCCGCCGCTTCCAGCATCGGGATCATGTGGAGGAGGACCTGCGCCGTCGCGACCGCGTCGCCCATCGCGGTGTGGCGGGCGGCGGCGTCGATGGTAACGCCGAGGCGTTCGGCAATGGCGTCCAGAGTGTGCGCCTCCGCGGCGCCGAACAACGCCGCCGACAGCAGCACCGTGTCGAGCACCGGCTCGTCGAAGGCGATCCCGTCGGCGTGGCGCGCCAGGATGGCGAGGTCGAACGGGGCGTTGTGGGCCACCAGCGTCTCGGCGCGGGCGAAGCGGTGGAAGGCGGCGACGGCCGGAGCGGGCTCCGGCGCGCTCGCCACCATCTCTGCGGTAATCCCGTGGACGCGGGTCGCGGAGGCGGGGATCGGCCGGCACGGGTTGACCAGCGTCTCGAACGCCTCGCCCTCCAGCATGCGGCCGTTGAGGACGCGGACCGCACCGATCTGCACAAGGCTGTCGCGCTTCGGGTCGAGGCCGGTCGTCTCGGTGTCGAACACCACGTAGGGCAGGGCCGAGAGGGCGATCGACGGATCGACGCCCTGGACGGTGCAGTCGATGAGCGCGAAGTCGAACACCAGCGGGCGCTCGGCGACCACCTCCGGCTCGACGTCCATCGAGATGATGTAGCCGCCGCCGCGCCCGGTCAGGCGCAGCCGGGCGGGGAGCGTTCCGGCACCGTCGGCCGTCGGGAGGTCGATCTGCAGCGGCGCGCCGGCCTGCGCCTTCAATGTCTCGACCGCCGTGCGCAGAGCAGTCTCCTCGAAGTAGCGGAAGACCGAGCGGCCGAGACCGAGCGACGCCACCCCGCCGAGGGCATGGACGGTCTGGCGGTCGTAGAGGGTGATGCGGTGGTTGTGGTCGACGGCCATCACCGCGATCGGGATCTCGGACAGGATCTCCGAGAGCCGGGCCTTCTCGGCCTTGAGTTCCGCCGTTGCCTCGGCGAGGCGCTCCGCGGCCCCCTGGTGCGCCGTCGAAAGGCGCTCGCACAGAGCCGCTGCGGCGGGGGCGAGGTCGGCGAGGTACCGGGCGCTGCTCACCTTGAGCGGAACGCTCAGCCTGCCATGGGCGTGTGCCCGGAGGGCGGCGGCCAGGGCGCCGATGGGACGGGCGACGTTCTCGTCGAAGAGGAGCGCGATCAGTGCCGACGACACGAGGATGCCGAAGGCCGCGACCGCGGCCGGGCCGATCAGCGCGGCCGGCGCGACCCCCTCGCGCACGGCGAGGACCCCACCGAGCCCCACCGACAGGAGGGACACGCCCGCGAGCGCGGCGAACAACAGCGCCATGCGGAGCCTGAGGGAAAGGCGCGGGCCGGACGTCATGTGCAGACGCTCTTCACGACCGGGTTGTCGCGCCCGCTCTCGTACCAGGTGGCGCCTTCGAGGGTGCCGTCCTCCGCGAGCCGGACGCCGGCGGTCAGGTCCGCGCGGCGGCCGGTCGCGCAGTCGAACACGGCGCGCACGCGCGTGGGGGCCTGCCAGCGGGCGAAGACGATCAGGTCCGCGAGGCGCTGGTCCGGCACCTTGTCGTGCGTCCTGATCGAGCCCCGGTCGACGGCGATGAAGCGGTCGACGTACGGGACGGCGTAGGTCCACGGCCGCCAGGGCGCCCGCACCTCGTGGGTGAGGGCGACGTCGACGCCTGAGGGAAGGTCGTCCGTCGTCCGGCCGAACCAGGAATATTCGAGCGAGACCGCGACGATCAGCATGGCGCTGCCGGCGGCGACGGGGACCAGCCAGCGCGGCAGGGTCCTGACGGTTCGCCGCAGCATGAGGGCGGCGCCGCCTCCCAGAAAGCCGGCCGACACGACGGCGATCAACTCGAACAACATCCCAGACCTCCCAGCCGGCCGCGGATGGCGGTGCCGGCGACCGACCCCGGTCCCGGGGCCTTGCTAGCGCATGTTTACAGGACGCCCCGGCCTTGCGTGGCGGCGGCTTGCATCTGTCGCACCACGACGAAGGCGTTGCGAAGGTGGCTGCGCTCGAACTCGCTCAGGACGGCGGGTCGCATGAAATTGTCCGGCCGCTCGCCCTCGCGAACCTGCCGCGCCTGATGCTCGAGCCGCATCTGGGCGATGAGGTCGTAGGCGTCGATGAGATCGTGCCCGCCCTTGTCGGAGATGACGCCCGCCGCCTGCGCGGCCTCGAGCCGGGCGCGCGTGTTCACCGGCGTCAGGCGGCCGCGCAGGGCGTAGATTCGGCCGAGGTCGACGATCGGCACGACGCCGTTCAGCTTCATGTCGAGCGCGTTGCGGTGCTCGCCGGACCGCAGCGTGGCGATGCCGCGCAACAGGTTCAGCGGCGGTGCGTGCTTCAGCGAGTTGGAGACCATGTGCGCGACGAAGATCGAATTCCTCGACGCGGCCTCCAGCGTTTCGGTCTGGAGCCCCGCGTGGAGGCTGGCCGTGCCGCCGATCGGCCGCAGGTCGAACATCACCGAGGCGAGCATCTGCGCCATCGGGTCCGGCCTGTCGATCCAGCCAGTGAAATAGCGGCGCCAGACCGCGACCGGCTGACGCCAGCGCGGGTTCGTCGCCATCATCTCGCCGGGGCAGTAGACGTAGCCGCAAGCGTCGAGGCCGTCGGCGACGAACCGGGCGAGGGCGGCGAAGTAGGCGTCGTCGTCCTTCGTCGCAGCGTCGTCGAGGATGAGGCAGTTGTCCTGGTCGGAGACGCCGGTCTGCTCGCGCCGGCCCTGGCTGCCGCAGGCGAGCCAGAGGTAGGGAACCGGGGGTGCGCCGAGTTCGCCCTCGGCGAGCCGCAGCAGGCGGCGGGTGACGGCGTCGGCGATGTCGGTGATGAGGCGCGTGACGACCTCGTGCCGGTTCCCCGCGCCGACGAGCTGCGCCAGAAGCTTCGGGATGCGCGCCGTCACCGCCTTCATGGCGGGGACGTCGCACGCGGCCGCGAGGTCGCCGATGAGGTCGGCGGAGGTCTCCGCCTGGAAGCGCGTCAGGTCCGTCTTGGTGACGATGCCGGCGACCCCGGCGGGTCCGACGATCGGCACGTGGCTGATCTGCCGCTCGACCATGGCGTGGAGGACGTCGCTGCCCAGCGCATCGGCGGGGAGGGTCAGCGGCTCCGTCGTCATGATCTCGGCGACGGGGCGGCGCGGGTCGAGCTCGGCGGCGACGACGCGGCCGGTCATGTCGCGCACCGTGACGATGCCGAGGATCGAGCCGTTCTCGGTGACGAGGACGCTCGAGATCTTGCGGTCGCGCAGCATCCTCGCGGCGTCGGCGATCGGGGTCGCGGGCGCGATGGTGAGCGGGTCGGTGGACATCAGCGCCGCGACGCGCGTCTCGGCGAGGCTCTTGACGGCGGGCCGGGCCGGCCGGCGGCGCGCGAAGAAGTCGTGGAGCGTTCCCTCCTTGTCGACCAGCGCCATGAAGCGGGGCGCCGGCAGCATGAGGAGGGTGGCGTCGGTGATGGCGATCGCCGAGACCTGCGCCGTTCCGTCGCCGATGAGGCCCCGCTCGCCGAAGGTGTTGCGGGGGCCGAGGAGGGCCAGCGTTTCGCCGGACCCGGTGGAATCGATGATCTGGACCTGGCCGGAGACGATGACGAAGAGCCCCTCGGCGGGGCTGCCGGCGCGGAAGACCGGCGTCGCCGAGGGTACCACGCGCTCCACGAAGCTCGCCGCGATGACGTCGAGCTCGGCGGGGGGCATGGCGGCCCATGGGGGGATCGTGGCAAGGAATTCGGCGGTGTTCATGACCCGACCGTGCGTTGGATCCGGGCGGGACGGGGCCCGCCCGGAGAGAGTGTGGGCCGGGGACGGTACGCCCCCGGTCCCCGGTCAGTGGGCGGAGGCCGCCCCGGCGCCGCGCGGCACGCGGACGCTCTCGACGAGGTCCTTGATGTGCTGCGGCGTGTCGGCCGTGCGCGCGGCCACGAAGTAGGCGACGGCGAAGTTGATCACCGCGCCGACGGCACCGATCGCGGTCGACTGGATGCCCAAGAGCGAGCCCTGGATGGTGTCCGGGAACTGGTTGGTGCCCGGCAGGAAGAACCAGCCCTTGTGCATGAAGATGTAGACGACCGTGAAGAGGAGGCCGGCCAGCATCCCCGCGACGGCGCCGCGGTCGTTGATGCGCTTGGAGAAGATGCCCATCATCAGCGCCGGGAAGATCGTCGCCGCGGCGAGGCCGAAGGCGAGGGCCACCGTCTGCGCCGCGAAGCCCGGAGGGTGGAGGCCGAGGTAGGTGGCGACGGCGATCGCCACGGCCATCGAGATGCGTGCCGCGAGGAGTTCGCCGCGTTCGGAGATGTTGGGGTTGATCGTCGCCTTCACGACGTCGTGGCTGATCGCCGAGGATATGGCGAGGAGGAGACCGGCCGCCGTCGACAGGGCCGCCGCGAGGCCGCCCGCCGCGACGAGCGCGATCACCCAGCCCGGCAGATGCGCGATCTCGGGGTTGGCAAGCACCAGGATGTCGTTGTTGACCGCGAGCTCGTTGCCCTTCCAGCCACGCTGCTCGGCGGTCGCCGCGAAGCCTTCCGACTTGTCGTTATAGTACTGGATGAGGCCGTCCTGGTTCTTGTCGTCCCAGTTCAGCAGCCCCGTGACCTCCCAGTTCTTCATCCAGTCCGGCCGGGCGTCGCCGGCGATCGGCGCCTCGGCGGTGCCGTTCGGGTAGATGGTGTCGACGATGTTGAGGCGGGCCATCGCGCCGACCGCGGGGGCGGTGACGTAGAGGAGCGCGATGAAAACCAGCGCCCAGCCCGCCGACCAGCGCGCATCCGCCACGCGCGGCACGGTGAAGAAGCGGATGATCACGTGCGGCAGCCCGGCGGTGCCGATCATCAGCGACAGCGTGAAGAGGGTCATGTTGATGACCGCGGCGGGGGAGCCGTCCTGCCGGGTGTAGGCCGCGAAGCCGAGCTCCTGGATGACCTCGTTGAGGCGCGACAGCAGCGGCTCGTTGGAGGCGATGTCGTTCGAGAACAGCCCGAGGCCCGGGATCGGGTTGCCGGTGAGCTGAAGCGAGATGAAGACCGCCGGGATGGTGTAGGCGGTGATCAGCACGATGTACTGCGCGACCTGGGTGTAGGTGATGCCCTTCATGCCGCCCAGCACCGCGTACATGAAGACGATCGCCGCGCCGATGAAGAGGCCCGTCGACGCGTCGACCTCGAGGAAGCGCGAGAAGGCGACGCCGACGCCGGTCATCTGGCCGATGACGTAGGTGACGGAGGCGACGATGAGGCACACCACGGCGACGAGGCGCGCCGTGCGGCTGTAGAACCGGTCGCCGATGAACTCCGGCACGGTGAACTTGCCGAACTTGCGCAGGTACGGCGCGAGCAGCAGCGCGAGGAGGACGTACCCGCCGGTCCAGCCCATCAGGTAGGCGGAGGCGGAGTAGCCGGCGAAGGCGATCAGCCCGGCCATCGAGATGAACGAGGCGGCCGACATCCAGTCCGCCGCCGTCGCCATGCCGTTGGTGACCGGGTGGACGCCGCGGCCGGCGGCGTAGAACTCCGACGTGGACCCGGCGCGGGCCCAGATGGCGATGCCGATGTAGAGCGCGAAGGTCGCGCCGACGATCAGGAGATTGAGCGTATATTGGTCCACGGCATCACTCCTCGTCGACGCCGAAGTGGCGGTCGAGGCTGTTCATGCGGATCGCGTAGAAGAAGATCAGCACGAGGAAGACGAGGATCGATCCCTGCTGGGCGAACCAGAAGCCGAGGTCCGTGCCGCCGACCGCGATCCCCGACAGGAGCGGGCGCAGAAGGATGCCGAAGCCGAAGCTGACGAGGCCCCAGACGATCAGGCAGCCGACGATGAGCCGCAGGTTCGCCTTCCAGTAGGCCTCGCCTTCTGACGTCAGGGTAGACGAATGGGTTGTTTCGGCCATCGGCCGTCCTCCTTGATTCTTGCGCGTTGTTGTTCGGTTCGGGGGCTGGCGGGGGACCGCCGGCCGTCAGCCGCGGTTCATGCGGTGGGACACGAGGTCGTCGACGACCGCGGGGTCGGCGAGTGTCGACGTGTCGCCGAGCTCGCCCGGCGCATCCTCGGCGATCTTGCGCAGGATCCGGCGCATGATCTTGCCGGAGCGCGTCTTCGGCAGGCCCGGCGCCCACTGGATGAGGTCGGGTTTGGCGATGGGGCCGATCTCCGCGCGCACGAAGTCGGAGAGCTCCTTGCGCAGCGCGTCGGTCGGCTCGACCCCCTGCATCAGGGTCACGTAGGCGTAGATGCCCTGACCCTTGATCGGGTGCGGGAAGCCGACGACGGCGGCCTCCGCCACCTTCTCGTGCGCGACGAGGGCGCTCTCCACCTCCGCCGTCCCCATGCGGTGGCCGGAGACGTTGATGACATCGTCGACGCGGCCGGTGATCCAGTAGTAGCCGTCCTCGTCTCGCCGGCAGCCGTCGCCGGTGAAGTAGGTGCCGGGGTACTGCTGGAAGTAGGTGTCCATGAAGCGCTGGTGGTCGCCCCAGACGGTGCGCATCTGGCCCGGCCAGCTGTCGGCGATGCACAGGACGCCCTCGGCCGGGTTCCCTTCGACGAGCGCGCCGGTCGACGGCTCCAGCACCACCGGCCTGACGCCGTAGAAGGGCAGGGTCGCGCTTCCCGGCTTGGTCTCGATCTGGCCCGGGATGGGGGTGATGAGGTGGCCGCCGGTCTCGGTCTGCCACCAGGTGTCGACGATCGGGCAGCGACCCGTGCCGATGACCCGGTCGTACCAGTTCCAGGCCTCCGGGTTGATCGGTTCGCCGACGGTGCCGAGGATCCTGAGGCTGGAGAGGTCGTACTTGGCGACGATCTCCTCGCCCTGGCCCATCAGCGCGCGGATCGCGGTCGGCGCGGTGTAGAACTGGTTGACCCCGTGCTTCTCGCACACGGCCCAGAAGCGGCCGGCGTCCGGATAGGTCGGCACGCCCTCGAACATCAGCGTCGTCGCGCCGTTGGCGAGCGGGCCGTAGACGATGTAGCTGTGCCCGGTGACCCAGCCGACGTCCGCCGTGCACCAGAAGACGTCGCCCTGCCGGTAGTCGAAGACGGTCTCGTGGGTGATCGAGGCCCAGACGAGGTAGCCGCCCGAGGTGTGCACCACGCCCTTCGGTTTGCCTGTCGAGCCGGAGGTATAGAGGATGAAGAGGGGGTCCTCGGCGCCGATCTCCTCCGGCGGGCAGTCGGCGGGGACGGTGGCCTCCATCTCGTGGAGCCAGTGGTCGCGCCCCTCGTACCAGGCGACCTGCTGCCCGGTGCGCTTCACCACGAGGACCTGCGGGTCGACGGCGGCGTGGTTCAGCGCCCTGTTGACGTTGTCCTTGAGGTTGGTGACGCGGCCGCCGCGCGGCGCCCCGTCGGCGGTGACCACGACCTTGGCGCCGCAGTCGTCGACCCGGTTGGCGAGCGCGTCGGGCGAGAAGCCCGCGAACACGACCGAGTGGATCGCCCCGATGCGGGCGCAGGCGAGCATCGCGACCGCCGCCTCGGGGATCATCGGCAGGTAGAGGACGACGCGGTCGCCGCGCGTGACGCCCAGCGCCTTCAGGACGTTGGCGAAGCGGCAGACGCGGCCGTGGAGGTCGCGGTAGGTGATCGCCTGCGCGGCCTCGTCCGGACTGTCCGGCTCGAACAGGATCGCCGTCTGGTCGCCGCGTTCGGCGAGGTGGCGGTCGATGCAGTTGGCCGACACGTTGAGCGTCCCGTCGGCGAACCATTCGATGGCGACGTCCGGGTAATGGAAGTTGACAGATCGCACGGTCTTGAACGGGACGATCCAGTCGATCCGGCGCGCATGGTCAGCCCAGAACGTGTCGGGGTCGTCGATCGACGCCTTGTAGGTCGCATCGTACACCGCGCGATCCAGCGGCTGGGAGGAGATCACTGGGCCGGGAACGGTGGAGCTTAGGGTCTCCATGACAGTTCTCTTTCATGAGTCTCAGCGGCACGCTGCGCGCTTACACATCAATCCAGAGTTTTGGGAAGATCTCGGAGGGCCCGGGAAACGATCTTGTAAATTCATTCTTGGTTGGCGCGCGAGTTTGAAAATTTCTCACGATATTGCAACCATGAAATATCGTGGTCCTTTACACGCCACTTGGACAATTGGGCCAGAAAATTGGCGCTTTCCGTCATGGGTCTTCATGAAGATGCGCCCGATCAGACGCATTGTAATGCGAGAGCTTGGCGTGGCGCCGCCCGTGTAAATGCTTCACTCGGCATGCCATGCGGCGAGCGGCGCGAGGTGACCCGTCGCGGGTGCAGAAATCCCTTCGGAAGCGGCGCCGCCCTCTATCATCCGACCATTGATCCGGGTCAGATAGTCCTGCCCTTGTCGCACCGCGTCATCCGCGGCGGGGGGACACGAGGTGCAACCGTCATCGCCCGCCAGGCCCACGACCCGGACGTCACTCGCGACTTGGCCGCCGCGTGCGGTCGACGGGCCGATGCTCCCGCCCGGAGTTTCGGGACGCGGAGCGTCCCGGCGCGCGCTTCCGGTCGTTCCGGGTCGCGTCAAAACGTTCGGAACGTTAGCGCGGCGTTGCCTATGTCACCCGCACAATTTCATTTTCGTCCTTATTTTGCCTTCCATTCATATGTCGCCGGCCGCAGAGTGATTTCGGCCGCGCGGGCGCAGTGGATGCTCGGATCGACGCGCCTCGGCCATTTGGAACGATGGGTACGACCATGAGTGCGGAGAGCAATTCCCCAGCCACGGAGCCCAGAAAGAACGAAACCTTTGCGGGGCAGGCGGACGAGACGCTGTTCGAACGCGCGATGTCGGACGCCGCGATCGGAATGGCGATCGTGTCGCTCGACGGCCGGTGGATCAAGGTCAACGACGCCGTCTGCACCTTCTTCGGCTACCCGCGGGAAGAGCTGCTCGACCTGTCGTTTCAGGACATTACCTACGCCGACGACCTCTTCAGCGATCTCGACCTCCTGAACGCGACCCTCGAGGGGAAGATCAGCAACTACCGGCTCGAGAAGCGCTACATCCACAAGAGCGGCGCCATCGTCTGGGCGTTGCTTGTCGTCAGCCTCGTGCGCACGTCGTCGGGCGCGCCGAAATTCTTCATCTCCCAGATCGAGGATATCGACGAGCGCAAGCGCGCCGAGGTGGCGCTGGCCGACAGCGAAAGCCGCTGGAACTTCGCGCTGGAGGCGGCCGGACACGGGGTCTGGGACCGCAACCTGAAGACCGGGACGCTGTACCGCTCGCCCCTCTGGTACAGGATGCTGGGCTACGAGCCGTCCGAGTTGCCGGTCGACGGGCGCACCTGGATCGAGCTCGTCCACCCGGACGACCGGGCGATCGTCGAGTCGGCCGACCGCGACGCCTACGACGACGACACGCAGGACACTCGCAGCGAAATCCGGA
This sequence comes from Acuticoccus sediminis, assembly GCF_003258595.1. NCBI lineage: Bacteria > Pseudomonadati > Pseudomonadota > Alphaproteobacteria > Hyphomicrobiales > Amorphaceae > Acuticoccus > Acuticoccus sediminis. The sequence goes on from NZ_QHHQ01000008.1 coordinate 262,365, forward strand.
TGCGGCACAAGGACGGCCACTGGGTCTGGATCCTGAACCGCGGCCGCGTGGCGGAGCGAGACAGCGCCGGCAACCCGGTGCGCTTCATCGGCACCCACACCGATATCACCGAGCGCAAGGCGCGCGAGGAGCGCCTGCGTGCCGCCAACGAGCGGGTGGAACTCGCCGTGCAGGCGGGCAACGTCGGGATCTGGGAGCTGGACCTTGCCAGCGGGCGCGTCACCTGGGACGAGCGGATGTACCAGCTCTACGGCATCACGCCCGACCAGTTCGACAACACCCGTCCGAGCTGGCGGCGGCTCATCCATTCCGATGACGTGAAGACCGTGACGGCGGCCATGGACGCCGTCATCGCGGAGCGCGGGCGCACGCAGATCGACTTCCGCATCGTCCGCGGCGACGGGAGCATCCGCCACATCCGCGCGCTGGCCCAGATCCCCGAGTCGGTTCCGGGGGACGGCGAACGGCTGATCGGCACGCAGTGGGACATCACCGATCACAAGAACCTCTCCGACGAGCTCTTCGAGGAGAAGGAGCGGCTGCGCATCACGCTCCACTCGATCGGCGACGCGGTCGTCACGACGGACGTGAACATGGCGGTCACGTTCATGAACCCGATCGCCGAACGCCTGACCGGCTGGACCTACGAACACGCCGAGGGGATGCCGCTCATCGACGTCTTCCGGATCGTGAACGCGGAGACGCGGGAGACCGTCCGGAACCCGATCGAAGAGTGCCTGGAGCGCATGCAGCCCTTCTACCTCCAGGCAGGCACCGTCCTGATCTCGCGATCGGGACAGGAGTTCTTCATCCAGGACTCGGCGGCGCCGGTGCGGACCTCGACGGGGGAGGTGATCGGCGCCGTACTGGTGTTCCAGGACGTGACCCACGCGCGTGCCATGCAGGAGGAGCTGGTGCACGCGGCGATGCACGACAGCCTCACGGGCCTGCCCAACCGTCGCTCCTTCGAGCAGACGCTGGAGGAGCTCTGCCGTGAGACCGAGGGCCGGACGAGCGCGCATACACTGTGCTTCATCGACCTCGACCGCTTCAAGCTCGTCAACGACACGGCCGGTCATGCCGCCGGCGACGCCCTTCTCGTCGAGGTCAGCAAGATCCTGCGGAGCTGCGTGACGGTGGAGCACCACCTCGCCCGTATCGGCGGCGACGAGTTCGCCCTGCTTCTTCCCAAATGCCGGCTGGAGCTCGGCCAGGAGATCGCCGTCCGGATGGTCGACGCGATCTCGCACCACTCCTTCCTGTGGGGCGGGCGGCACTACGACGTCGGTGCGAGCGTCGGCCTCACCGAGATCACGGCGGAGCAGCACGACCCGATCGCGCTCATGAAGGAGGCGGACGTCGCCTGCTACACGGCCAAGTCCGAGGGCCGGGGGAAGGCGTCCACCTATCGTCGCGACAAGGGCTCGGCGGAACGGCGGCACCGCGAGATCCACATCGCCGCCTCGCTCCAGGCGGCGATCGACGCGAACCGCTTCACGCTGTTCGCCCAGCATATCCGCGAGCTCAACGTCTTCGGCACGGCGCCGCACGAGACGCTGGAGGTGCTCGTGCGCATGCGGGACGACGACGGCGGCATGATCCCGCCGTCCGAGTTCATCACCGCCGCCGAGCGGCACGGCGTGATGCACAAAATCGACCGCTGGGTCCTCTATACGCTGTTCAACGACTACCGGTCGCTGCTGGAGCAGAACGACCACATCGACCTTTCGATCAACATCTCGGCGAGTTCGCTGGACGACCCGTTCCTGTGGCCGTTCGTGCGGGACATCATCTCCGAGACCACGATCGCGCCCTCACGGATCTGCTTCGAGATCACCGAGACGGCGGTCATCAACAACGCGAGCGTCGCCATCAAGTTCTGCCGTTCCGCGCGCGAATACGGCTGCCGGATCGCGCTGGACGACTTCGGCGTCGGCCTGTCGTCGTTCGCCTACCTGAAGAACTTCCAGGTCGACGAGCTGAAGATCGACGGGAGCTTCATCCAGAACATCCAGTCGAGCGAGATCGACCGCAAGCTGGTCGAGGCGATGGCGGGCGTCGGCCGTGCGCTGGGGATCGTGACGGTCGCCGAATGGGTGGAGGACGCGGCGACGCTGGAGGTCGTGCGCAACATCGGCATCGACCGCGCCCAAGGCTACCACATCGCGCGTCCCATGCCGCTGAAGACCGTCCTCGAGATCGGCTACGTCGAGCGCGCGCTGGCCCAGCACTAGGTTTGCCGGTACCCCGTACTCGAACTTCGGGACCGGGCGGCAGCGCCGCCGAATCAGCCTGCAGGCCCCCGCACGGCTGCGCGGCGGTCGGGATTCCGGACTACGGATCGTCGGCCGTGGGGCTCGGCGCCAGGAGCTGAAGGATGTCCGCGGCCGAGCCCGACGACGCACGGACCGACGCGTTCCAGTACTTCGCCGTCGACTTGTAGGGCAGGCGGACGTGGGGGCTGACGTGGCGATAGAGCCGGTGGTGCGGCAGGATCGTCATCCCGTGGTCGGGCTCTCCCGCCAGCGTGCCGACGATATAGGTGGCCGCGGCGCGCGTCAGCAGGCCGGGGCCGGTCTTCGACCAGGTGCCGTCGTTCTCCCGCGCCAGCAGCGACTGAAACGCCATGTCCACCGCCCGCTCGAGGAGCGGGTGACCAGGACAGGCGCACATGACGTTGTTCGAGATGGCGCCCAGCGGCTCGCGGAAGAGGAGCATGCCGCGAGCCTCGGCGCGGAGCTGGTCCGGATCGCCCACCAGCCGGTCGTCGGCGTCCGCATAGATCCCGCCTTCGCGGTAGAGCAGGCAGAGGCGCAGGAAGTCGCACTCTTCCGCGACGTTGCCGGCCAGCCGAAAGGCGCGGACGTGGTCCGGGCCGAAGGACTCGCGCAGGTAGGCCTGCGCGCTGCGGCGGTCGAACACGGTGTGCCGATAGGACGAGGAGGCGCGCCAGCTCGCCATGACGCCGGACACCTGGGGCGGAATGTTGCGACTGTCCCAGTACTGGAACACCTGCCGGGGGATCTCCGGCGACCCCTCGCGGGCGGGCGCCGGGGGGGCGTTCCGGATCCGGCGGTCGATCACCCGCTTCGCCGCGAAATAGAAGCCCTGGCAGAGGGTCTCGTCGTCGGCCCCTTCATCCGGTCCGCATCGGCCCTTCGTTTCCCGCTGGTACATGTCCAGCTCGTTCAGAAGAGAGCCGACGTGGGACGCCTTGAGGTGCGCCATTCGCGTGTAGGAGTATTCCGACGCGTCCCGCAGCACCCGTCGCGCGCCGTCGAGATCCTCCAGCGAGAGGTGCAGGCGCAGCAGGATTTCCGTCGGGGTCTTCTTCCCCTCCCGCGCCAGCTCGTCCGCCACCTCGAGCGCCGCGGCGTGCCGGCCCTGATGCCAGAGCAGCCGCACCCGCATCGCGCGGCAGTCGATCGGCGGATCGGAGGCTTCCATGACGGTGAGCAGGGCGTCGGCGTGGTCCAGACGGCCGGTGTCGACGGCGAGGTCGATGAGCAGATTGCGGAAGACGCTCGTGTGCGGCCATCGCCGCCGGCACAGCCTGACGTACCGGAAGGCGAGGGCGCTTCGCTTCGCCTCCCGCAGGAGCCGCGCCACCCTGGCGGCGTCGAGAGCGCCGCGCGGACTTCCGATGACCCGCCGCGCCGCCTCGAGAGCCGGCTCGGGCCCGAAGCGCAGAAGATCGACCTCGACCTTGAACGCGTTCCGCTGCTCCGGCGACAGGCGGGCGGCCAGCTGTTCCGCCAGTCCGTCCAGGTGGTGCGACGGTCCCTTCGCGAGGCCGCGCCGGACGACGTGCATCGCCGCCGCCGGGGAAATCCGGTTCCCGGCGAGCGCTGCGGACAAGGCGGCGCTTGCCAGCGCCGTTCGCCCGAACTGCTCGCCGATGACCGCGAGCTTGATGAGCTGGGGGTCGGAGAACCGGTCCAGTGCACCTTCGGCCAGATTGAGCCCGCGCTTCAGGCGGTCGGGGTCTCCGACATGCGAGGCGAGCTCGCAGACCTTCAGGATGAGACCCGCTGCGGGCGACGGTCCCGGTCCCGCGTCCATCGCCGGGCGGTCGAGGGCGTCGTCGAGGATGCCCCACGCCCTGTCGCAATGACCGAGAGAGACCGCGAGGTCGACGCGGCCGAGGATCGCGGCGACGTCGTCCGGCCGAAGGCGCAGCAGCTTCGCGTAGGCGGCGTCGGCACCGACGGGGTCGCCGGCGTCGCGCAGGACGCTCGCGAGCACCAGCAGCGAGGCCGGATCGTCCGGCGCCTCGGCGACGATCGCGCGCGCCAGGGCGGCGGCTTCCTCGGACCGGCCGGCCGCGCGGAGAACCCTCGCGCGCTTGCGCCCGATATCGATCTCCGCCGGGAACTGCAGGGCCGCGCTGTCGCTCCGTGCCAACGCGGCGTCGACGTCGCCGGAGGACAGCGCCACGTCGATCGCGCCCGCCAGCGCCTCCTTGTGGTCCGGGCGGGCCGCCAGCACCTCGGCGTAGATGGCGCCGGCGGCGGCCAGATCGCCGATGGCGCGCAAGACGCCGGCGAGCTGCATCCGGGGGACCGGATCGTCCGGCGCTGCGGCGATGATCTCGCGCAGGAGGTCGGCCGCGTCGTCGAAGCGGTTGAGCAGGCGGAGCGCCTTCGCCCGGCGCCGCAGCAGGTCGGCGTCGCCGGGTGCGTGCGAGATGGCCGCCTCGCTCCGCGCCAGCGCCGTGCCGTATTCGCAGAGCGCCAGGGCGACGTCGATGGCCGAGATCGCCGCGAACTTGTGGGCCGGCTGCCGGTCCAGGACCTCGACGTAGAGATCCCCGGCGGCGCGGAGATCTCCATTGGCCCTCAGGAGGTGGGCGAGCTGCATCCTGGCGCCCGGATCCTGCGGGAGCCTGGCGACGACGTCGCGCAGGATCCGGACGGCCTCATCCAGGCGGCCCATCTGCCGAAGGACGCTGGCGTGCCTGCGCAGGGCGAACGGCTTGCCGGGGAAACGGGCCTGAAGGTCGAGGCTGCGCGCATGGGCGACCTCCAGGTCCTGCCGCTCGAGCGCGACGTCGATGGCCGCCTGCAGGGCGTCCTTGTGGCCGGGGCGCCGGCGGAGGACTTCGGCGTACTGCGCATCGGCCGCGTCGAGGTCTCCGGCCTTGCGAAGCGCGTCGGCCAGCCGAAGGCGCGCGGCGGGATCCTCGGGCGACGTTTCGACGAGGGCCTGGCAGGTGGCGACGGCCGTCCCGGCGCTGCCGGATCGATCTGGCGCGTCGGCCTGCTCCCGGTTCGGGGCGGGCGGCCCCGCGCGACCGGGCATGGGTCGGGCGATGTCGTCGGCGAAAGCGGTAGCGCGATCGCGCTCCGAGAGCGCGATCTCAACGTCGACCATAGCGGTGCCCTTGTGGCTGCTGCTCGGACGCTGCAGGCCAACGTCCGCCGGGGAGAGCCGCGATCCACGATGCGGCCCCTCAGAAACGCCTGACGGTCAGGGAACGCCCTCCGCGGTCAGACGCCGTCGAGGGGCGGGCGAGCGTCGCGGTTCTGTCCCGCGACGGTCGAGAGTGCCGGCCGAAGCGGCTCGGGTTCAGGCGGCGGCGCTCGTTCCCGTGCGCAGGGCCTCGGCGGCTGCGGCGATCCGCTGGCGGATCACGCCGGGGAGGAGACGGCGTGCCGAAATCCGCGGCGCCGGAAGTTCCCGGATCGGAGTCTCGTCGCCGTAGAGGTCGAGATACTGCTGAAAATTGTCGAACGCGCGTCGGCCGATGTAGTCGATATAGGTTTCCGCTGCCGCTCCATTGGCGACGATCAGGTCATGATCGGCGGTTTCGACATGATAGTACGTCACGGCGTCCGGCAAGTCCGCCACCGGGACGAAGCTTACGGTATCGCCGTTCACCAGCGCGCCGGCGTTGACGACATATCCCTCGAGCCACAGGCCGTGCTCGGCGGTCAGCGTGAGGTCGGAGTGCGGGAGGTTGTCGCCGAGGGCACCGGCGGCGATCCGGACCGGCGAGAAGCGGTCGGGACTTGAGAACATCTTCTTGGATGTCCGCCGGCCGAGCCACTTGACGGCGACGGTGCGGCCGTCGGTCGTCGTGACGTGATCTCCGATCGCCAGGGATTCGACGGCGCGTTCCCCGTCGGGCGTTGCGATCAGCGTCCCCGCGGCGAAGCAGAGGGGATCGAGGCTCGTCGACTCCGTGCCGTCCGCAAGAGCCGACGCGCTGACCGGGTAGTTTTCGTCGCCCACCGAGGGGGAGAACACCACGTTGACATCGACGAGTCCGATGCCCGCAACCTCGGTCGTCCCGGTGAAAATGGGAGAGTCGACCCCGTCGACGGTGGTGTAGCCGGAGTACGTCAGGTCCGACAGCTGGACGACCTGAAGGTCACCGAGGCCGACGTCGATCTGGATCTCCAGCGTGTCGTCGTAGCTTTCGCCCAGCTCGAACGCGTTGTCGTCGACCTGTTCGTCGATAGAACCTGACGATTCTGAGTAGTTATCGAAGTTAAGAATACCCGAAACTGTCGTGAAAGCCTTGTACGAGTTGTACGCGTAGATCGCCATCGACGTTCTCCTATCAGAGCAGACGCACAGCGCCGGGGTCGGATCGCTGTGAGCGGACGCGAACCTAACGGTCGAATAAGCGATGAGTTATGTCAACGAGTTACACTGTAATAGAACCGGTAAAAAATGTCATTGCATGTATATTTTCTCAGAATATTGAGAAATGAATCGAAATCGAATCAAGGCGTATTGATGAGTCGCCTTCGTTTCATGGCGCAAAGGCGATTATATTGCAGGAAGTAAATTGCAGGTGTATTTGGGTTTTGTAGGCAATGGCATGCCACACATCGATGCGATTTCGCTCAAACCTTGATCGCGGCGGGCTTGCCTGCCGCAGCAGCGTGGTCAGAGGGCTGATCGTGGCATCAACCGCCGTGGGTCGAACGATGGGCGGGCCGGATCCGGGCGCGGCAACCGGAGCGTGCAGATACACGCATTGCGACTTGGGGATGCGTTCGATGCTTCGGGGCAATTGGAGGCATCCAATTGGTTGAGTGGCTCACAAAAAACAACCAAAAATGTAGTTCCGGTCACCGGAACGACCGTTCTGTCCGGGTCGGCGGGCGCATTGTTGGCCGCCGGGCGATGATTGCAGCGATGCATCGCCCCCGGCAGCCGCCTGATGCCGCGAAAAATCCGCTCTCTGGTTGGGTGGAGGCGGCCGAAGCGGCGCGCCGATGGCGGGTGTTGCAGGAACGGTCCGGCGTAGAACGCTTGGCACGGGCTCCGCTCGCACGCTATCAAGCGGCTGGAAGGTCGCCGGAATCGAGCGCGACGAGCCGCGTCGAGCGCTGGCGGGCCGTCCCGAAATCAGCCAGTGATTTGAAGGCTGCGGGCGTGATGGAATGGTAGACATACCGGACTTAAAATCCGGAGGCGCAAGCCGTGCGGGTTCGAGTCCCGCCGCCCGTACCAATGGCTCCCGCCCGTCCTGGCGCGGTCGCCGGGCGATCCTGCCCGATATCCTGAAATGTGCCGCCCTCCGACGGGTGCCGCGTCAGAAACCCTCGCCGGTGGGCTTGCTGCGGATGAGCTTGGTGAGGAGGGACTCCAGCATGTGGCGTTCCCCCTCGTCGAGGCCGGCGATCAGGTCCTGATCGGCCTCCACCTGGACGGGCATCGTCATGTCGGCGAGGGCCGCGCCCTGGTCGGTCAGTGAGACGGTGACGCCGCGGCCGTCGTGGGCGGCGGCGGTGCGGGCGATGAGGCCCCGCTCGGCGAGCCGCCGCAGCAGGTTGGACAGGCCACCCGAGGTGAAAAGCATCGTCTCGCGCAGCTCGGTCGGGGACATCGGGATGTGCCGCCCGTGTGCCCTCAGGGTCGCCAGCACCGCGTACTCCGTATAGCGCAGGCCGAAGGGGGCGAGGGCGGCATTGTAGCGCCGCGTGACGCGGTCCTGCAGGGCGATGATGCGCCCGAGGATCGCCTTGCCCTGCGTGTCGAGCTCCGGCTTTTCCGTGTTCCACCAGCGGATGCCCTGGGCGACCACGTCGTCCGGCCCGCCTGTCGCGGCCTCGCCGTCCTCGTCCATGTCCGATCGTAGCGCCATGAGAGTCGCCCTCCTGCGGGCCCTATTGTTCCGCGTCCCGGTCGTTGGCGCAACAATGAGCACGAAGCTTTCTTGAAAGGTAGTTGCCTAAGGGGTAGGCTGCGTGGCGTTGGACGACCGTGACCCGAAGCGCCAGCCCTCGAGAGGACAATCATGGCGAACCGAACCCTGCGGCTTCTCACTGCCACCGCCACGGCCCTGCCGCTTCTGCTCGCCCAGGCGGCGACCGAGGCAAGTGCCCAAGAACTCGTCATCGCCACCTTCGGCGGCTCGTTCCTCGACGCCAGCAAGGAGTGCCACATCGCGCCCTTCGAAGAGGCGACCGGCTCCGAGGTGGACACCGTCGTCGGCAACACCACGCAGCACTCGGCCTCGATCCGGGCGATGGGCGGGCAGTCGGAATACGATGTCGTCTACCTCGACGATTCGGCCGCGACGCAGCTCAAGAACGAGGGCCTGCTCGCCGACATCGACAGGAGCCAGCTCACCGCCGCCGGCCAGATCGACCCGCGCGCGTTCGACGAATCGGGCCAGTACGTCGTCTTCATGACCGGCGCGACGGCGATCGCCTACAACACCGACCTCGTCGACACGCCGCCGACCTCCTGGAACGACCTCTTCGACGAGAAGTGGTCCGGCCAGATCGCTATCGGCGACGTGACCGGCACCTCCGGATGGCAGTTCCTGCTCGCGGTCAACAAGTTGCACGGCGGCACCCTGGAAGACATCACGCCGGGCCTCGAGGCGATCAAGCCGCTCGCCCAGGACGCCGTCACGCTCTACACCCAGGCCGACCAGCTCATCGCCCTCTTCGAGCGCGGCGAGATCGCCATGGCCCCGTGGTACCCGGACCGCGCCGGCTCGGCCGCCGACCAGGGCCTGCCGATCGCCATCGCCTACCCGAAGGAGGGGGCCGTCGGCATCCGTCCGACGCTCGTCATCCCGAAGGGCGCGCCGCACCCCGAGCTCGCGCTGAAGTACATCGACACGGTCCTCTCCAAGGACGGCCAGGAGTGCTTCGCCGAGAAGAAGTACGCCGGTCCGGTGAACCTCGACGTCGAGCTCTCCGACAAGGCCGCCGCGATCGTGCCCTATGGCGAGACGCTGCAGCAGCTCTGGTTCCTCGACCCGGCGGTCACCTCCAAGGAGCTGCCGAACTGGATCGACCGCTGGCAGCGCGAGGTCCTGCGCTAAGTGTCCTCGCTCTCCCTCCAGGGCCTCACGAAGACCTACGGCGACACGCCCGTCGTCGACGGCGCGACCCTGACCGTCGAGGAGGGGGAGTTCGTCTCGCTCCTCGGCCCGTCCGGCTGCGGCAAGACGACGATCCTGCGCATGGTCGCCGGGCTCCTCGCGCCGAGTGGCGGGTCGATCCGCATCGGCGAGAGGGACGTCACGCGGCTTGCGACGCACAAGCGGCGCATCGGGCTGGTGTTCCAGTCCTATGCGCTGTTCCCGCACCTCACGGTGTTCGAGAACGTGGCCTTCGGGCTCAAGCGACAGGGCGCCTCGGACATCAGGTCCCGCGTTGCCGAGGCGCTCGACATGGTCCAGCTCGGCCATGTCGCCGAGCGTTACCCCAAGGCGCTGTCCGGCGGGCAGCAGCAGCGCATCGCGCTCGCCCGCGCCCTCGCGCCGCGCCCGAGCCTGCTCCTCCTCGACGAGCCGCTGTCGAACCTCGACGCCCAGCTCCGCGACGACATGCAGATCGAGCTGAAGCGGCTGCAGCGTGAACTCGGCATCACCAGCCTCTTCGTGACGCACGATCAGTCCGAGGCGCTGTCGATGTCCGACCGGATCTGCATCCTCGCCCACGGCAGGATCCAGCAGTACGCCGCGCCGGAGGAGGTCTACCGCCGCCCCGCGAACGGCTTCGTCGCCCGCTTCATCGGCAAGCCCAACGCGCTGTCGGGCACCCTCGCCGGGGACCGGGTCGACATCGGCGTGCCGCTCGCCTTCCAGCCCACCGTTCCTCTCCCCGGCAGCGGGCCGGTCGAGGTGGTCGTGCGCCACAGCGACGTCGCGCTGAGCCGCGCGCCCGCCGAGGGGCCGAACGTCTTCGCCGGCACCGTGCGGCTGCGCGCCTTCGTGGGGGCGCGCATCCAGTACGTCGTCGGCATCGCGGGCGGGCCGGAGCTGATCGCAGAGGTCGACTCCAACGATCCGGCCGGCGATCTCGTCGTCGGCGACACCGTCTCCGTGCGGATCGAGCCCGCGGCGGTCTACGTCTCGCCGAAGTTCGCCGCATGAGCCGCCTTTCGGGCACCGCGCTCGTCGCGCCGCTCGTCCTGGTGCTGGCGGGGGTGTTCGTCGGCCCGCTGCTCGTCATGCTGCCGACGAGCTTTCATCCGTACGTCCCGGGGCAGGGGATCGGCACCGCGTGGACGCTCGAGAACTATATCGAGCCGTTCGCCGACAGCTACTACCGCGACGTCATCCTGCGCACGCTATGGATGGGCTTCATCGTCACCGCCATCGCGCTGCTGATCGGCTACCCGCTCGCCTACTTCATGGCGCGCACGACGCGGACCTGGCGGGCCGTCGCGACACTGCTCGTGATGTTCCCGCTGTTCCTGAACCTCGTGGTGCGCTCGTTCGGGTGGATCGCGCTTCTCTCCAACCGCGGCGTCATCAACACCTGGCTGATGGACCTCGGCGTGATCGAGAAGCCGCTCCGCATGATGTTCGACATGACCGGCCTCGTGATCGGCATGGTCCACATCTACCTGCCGTTCATGGTGTTCATGCTGCTGTCCTCCATCTCGCGCGTGCCGCGGGACGTCGAGGACGCCGCCGCCACGCTCTCCGCCAGCCCGTCCCGCGTCTTCTTCTTCGTCACGCTTCCGCTGACGGCGCCCGGCATCCTCGCCGGCTGCACGCTGGTCTTCGTCCTGACGATCTCCGCGCTCGTGACGCCGCGCCTGCTCGGCGGGCCGACGTACAAGGTCATGTCCACGCTCATCTACGACGAGTTCCTGGTGAAGCTCGACTGGCCTTCGGGCACGGCGTTCGCCTTCATCCTCACCGCCATCGCGCTCCTGGTCATCTGGGGTGCCAACCGGGTGGCGCGCCGCGTCACGGGAGGGGCGTGGTGAAGGGGCCGCCGGTCTGGGTGGCGGCCGTCGCCGTCCTGGTGCTGGTGTTCCTCCAGCTCCCGGTGATCGTCGTGGCGATGGCGTCGGTCTCCACGACGTCCTACCTCACCGTGCCCCCCGTCGGCTTCACGCTCGACTGGTTCGTCGAGGTGCTGACGGACAGGGACTATATCGAGGCGATCCAGACGAGCTTCCTGCTCGCCTTCGCCGCCACCGCCGGCTCGCTGGTCCTCGGCACCGCCGCGTCCTACGCGCTGCACCACCGCCTGGTCCCGGGCGCGGACGCGCTGGCCTCGTTCTTCATGGCGCCGCTGATCTTCCCGGCGGTCGTCATCGGCGTGGCGCTGCTGCAGTACTATTCGCTGGTCGGGCTGCGCTGGTCCTTCTGGGGGCTGCTGCTGGCGCACATCGCGATCACCGTGCCGTACGTGATCCGCGCCTGCCTCACCTCCCTTGCCGGCGTGAAGTCGGAGCTGGAGGAGGCGGCGCGCGTCCTCGGTGCCAGCGGCTTCAACGCCTTCCGCCTCGTGACCCTGCCGCTGTTGAAGCCGGGGCTCGTGGCGGGTGCGTTCTTCGCCTTCATCACCTCGCTCGACAACGTGCCGGTGACGATCTTCCTCCTCGGCCCGCGCCAGTCGACGTTGCCGGTGAAGATCTTCACCTCCATCGAGCACGGCGGCGTCGACCCCGGCCTCGCCGCCATCTCGACGCTTCTCATCCTCGTCACCGGACTCGCCCTCGTCATCGCCGAGCGCTGGGTCGGTTTCTCCCGCTTCGTCTGAGGCTCACGATGTCCTTCACCAGCCGCGGTTTTCCGCTCTTTCTCACCTTCGACGTCGACTGCGAGACGCTCTGGACCGCGCGCGATCCGAAGAACGCCGAGCGGCCCATCGTCATGTCCCAGGGCCGCTACGGGTGGAAGCGCGGCATCTGGCGTGTGCTCGACCTTCTGAAGAAGTACGAGCTGACCACCACCTTTTTCGTCCCCGGCGTGGTCGTCGAGCAGCAGCCGGCGATGGTCGAGGCGATCCTGAAGGGCGGGCACGAGATCGCCCACCATTCCCACACCCACAAGTGGATCCTCAACTGCACCCACGAGGAAGAACACGAGGAGATGCAGAAGGGGATCGAGGCGATCGAGAAGGCGGCGGGCTACAAGCCCCGCGGCTGGCGCTCCCCGGCGGCCGAGTTCTCCGACATCACGCTCGGCCTCATCGAGCAGTACGGCTTCGACTACTCCTCGAACTTCTTCGACGACGACGAGCCCTACCTCCTCGATATCGGCGGCCGGCGGACCGACATCGTCGAGCTACCGTTCCGCTGGGTCCTCGATGACGCGCCGTTCTTCAACTACTCGATCACCCTGCCGGGCCGGACGATGCAGGCCCCGTCGGCGCTGCTCGAGGCCTGGGTCGCCGAGTTCGACTGCCTCTACGCCGAGGGGCGGATGATGATGATCGGCATGCACCCGCAGATCATCGGCCAGCCCTCGCGCCTCAAGGTCCTGGAGGGCCTCATCGAGCACGCCCTGAAGCACGACAACGTGTGGATCGGCCGCTGCGATGCGATCACCGACGACATGCGGCCGCGCCTGAAGGCTGCCGCATGACGGGCCGCCTGGAGGGCCGGCGCATCCTCGTGACGGGCGGGGCCAGCGGCATCGGCCTTGCCACCGTCGAGCGGTTCCGGGCGGAGGGCGCCGGCGTCGCGGTCATCGACCTGAAGGGGCCCGGTGTCCTCGCCGCGGACCTTCGCTCCGCAGAGGCGACGCGGGAGGCGGTGACCGCCGCGGCCGGCGCCCTCGGCGGGCTCGACGGCCTGGTCAACGCGGTCGGCATCGACCTGCTGACGCCCTTCGGCGACATGACCGACGCCGAGTGGGACGACGTGATGGCCGTCAACCTCACCGGGCCGATGCGGGTCTGCCGCTACGCGCTGCCGCACATGTCCGCGGCGGGCGGCACCATCGTCAACGTCGCCTCGGCGGCGGGACTGTCGCCGCTGGCGCGCCGCGCAGCGTACTGCTCGTCCAAGGCGGGGCTCATCATGCTGGGCAAGACGCTGGCGAAGGAGCTGGCGCCGGCGGGGATCCGCGTCAACACCGTCTGCCCCGGCGCGGTCGACACGCCGCTGTTCCGGACCTCCTACGAGAACGACGCCGACCCGGGTGCCGCGCTGGAGGCGATCCGCGACCGCTACGCGCTGCACCGCGTGGCCGAGCCGCACGAACTCGCCGACGCGATCCTCTACCTGACGTCGGACGAGTCGAGCTACGTCACCGGCACGGCCTTCGCCGTGGACGGCGGCCGGACCTTCCACTGATGCGCCGCCTCGAAGGGCGCGTCGCGCTCGTCACCGCCGGCGGCGGGGGAATCGGCGCGGCCACCGTGCGCCGCTTCCTCGCCGAGGGCGCAAAGGTCGCGGCCCTCGACCTCGACGTCTCCGCCCTCGCGGACACCGGGGCCCTCGCGATGACCGGGGACGGCACCGACCGTGCCACGCTGGAGGCGTTCGTCGCCGAGGCGGAGGCGCGCTTCGGCCCGCCCGACATCCTCTTCAACAACCTCGGCCAGAGCGCGCGGGAGAAGGGCGGCCCGTTCCTGTCGTCAGAAGAGGAGACGTGGCGCTTCGTCCTCGAGATCTCGCTCGTCTCGGCGATGCGGATGAACCGCCTCGTGGCCCCCGGCATGGCCGGGCGCGGGCGCGGGCGGATCGTCAACATGTCGAGCGACGCGGCGCTCGTGGGCGACGCCGGCCTCGCCGACTACGCTTCCGCCAAGATGGGCGTCATCGGCCTCACCCGGTCGCTCGCCCGCGAGCTGGCGCCGAAGGGGATCACCGTCAACGCGGTCGCGCCCGGCGCCGTGCGCACCGCAGCCCACCAGCGCCTCTCCCGCGAGGTGCTGGACCGCATCGTCGCCGCGACCCCGGTCGGCTTCATCGCCGATCCGGACGACGTCGCCGCGGCCGTCGCCTTCCTCGCCTCCGACGAGGCCCGTTTCATCACCGGACAGACGCTGCTGATCGACGGCGGCCGCTGGATGACCTGAGGACACCATGACCGATCTCGCCGATCTCACCGCGACGGAGCTCGCGGCCGGCTACCGCGCCGGCACCTTCTCGCCGGTGGAGGTGGTCGATGCCGCGCTCGCCCGCATCGAGGCGCGCGCCGACCTCAACGCCTTCATCACCGTCACCGCCGACGAGGCCCGCGCCGCGGCCCGCGAGGCGGAGGAGGCGATGCAGTCCGGCAGCGAGCTGCCGCCGCTCTTCGGCCTGCCGTACTCGGTGAAGGACCTGACCCTGACGAAGGGCGTGCGCACGACCTTCGGCTCCAGGGCCTACGCCGACAACGTGCCGGACGAGGACGCCGTCGCGGTCGCCCGCGCCAGGGAGGCCGGCGCCATCCTCCTCGGCAAGACGACGACGCCGGAATTCGGCCACAAGATCCACACCTCGGCCCCGCTCTTCGGCCGCACCCTCAACCCGCACAGCCCGGACGTGACGCCGGGCGGCTCGTCCGGCGGCGCCGCGGTCGCGGTGGCGGCCGGCATGGGGCCGATTGCGCTGGGGACGGACGGGGGCGGGTCGGTGCGCATCCCCTCCGCCTGCTGCGGCACGGTCGGATTCAAGCCGACGCTGGGGACCATTCCCAACCTGCAGGCGGGCGATCTCTTCTCCTCGAACGTGCACGTCGCGCCGATGGCCCGCACCGTTGCCGACACCGCGCTGCTGTTCGAGGCGGTCGCCGGGTTCGACCGGCGCGACCCCTACGGTCAGGCGAACCTTCCCTTCCAGATGAAGGTCGAGGGCCTCGCGGGCCTGCGCGTCGCCTGGCTCCCGTCCGCCGGCAATCCCGTGGACGACGAGATCGCCGAGATCACCGGCCGTGTCGTCACGATGATGGCCGATGCCGGCGCCATCGTGGACGAGATCGAGCTCGACTTCGCCTCGCTGGAGGAGACGTTCATGTTCGTCCTGGAGACGCTGCTCGCCTCACGCGCGCGGCCGATCCTCGATAAATACCGCGACCAGCTCGACCCGACGCTCCTCGTCCACGTCGACAACGGCTTCAAGCACTCCGCGTTGGAGCTGACCGGCGCCGGAGCGGCCCGCACGCGCGCCTTCAAGGCGGTGCAGAAGGTGTTCGAGTGGGCCGACGTGATCGTCTCGCCGACGCTTTCCGCCCCGCCGCTGCCCCACGAGCAGGACCCGCACGGTCCGGTCGTGATCAACGGCAAGCCGGCGGGCCGCGTCCGTGCCGCCTGGTACCCTTATACCCTGGCGTTCAACCTGACGGGCCACCCGGCGATCTCGATCCCGTGCGGCTGGACCGCCTCGGGGCTGCCGGTCGGCTTCCATCTCGCGGCCCCCTGGTACCAGGAGCGGGCGCTGCTGGCGGTCGCCGCCGACCTCGAGGCCCGGCTCGCCGTCGGCGCCGCGCAGGAGGCCTGACCCGGCGTCGGGGCGAGGGGGCGATCAGGCCGCGTGCAGGGAGACGCAGTTGCGGCCGTCGCGCTTCGCCTCGTAGAGCGCCTGGTCGGCGCTCGACAGGATCTCGAACTTGCTGTCGAAGCCCTGGTGCGAGCCGCTGACGCCGAAGCTGGCGGTGAAGCGCAGCGGGCCGGTGTCGAGCAGCAGCGTCGAGTCCTCGATCCGCCTGCGGATGCGCTCGGCCGCGACGTACCCGGTGCGCTGGTCGGTGTTGGGCATCAGCACGGCGAATTCCTCGCCGCCGATCCGCGCGGTCACGTCCGCCGCCCGGCACTCCGCGTTGAGGATCGTGCTGAGCAGGCGGATCACCGAATCGCCGGTCGGATGGCCGTAGCGGTCGTTGATCGTCTTGAAGTAGTCGATGTCGAGGACGATGATCGTGAAGGGATCCTTGTAGCGCAGCCAGCGTTCCCACGCCTTGTCGAGATGCATGTAGAACGAGCGGCGGTTGTTGAGCCCGCTGAGCTCGTCCGCGTAGGCGAGGCGCTGGATCTCCGACTCGGCCTCGACGCGGCGATGCTCGTGCAGCATGACGCTGCCGAGGAAGGCGATCCCCAGCATCCGCACCACGTTGAGCGGGACGAAGCTCTCCTGCAGCGTCTTCAGGGCGATGTCGATCGGCAGCAGGAAGGCGCCGAGCGAGCAGATCGGGGCGACGAGGGTGAGGACGAGGACGTGGGTGTGGCGGAAGGGCTTGCCCGGCGTCACGAGGATCGAGCGGCAGACCAGTCCGAGCCCCGTGCTCAGGAGGAGGATCGTCACGCCCGGGATGGCACCGTCCCCGCCGAGCCAGAGCCGGTACGCGCCGGCGATCACGGCGGACACGAGCCCCGCGACGGGACCGCCGAAGAATGCCGCCAGCATGACCATCGTGGTGCGGGAATCGACGAAGACGCCGGGCACGACCTCCGTCGGGTCGAGCATGGTGATCAGGCCGCCGATGCCGAGGATGATGCCGGTGCAGACCGGGGGGATGCGACCCCGCCAGTAGGACAGGGCGAAGCCGTAGAAGAGCGCGACGAACGCCAGCAAGCCCGTGTTGCGCAGGAGTGTGAGCGTCATTTCGAACAAGGCGGACAATCCTCGTCGCATCGCCGGTCGACCACGGCTGTCCGCGTCATACTCACACCGCCCGCGACATCGCCGGCCCCGACCTAACACGCACGTTAAATTGCGTTAATAGTCACACCTGAAATTCCGTCATCGATGGACAGCTTTCGCGTCGCGGCACGGGCGTCAGATCGCCGCAGCGGCGGGGGAGGGGCATCGGGACGGGAGCGCCAAAAAATCGCGTGAAGGACGACCCATGCACTGAACGCGTAACGCACATGTCCATATGGACAGAACGCGCGCGCTGCCCTTTGTGTGCGTTGGGATTGAATGGCATTGTCGGAACGCGAGTCGCTTCGCCATGCGGCCCAGTCAAGAAACGGACGGTTAATGTCGACTCTTCAGTACCTTATCAGAGAAAAACTGCATTCTGCCCCAATCCTCAAATTGTTTGAGGGCGATGTATTTTACAATGGTGCTCCTGTCTTCGATGTGCCTCTAGTCGTTATGCTGTTTTGCAATAGGTCGGGGTCCAATCTTGCTGCTCAATATCTTTTGAACACGGGGCTGGTCGGGGGGCTGCAGGAGAGCACCAACCACGCCAGCGTTGCGTTTGCGAAGAAGAAGTATAACGCATCGTCCTATGGCGAACTCTTCGAGGCTCAAGCCAGGGACGTTATCGACCGGGGGCGGTGGTACGGCATCAAGGCCAGCCCCAATCAGTTGGCCATGCTGAAGAAATGGGGGCTTCTCTCCCTGTTCCCGTCGGTAAAAATTCTGAATTCAACTCGCAAGGATGTCGTTGGCCAGGCCGTATCGCTTTCGATCGCGATGCAGACGCAGAAGTGGACGAGCCAGGCGGACGTCCCTGATGTGGAAGTCGGCTATGACTTCCAGGATATTACAGGGCACATCAACCGCATCTGCACCCAGGCGGCGGCGTCGCACATGGTCGCGGCCGCACTGTCGACCCCGATGCATGAACTGGTCTACGAGGATGTCGTCGAGGATCCGATCGGCGCGATCCGAGGGGCCGTCCGATTTATGGGCTTTCCGGACGGTGACCTCGATATCGGCGAGCCGAAAATCCAGAAACAGGCCGATGAAAAGAACGACCTTTTCATAAAGATGTACGGGGAAGAGTTGCTCGGTCGCATCGTGAAGTCCGTATAGTCTGGTTGGCTGGGCGATGTGCCGCTAGAGTTATCGGCAAGTGACCAGCGAGTGTCGTGTGATTTAAATGAAAACGTACTACATAAATCGGGAGGTCGATGACGCTCGTCGCCAGGGGCTGATCGATGCCGCCGCATCGTTCGAGACCCTGGAGCTCGAACGAATCGAGGCCGTTGACGGTCATCGCGGTGGTTTTTCGCCGGCGACGGCGCTGCCGGACCTGTTTCCGAACCTGCCCGAGCGGATCAGGGATCCGAGTGCGCGCGGCTATACGGCCGTCTTCATGAGTCACGCCAAATGCTGGCGCAAGCTGCTCGAATCCGATCGCCCGTACGCGCTGATCGTCGAGGATGACGTCCGCTTCACGTCCGATGCCAGGTCGCTCGACGATGCCATCGCGTCCCTCGATCGCCCGTTCGACATCATCTTCGTCAACAGCCGGGCGAACCGGATCATGACGCTCGCTGGATACGAGCGTGGCCGTGACGTGTTCGTGCCGGTCGATGGAATGTATGCGAATCTTCTACGGCACCAGCCAGCCGAATGCCTGGAGGCGAGCTGGGTCAGCAAGGACGGTGTCCTTCCCGCACCCGGTGGGGATGGGTACGTTGTGTCCCGCGCCGGTGCACGCAGGCTGCTCGATTACGTCGCGGGGCTGAAACAGCTCTTCCATGTCGATGTCTTCCTGTTCTGCGCTGCCGCGGGGGCGACGCTGCGCGACGCGCCGCACCTCCCTCTCCTGTTCCGTCGCGCCCCTGACATCGGGTTGAGCCTCGACGGTTACGTCTGGGCGAAATTCGCGTCGTTCCCGCGTCAGGACATCACATCGTCGGTCCGCGCGGGCAGACCGCTGAGCGAGGCGTAGCGCATCGTTCGGCCCTGTGGCCGGGAGGGAATCGGGGAGGAGGGGTGCTGTGAGCCTGGTGCACCCGACAGGATTCGAACCTGTGACCTCTGCCTTCGGAGGGCAGCGCTCTATCCAGCTGAGCTACGGGTGCCTAGGCGAAGAGACCTAATGGAACCGGGGCGGAACGGCAAGACGCAGTTTCGACTATCCCGATCCGGCGGGGACAACTTTCGCCGAACCGGCGTTGTCCGCCACACGCCGGGGGCCCGGTGCATCGCGCAGGCGAGCGCCAGCCATCGCGTCGCCGGCCGGGCGGTGGCCGGGCCGCGTCGTCCCGTTGCTCCGGCGGCCAACCCGGCGACGACGGAGCAGACCGCCCCCGGGTACCGGCCCGTCCTGTCGGCGGGGCCGCCCGGCGGGGCGGGCCGCCGGGCGAGGGGTCATTCGACGTCGGCGACGTCGGCGGTCGTGCCGTAGGCGCGTTGTGCGAGCGAGGCTTCCATGAACGGCGTCAGCTCGCCGTCGAGGACGTCGTCGGGGGCGGTCGATTCCACGCCCGTGCGAAGGTCCTTCACGAGCTGGTACGGCTGCAGAACGTAGGAGCGGATCTGGTGGCCCCAGCCGATGTCGGACTTGGAGTCCGCCTCGGCCTGCGCCTTCTCCTCGCGCTTCTTCAGCTCCGCCTCGTAGAGGCGGGCGCGCAGCATGTCCCACGCCGTGGCGCGGTTCTTGTGCTGCGAGCGCTCGTTCTGGCACGCCACCACGATCCCGGTCGGAACGTGCGTGATGCGCACCGCCGAATCGGTCGTGTTGACGTGCTGGCCGCCCGCGCCGGAGGCCCGGTAGGTGTCGATCCGGCAGTCGCCCTCGTTGATCTCGATGTCGATCCGGTCGTCGATCACCGGATAGACCCAGATCGAGGCGAAGGACGTGTGCCGGCGCGCCTGGCTGTCGTACGGCGAGATGCGCACCAGGCGGTGGACGCCCGATTCGGTCTTCAGCCAGCCGTACGCGTTCTCGCCCTTCACCTCGATGGTGGCGGACTTGATGCCGGCCTCTTCGCCGTCCTGGTACTCGATGGTCGAGACCTTGAAGCCGGACTGCTCGGCCCAGCGCACGTACATGCGCAGCAGCATCGAGGCCCAGTCCTGCGACTCGGTTCCGCCCGCGCCGGAGTGGATCTCGACGTAGCAGTCGTTGGCGTCCGCCTCGCCCGAGAGGAGGGCGGCGATCTGCTTCTTCCCGAGGTCGGCCTCGAGCTGCTTCAGCGCGGCTTCGGCGTCGGCGACGACGGTCTTGTCGCCCTCCATCTCGCCGAGCTCGATCAGCTCGACGTTGTCGGACAGCTCGCGCTCGATCCCGTTGATCGTGTTGATCTGGGTCTCGAGGCGCTGGCGCTCCTGCATCAGGCCCTGGGCGCGCTGCGGATCATCCCACAGGGTGGGGTTCTCGGCGGCGGCGTTCAGCTCTTCGAGGCGTTTGACGGCGTTGTCCCAGTCAAAGATGCCTCCTCAGCAGGCTGAGTGCCTGCTTGATCTCGTCTACGAGGGTCTCGGTCTCGGCCTTCACGGCGGTCTCCTTGTTCGGAGGTCTCGATATCGTCGCCTCGGCCGCGGACGCAAGGGCCAGACGGGGATTGCCGGTCAGCCCGAGCCGATCATGAAGCGGATGGCGATGGCGACGGAGCCCACGGTGGCGACCCCGGCGCACCAGAGCGCCACGAACCACAACAGCTTACGCACGGAGGAGGGCATGGATGCACTTCGTCGGTTGCGGGCCGGATGGGTGGCCCTGTTCGGGGGGCCGGGCGGCGCGGCCCGCGCCCGGCGGAGGAGAGGCCGCGGCGCGGGCCCGGCGGCCGGCGGCGTCAGTGGTAGCCCTTGTCCGGGTCCACCTTGCCGCGGAAGACCCAGTAGGAATAGGCCGTGTAGCCGAGGATGATCGGCAGCAGCACGATGGCGCCGACGAACATGAAGAGCTGCGACTTATACGGCGCGGCGGCCTGGTAGATCGTGACCGACGTCGGGATGACGTAAGGCCACATGGAGATGCCGAGCCCCACGAAGGTGATGAAGAAGAGCGCCAGTGCGATGAGGAATGGCGCGACGTCGCGGTTGTGGAGCATCAGCGAGCGGAACAGCGCCACCGTCAGCACCACCACCAGGATCGGGACGGGCGCCGCGAAGAGGAGCGCCGGCCAGGCGAACCAGCGTTCCCAGTAGGCGGTGCCGAGATAGGGCGTGAAGAGGCTGACGATGACAATGAACGCGACCGTGCCGAGGCCGAAGCCCCAGGCGAGGCGGCGCGCCTTCTCCTGCGGCTCGCCCGACAGCTTCATGTTGAGCCAGGTCGCGCCGAGAAGGGCATAGCCCGTCACCACCGCCGCGCCGGTCACGACGCTGAACGGCGAGAGCCAGTCCAACCAGCCCCCGGCGTAGGCGCGGCCCTCCACCTGGACCCCCTGCAGGATGGCCCCGAGGATGACGCCCTGGCTGAAGGCGGCCACCGTCGAGCCGCCGATGAAGGCGCCGTCCCAGACGATGCGGCGCCGCTCCGAGGAGCGCCAGCGGAACTCGAACGCGACGCCGCGGAAGACCAGCGCCAGGAGCATCGCGATGATCGGCGGATAGAGCGCCGGCATCAGGATCGCGTAGGCGAGAGGGAAGGCGGCGAAGAGGCCGCCGCCCCCCAGCACCAGCCATGTCTCGTTGCCGTCCCACACCGGGGCGACCGAGTTCATGAGGAGGTCGCGGTCGGCCTTCTTCGGGAAGAAGGGGTAGAGGATCCCGAGGCCGAGGTCGAAACCGTCCAGCACGACGTAGATGAAGATGCCCGTCGCGAGCAGGATCGCCCAGGCGACCGTGAGATCAAAGCTGATCGCCAAGTCCATGGCACAGGCTCCCCGTCGTTGCGTGTGTCGGTCGTTTCGGAAGGTCGGTGATGGCGGTCATTCGGCGGGGCCTCCCTTGAAGGCGCTCCGCCCGGCGACCTGGGCCGTGGGGGTGATGCCGGCGGTGCGGATCGGCCCTGGCTCGTCGGACGCGTCGTCCTCGGCCGGGCCGGGTGTCTGGCGCAGGAGCCTCAGCACGTACCAGACGCCGCTGCCGAACACGACGAAGTAGATAACGATGTAGGCGATCAGCGACGCGCCGACGGCGGGGGCGGCGACCGGCGACACGCTGTCGGCCGTCCGCAGCACGCCGTAGACCGTGTACGGCTGGCGGCCGACCTCTGTGGTGATCCAGCCGGCGAGCACCGCGACGAGGCCGGACGGGCCCATCACCATGGCGGCGCGGTGGAGCCAGGTGTTGGTGTAGAGCGTGCCTCTCCAGCGCGCCCAGAGGCTCCAGACGCCGACCCCCAGCATCAGGAAGCCGAGGCCGACCATCACGCGGAAGGCGAAGAAGACGATCGCGACCGGCGGCCAGTCCTCCTCCGGCACGCTTTCGAGGCCCTTGAGCGGACCGTCCAGGCTGTGGGTCAGGATGAGGCTGGAGAGCTTGGGGATCTCGACCGCGTAGTCGACGCGGCGTTCCGCGTCGTTGGGAATGCCGAAGAGGACGAGCGGCGCGCCCTCCGGGTGATCCTGGTAGTGACCTTCCATGGCCATCACCTTGACCGGCTGGTACTCGAGCGTGTTGAGGCCGTGCGAGTCGCCGAGGAAGATCTGCACCGGCGTGACGATCGCCGCCATCCACATCGCCATCGAGAACATCGTCTTCACGGCGCGGTTCGCGCCGCGTCCACGCAGGAGCTGCCAGGCGCCGACGCCGCCGACGATGAAGGCGGTCGTGAGGTAGGCCGCCGTCACCGTATGCGCGAAGCGGTGCAGGAACGACGGGTTGAAGATGATCGCCCACCAGTCCGCCGGGAGATACTGCCCGTCCGCGCTCACCGTGTAGCCGGCCGGCGTGTGCATCCACGAGTTCACCGACAGGATCCAGGACGCCGAGATCGCGGTGCCGACCGCCACCATGAGGCAGGCGATCATGTGCAGCGTCTCGCCGACCCGGTCGCGGCCGAACAGCATGATCCCGAGGAAGCCTGCCTCCAGGAAGAAGGCGGTCAGCACCTCGTAGGCCATCAGCGGCCCGATCACCGGACCGGCCCTGTCGGAGAACACCGACCAGTTGGTGCCGAACTGGTAGCTCATGGTGATGCCGGAGACGACGCCCATCGCGAAGACGATGGCGAACGGCTTCACCCAGAACTTCCAGAGCTGGAGATAGGCTTCATCGCGTCGCCAGAGCCACATGAAGTTCAGGACCGCCAGGTAGCTCGCAAGGCCAATGGTGACGGCAGGGAACAGGAAGTGGAATGCGACGGTGAAGCCGAACTGGATGCGTGCCAGCAGCAGCGCATCGAACTGATCGAGCATGGGCCTCTCCCGTTCGGATTTCAGACATTTCTGAAATCTGTGATACTTATAATGTCAAGGCAATCGCCCCTGCGAGCCTATCCGCCATGCAGATCGGCACGGTGACAGGATCACATGACGTGCCGGCATCGTCGCGCATTCGGGCGCCGATCTGCGCTAGAATGCCGCAGAATGAGGATGGGTGTCCGGGCGCGAATGAAACCGCCGCCTCGACGCAAGGCGTTGCCGGACATCGCGCTTTCGTGGCGCCTGGGCTATTGAGGGCCGATGTGGGGAATGTGCGAATGAGTGGCAGCCGCCGGGTCCTGAGCGGGAGCGATCGGTGACGAACGTCCTCGACCTGACGGTCCTGCGCTGCGGGACCGCCTTCGCCGCGAGGCCGACCGGGGCCGGAAGCGATGCGGCGGCGGGCGTCGTGAGCGAGCCGATCCTCGCCTACCTCGTCAGGACGCTGAACGGGGTGGTGCTGTTCGACACCGGTCTCGACCGGCGGCATCTCGCCGACCCGGTCCGCCGCGCGGCGATGTTCTCCGCCGCCGGCTGGCCGGCCCCGCCGGTGGTCGGCGAGGGGGAGGATCTCGTGTCGCAGCTCGCCCGGCAGGGCCTGCGGCCGGAGGACATCGACCACGTCGTGGTGAGCCACCTGCATGCCGACCGCACCGGCGGCCTCAAGGCGACGCCGCGGGCGCACAAGACGCTCCAGCGGGCCGAGCATGCGGCGGCGTTCGCCCCGGAAGGGGCGCCCGACGCCCGCTACCTCCCGCTCGACTACGACCTCGCATCGGTCACGTTCGACGTCGTCGACGGCGATACGGTCCTCGACGAGGGACTGACCGTCGTCGCGACGCCCGGCCGCACGGTCGGCCACCAGTCGCTGATCGTCGAACTGGCCGGGACGGGCCCGGTGATCCTCGCCGCCGGGGCGTGCGGGAGCCGCGCGGACCTCGCCGCCGCGGTGCCGCCGTCGCCGTGCCGGGACGCTGCTGCCGCGCTCGCCTCGCTCCGGCGCCTCGACGCGCTGGCGTGGACGCTGGGCGCCGAGATATTGGTCGGCGACGATGCGCGCCGGGTCGGGACCCTCGGTCGCGCGGCGGAGCAACATGCGTAGGCGCCGCGCGGCACGGCCGGCCGGCAACGACAGGACAGGGCGATGACGAATCCGATCATCTGTGAGGTGACCCGCGGCGCGCTCGTCGAGTCGCTGCACCGCGGCGCTTACGTGGTGGTCGATTCGGCGGGGGCGGTCGTGGCGGCCTCCGGCGACATCGAGCGCCCCGTTTATGCCCGGTCCTCGATGAAGATGATGCAGGCCCTGCCGCTCGTCGAAAGCGGAGCGGCGGACGCGGCGGGCTTCGGCGTCCGGGCGCTGGCTCTCGCCGGCGCGTCGCACTCGGGCGAGCCCGGCCACGTCGCGATGGCGTCCGAGATGCTCCAGCGCGTCGGCCTGACGGAGGACGCGCTCGGCTGCGGACCGCAATGGCCGGCGGAGGTGCGCGACATGGCGGCGCTCTACGCGACGCGCGGCAGGCCGGGCCGGATCCACAACAACTGCTCCGGCAAGCACGCCGGCTTCCTGGCGACCGCGCGCCACCTCGGCCACGACGTCGCGACCTATCTCGACCCCTCCAACCCGGTGCAGAGGGAGGTGAAGGCGGCGGTCGAGGCGGTCGCGGGGACGGTTCTCGACGCCGGATGCTGCTCCATCGACGGCTGCTCTGCGCCCACCTTCGCGATGCCGCTGGTCAGCCTCGCCCACGCCTTCGCGCGCCTCGGCACGGGCGCCGACCTCGCCCCGTCGCGGGCGGAGGCCGCGCGCCGGCTGATGGAAGCGGCGATGGCCGAGCCGTGGCTTGTGGCGGGGACCGGACGGATGTGCACGGAGCTGATGGCGCTCGCGCCGGGCCGCATCTACGCCAAGACCGGTGCGGAGGGCGTCTACGTCGGCGCCTTCCCCCAGGCCGGTCTCGCCGTGGCGCTGAAGTGCGACGACGGGACGACCCGTGCGTCGGAGGCGCTGATGGCCGCCCTCGTCCTGCGCCACGCCGCGCTGCCAGCGGAGGCGGCGGCGCAGGTCGCCGGAATGGCCGATCGCCCGGTCACGGACCGCAACGGGGCCGAGGTGGGTCGCATCCGGGGCGTGCTGGCGGGCGCCTGACGGCCCGGCGCTGGCTCTGCGCCGTCGCCGCGGGTCAGTTCACCGTCTGGATGATGTCGAAGCTCTCGAGCTCGGGATGGCCGAGGTAGAGGGGCTTGTTGTCGCCCGCGCCGGCGTGCGCCTTGCGGAACGCCTCGGAGCGGGTCCAGTCGAGGAAGGCCGCCTCCGACTCCCAGATCGTGTGGGAGGCATAGAGCGTGTAGTCGTCCTTCTGCGGCCCCTTGAGGAGGTGGAACTCCACGAAGCCGGGGACCTCGTTGAGGTGGGTGTCGCGTCCCAGCCAGACGGCCTCGAAGTCGGCCTCCGAGCCTTTGCGCACCTGGAAGCGGTTCATCGTGATGTAGGACATGGGCGGCCTCCTGCGGCGCGGAGCACACCCCGAGCGGCCACGTTCGTCAAGCGCCGTGTGATGCGTCACCGGTGTCTGTGCGAAAGTTCGTCACGGGCGAGCGCGACGACGAGGTGCGGGAACGACTTGCGCGGGACCGTCTCTGCAAGCGCCTTCGCGTCACGGCCCATCCGGTGCCGATTGGCGGCCTCGAGCGCGAGGTCGTCGGCGAACGGGTAGAGCTCGTCCCAGACGGCCTGGACCTCGCGGAAGAAGATGTCGACCGCGGTGTCGCCGACGCCCTTCACCGACTTGAGCCGCGCCCGCTCGTCCTTCGGGTCGTGCCCGGCCGCCTCGCGCAGGCGCCGCAGGTCGCCGCCGTAGTCGTCCACGATGAGCTGCGCCGCGTCGCCGAGGATCGAGGCCGTGCGCTCGTCGAACCGAGCATAGCCGTTTTCGTTGAGAATCTTCCTGCGCGTCTCCCACGTGGCGTCCGCCATCTTCCGCGCCGTCGTCAGTCCCGCGTCGGCGAGCGCCCGCGCGGCGCGGGCGGCCTGGTCGTGGCGGATCGGGCTGGCGGAGAGGATGCAGGCCGTCAGCCAGCGAAAGAGGGGCGAGGGCGTCCCCCTGGCGAGCGGGATCGACAGCTCCTCGCAGAAGGTGCGGCCCTCATCGGCCATCAGCGTCCGGGCCTCGGTCATGGGACCTCCTCGGCCTTTGTCGGCTCCTCAGAACGGGCCGCGGAACACGAAGGCGACCCCTATGAAGATGAACACGAAACCGATCCCATGGTTCAACGTGAACCGCTCGCCCAGCACCGTCACCGAGAAGACGGCGAAGACGATCAGAGTGATCACCTCCTGGATCGTCTTCAGCTCCGCGGCCGAGTAGACGCGGTGGCCGATCCGGTTGGCCGGGACTGCGAGGCAGTACTCGAAAAAGGCGATGCCCCAGCTGACGAGGACGACGAGCCACAGCGCGCGCCCCTCGAAGCGCAGGTGCCCGTACCACGCGAACGTCATGAACACGTTGGAGCACAGCAGGAGGACGATAGGCGCGATCGCGGGCCAAAGGGGTCCACTCAGCCAGGACGACATCGACAGACTTCTCCGTAAGGGGTCGGCCGAACCTAGCGTGAGTCGGCGCCGGGGAAGGAGATGGCGTCGCGACGGGGCAGAGGTGCGAAACCGGCGCGGCGGGCGTCAGGCGCCCGTCAGGTCGTCCGAACGGCGGGATTCAACGCCGATTTCGCTCCGGCCGGGGGGCCTTCGTTCAGCCTTGCGCCGTTCTCCGCGTAGAGGTTGGCGCGGATCAGCGGCCAGTTGGCCCACAGGAACAGGATGTTGAAGATTGGCCCCAGCGTCTTGAACCACGCCCACGCCTCCACCGACATCGTGCGCCAGACGACCTCGTTGGCGAACGCCATGGCGAGGAGGTAGCCGATCATCCGCAGGGACAGCATCCACCACGCCCCGTCCGTCAGGCGAAACCCGTCCTGGAGCGAGGCCTTGAGGAGGAGGCGGCCCGTGAGAAGCCCGGCAAGAATAGCCATCGCGCCGCCCGCGTTGACGAGGGTTGCGCGAAACTGGATGTAGTCGGCCTTGTCGAACGCTATGGTCAGCGCACCGAAGAGACCCGCCACCAGGACCATGCCCGCCGGAATCAGCGGAAAACGCCGCTTCTCGAACCAGGAATATCCCGCCGCCACCGCGGTCGCCGCCACGAACAGGAGCGTCGCCGCGTTGAGGTGGACGAGCTGGAGCGCGGCGACGAAGACGACGGCGGGTCCGATCTCGATTGCGAAGCGTTCAAGCAGCTTCGGCTTGTTCACACGCTGCCAGGGGGTCTTGCCATCCATCATCATTCTCCGGTCGGATCGGAGAACGCGTCTTGGCCGCCATTCGATCCCGTTTGCGTTTCGGGTCACAGACTCATAGATACCGCCCAACACTCGAGAGGACGAGAATGCCCCTATTTTCCCGCTTCGACGATGACGACGACGAGGACGAAGAGAAGCTGAAGAGCCAGCAGTCGATCCCTGTCGACAAGCACCTCTTCGACGCGCGGCAGGTCATGATCGTCGGCCAGATCTCGATGGACCTGGCGCGAGACGTCTGCCAGCGCCTCCTGGCGCTGTCGCATGTGTCCAACGATCCGATCACCGTCATCGTGTCCTCGCCCGGCGGCCACGTGGAATCGGGCGACATGATCCACGACACGATCGGCATGATCTCGCCCAAGGTGAACATCCTCGGGATGGGCTGGGTCGCCTCCGCCGGCGCGCTGATCTACATCTCCGTGCCGAAGGAGCAGCGGTTCTGCACCTCGAACACGCGCTTCCTGCTGCACCAACCCTCCGGCGGCGCCGGCGGTGCGGCCTCGGACATCGAGATCCAGGCGCGCGAGATCATCAAGATGCGCGAGCGGCTCGACCACCTGTTCGCCGCGGCGACGGGCCAGCCGCTGGAGCGCATCCAGAAGGACACCGACCGCGACCACTGGATGAGCGCCAGCGAGGCGGTCGACTACGGCCTCGTCGGCAAGATCGTCTCCCGCGCCGGGGACATCTCCTGATGGCGATGCCGACGTTCGACGTCGCCGGCGTGTCGATCCCGAAGATCGGGATCGGCACCTACGGCATGGACGGCGAGCCGGCCAGCACCGCGGTCTCCGAGGGGCTGAAGGGCGGCTACCGTCACGTCGATACGGCGGAGATGTACGGCAACGAGGTGGCCGTGGGCGAGGGGATCCGCGCCTCCGGCCTGCCTCGTGAAGAGATCTTCGTGACCACCAAGGTCTGGCACGACCACCTGACCGACAGCGCCATGCAGGCCGCCGCCGAGGGCTCCCTGCAGCGCCTCGGCCTCGACCGGGTGGACCTCTACCTGATCCACTGGCCGAGCCGGGACGTGCCCGTCTCGGAGGCGGTCGCGGCGCTCGGGTGGATCCGCAGCCGCGGGCTCGCCCGTGCTGTCGGCATCTCCAACTTCCCGGTCAAGCTGATCGAGGAGGCGGTCGCCGCGTCCGAGGTGGAGCTCGCCGTCAATCAGGTCGAGTACCATCCCTTCATGGACCAGAGTGCGGTCCTGGCAGCGCTGCGGCGCCACGGCATGGGTCTCACCGCCTACTGTCCGCTCGCCCGCGGCAAGATCCTCGACGACGAGACGATCTGCGGCATCGCGGAGCGTCACGGCGTCACTCCGGCCGCGATCACGCTCGCCTGGCTCATCGGCCAGGAGGAGGTCATCGCGATCCCGAAGTCGAGTTCGCCGAAGCGCCTGATGGAGAACCTGAAGGCCCTCGACGTGGTCCTCACCGAGGCGGAGCGGTCGGCGATCGACGCCCTGCGCAGCCCCAGGGGCCGCCTCGTCAATCCGGACTTCGCGCCCGACTGGGATTGAGCCGTTGGGACCCTTCGAAGACGCGTTCGCGCTTCTGAAGCCCTCGAACGCCGTGTACATCGCGGCGCTCGCCGGCTTCGTCCTCATGTTCTGGCGGCGCGGGCTGGGGATGACGGTCACCGGTGTCGCGCTCGTCCTGTGGGGCGCCATCGCCTACCTGCCCATCGGCCGGCTGATGACCGAGCCGCTGGAGACGCGCTTCGAGCGCCGGAACGTCGACAGGATCGACGGCATCGTCCTCCTCGGCGGCTTCCTCGGCCGCGTGGAACCGGACCCGCTCTGGACCGAGCTCGGCCGGCATGGCGGGCGCCTGGTCGCGACCGCGCTCCTCGCCAGGCGCTTCCCGGACGCGCAGATCCTGATCACCGACATTTCCGAGGCGAAGAGCGCCGCCGCCGTGCTGATCGAGCTCGGCGTCGACGAGGACCGGATCATGACCGAGACGCGGGCGACCTCGACTTGGGAGAACGCGCGCTATTCCTACGAGATGATGCGCCCCGACCCGGACAAGGTCTACGCGCTGGTGACCTCGGCGAGCCACATGCCGCGGTCCGTCGGCGTGTTCCGCACGGCGGGGTGGCCGGAGATGGTGCCGGTCCCGACCGACCGGATGTCCGCGCCCTGGTCGGTGTGGCACGGTGTCCCGCTCGACGCGGAAGACGGGTTCGCCGATTTCGACTGGGCGATGCGCGAGTGGCTCGCCCTCGTGTCGTACCGGATCATGGGGCGGACCGGGAGCCTCGTTCCGGGGCCGGACCCGGAGGAAACGCCGCCCGGAAAGCGCGACGCCGGCGACGAGCGGACGGACCCGGCCGACGGCCGATCCGAGGATCCGCTCACGCCGGCCTGATCCCATCCGTCCTTGCCGGGCCGGCATGGTTCGGCAGTCCGGGCGTGTTCATGTTGCCATGGCGAGCGCCGCCACGACATAATTCGCCCAACCACCCCGCGGGGAAGAGACAACCTAGGACCGTCCATGAAGTACACCATCGTCATCGGCAACAAGAACTATTCCTCCTGGTCCATGCGGCCGTGGCTGGTGCTCGATCACTTCGGCCTCGAGTACGATGAGGTGATGGTTCCCCTCGACATGCCGGAGACCCGCACGACGATCCTGTCCTTCTCGCCCTCCGGCCGGGTGCCCGTCCTCGTCGACGGCGGCTTCGCGGTATGGGACAGCCTGTCGATCATCGAGTACCTCGCCGAGAAGCATCCCGACCTCGGCATCTGGCCGTCCGATCCGCACGACAGGGCCCGCGCCCGCTCGCTCGCGGCGGAGATGCACGGCGGCTTCACGGGCCTTCGCGTCGCCTGCCCGATGAACCTCAAGGCGGTGAAGAAGTTCAAGGCCCGCGGCGGCTCGGCCGCGGCGCGGGACGTCGCGCGGTTCGAGGGGCTCATCAGCGACCGCGTCGCGCGCTCCGGCGGCCCGTTCCTGTTCGGCGAGTGGTCGGCCGTCGACGCGATGTATGCGCCGATGACCGCGCGCCTCACCGGCTATTCCTGGCCGATGGAACCCGCCACGCAGCGCTACGTCGAGGCGGTGCAGTCCGAGGCGAGCTACAAGAAGTGGCGCGCGGCGGCATTGGAGGAGCGCTGGGTCCACCCGCGGTCCGACAGGGCCTGACTACCCCGCCGGGGCCGCGCGACGGGGCCTGGGGACAATCGCGACATTCGGCGCGAATGTCCCCTTGCCACCAACGAAGGAACTTCGTATATCGCGGCCTCTGGCTGAGGGCGCGTAGCTCAGCGGGAGAGCATTCCGTTCACACCGGAAAGGTCACTGGTTCAATCCCAGTCGCGCCCACCATACTTTTCAATGACTTAGCAGCCTTCGTCGGAATTCCCTCTGGTTCAATTCCTGGTGCAGTCCTTCAAAACTCAAGGGAACTGGCTGCTTTTCGCAGGTGGTAAGGGCTGAACCGAGCGTAGACTCGTTCCGTGATCCTGCTGTCTTCGTGACCGAGGAATTGCGCGATCTCCGCCATCGGGACGCCGGCCTCTGCCATCCAGACTGCTGCGGTGTGCCGAAGCACATGGGGCGTTACTCCGGCGACTTTGGAGCGCACCACGGCGGCATTGAACCCGCGCTTGACGGTTGTGACCCGACGCCCTGCATATTCGATCACCCACGGTGAGGTCGCAGACTTGCGCGCTGTCTGAAGCTCCTCACGCAACAGGTCATTCATAGGCGGAGAGCCGCGGCCCTTGCGGCGCTGGCCCGAGAACAGGCCCAAGCGCACAACCCCTCTTTCGAAATCGACGCGGTCCCAGGTCAGCTCGAGCGCCGCCTCGTTCCGGGCGGCCGTAGTGAGAAGCAGGACGATGTAGAGGCGAATGTGGGGCATCTCGGCGCTGTCCATCAGCCGCCGTGCCTCTGTCCGGGTGAGGTGACGATCTTTTGGCGGCGGTTTCATCGGTAGCTCGATGAATGGAGCTTTCTCGATGATGCCCCTCTCCGACGCCCAGTTGAGCACGGTGCGGAGGTGCCCGAGCTCGGTCCAGATCGTCCCGTCCTTGATCTTCTTCTCCCGCCTGGCGGCAGCGTAGTCTCGGCTGTGCTGCACGGTGACGTGCTCGGGCAGAAGGTGACCGAAGACCGGCCCGAGGGATTTCCATTCGGAGCGCATGGCGACCAGGACGCGCTTCCCTTCCTTGTCGACGCAGTACGCGTCCCACAGGTCAGCGATCGATCGCCCCTTGGGCTTCTTGATTGTGGCAAGGAAGGCGGTGAATGCCTCTAGGCTTTTCGCCTCGTCTGCCGTTCCGAGCGCCACGCGCTCAGATCCTCGAGCACTTGGCCGGACGGCATACCAGCGTCCTCGGTAGAGCTTGCGCTGCCAGTCTGGCATTCTTCGTACCTCACCACATCCTCCAGTCGGATGCGCCACAGCTTACCGCCCGCGCGGAAACCAGGAAGCTCCTTGTTGCGAAGCATCCGGCGCACGGTCGCTTCGGAGCAGCCCCAGCGCTCCGCGACGTGTCGCGGGAGTAGGGCCTGCGGGCTCGTGCCTTGCATCGTCATTCCTCCTCCTCCCTCTGGCGCATCCTCTCCCTCTCGGCGAGGACCATCATCACGAAGAACCCGGCGAGCGCGGTCAGGATGATCAGCGTCTCCAGCATCACGTCACCCACGACACGGCGGCGGCGATGAGCGCGGCCCAGATCGTGAGCGACAGGGCGAGGCCGGCGGCATGGCCGGCGACGACCGCCGAGCGTGGTGGGAGCGGCGCCGGCGTCATCGCCGTGTACTCCTGACCTTCTGGATCGCGGCGACCCATCGACGGACTGCCGCTTTGTCGTGATCGTAGAGTGGGCGGAGGTCTGGGTTCACCTCCGTCCAAATCGCCTCGATCTCCGCGTCGGTGGGCTCCCATTCTCTGGTCGGTACCTGTACCGGCCGCAGCGGAGGGTTGTACTCCTTCGGTCCGATCATCGGCCGGCCTCCTTCACGGGCTTCGGCTTTGGGACCGGCGCCGCGTGGGTATCCGCCGCCAGCGCCGGGCCGGCCATGAGCGCCACTGCGAGCGCGATTCGTGGGACGATCGAGGTCGTCATGCCTTCGTCCTTTTCGGGAATGGCCTGGACCGCATCTTCCGCTTGGCGCGGGTCGGCGCAGGCGTTTCATCGGGAATGGTTTTCGCGAGGATCCGGCGGCGGAACTCGGTATGCCCCTCGGACATGCGTTCCGTCTTCCTGATCCGGTGGACATCGCTGCCGGCGGTCGTCGCCTTCGCCGTGCCGCCGTTGGTCTTGATGGCGTGGTCTTCCTTCAGCCGCGGCGTCAGGTAGCGGAAGTCGTTCGGCGCGGGCACGAGCTCGCCCGTCGTGGGGTCCTCGAACCGCAGCGCAAGTGCTGGGTCGTGGTCCCACTCGATCCGGTCGTTCTCGACGGCCTCCTCGGGGAAGCCGAGCATCAGGAGGACCGACTTCAGCTTCACGCTGAGGGGGATGTGCCTGCGGTGAGGGTGGCTCATGCCGGCAGCGCCTCGGTCCGCGCGTAGGCCGGGCGAAGGTGCTCGCCGATCTCGATACCGTAGTGGAGGGTCATCGACGCTTTGAAGCGTTCCCACGCCTCAGGCGGGGAGAGGTCGTGGACGCAATCCAGACACTGCTGGCCTGTGGCGAGCTGCTCGTCGAGGTCGCGGTGGACGTCGATGCCGCGTCGGGAGAAGCGTCCGACGCACATGCCGGTCTGCGAATTGACCCACACGGTGTTCCCGTCCGACCAGACGTCATAGACCGGACCGATCATGCCGCCCTCCGGAGGGCCTGGACGCTGTCGTGCTGGAAGAGCGCGAGGACGCCGTTGAGGCCCGAGGATGGTGCGCCGAGAAGCGCCGCGGTGGCTTCCGCGAGCGTCGGCGCGGGCCCACCGTCGCGCCCCATCAGCAGCGCTGCGTCGGCGGCGGTATCGATGAGGATGTGCCGCGGCTTGATCCATTCCGGCCCTTCGCGGCGGGTCCTTCGGCACACGCGCAGAGCCCAGTCGGTCTCCTCGGCGTCGTGGCAGACGACGTGGACCGCAGCGTCGATGAAGTCGGTGAGGATCGGCAGCGGCGAGATCTCCCGGACACCGCACCGGTTGGCGCGGTCCGGGTCGGGCGCGGTCCAGCCGTCGGGGCGGATGATGGCGTCGACCCGTCCGGCCTCCGCCATGGCGCCGTCGAAGAGGCGCGCCTCGATCCGGATCGGGTGAGGCTGGTGAGAGGAGGTGAGGTCCGACGCTCGGTCGACGCGGCCGGTCATTGTGAGGTGGATTGCGAGCAGCATCACGCGCCTCCCTCACGGGCGCGCATCATCGCGTCGGCAATGGAGTAAGCCGTGCGGGCGGTTCGCTCCACGATGTCCGGAGCGAATGTATCGTTCCAGGCAGCGTTGGCGCACATTCCGCTCAGCGCCTGACCCGCGAGCCAGTCCCGCAGCTCGAACCCGTCTACCGCCGGCGAGGCCGGTCGGTCGGAGAGCGAACCCTCGATCGCCATGGCAATTTCGGAGTTCAGAGAGCGGCCGCCCTCCTTCGCTCGGGCCTTGGCCTTCTCGCTCAGCCACGCCGGGATGCGAACGGTGAGGCGGGTCTCTTGGTCGTCGTTGGACACGATCTCATCAACCCCATCTGCGGGAAAGGACGCCTCCAGCACGCGGATGATCTCGGTGTTCATGGAGCGGCCGTTGCGCTCGGCGTAGGCCTTCACGCGGTCGCGGAGGCCGTCCGGAAAGCGAACCACGAACTGGTCTTGCTCGGCACTGGGGCACCTAGGACGGCTCACGACGCGCCTCCCTGCTTCGTCGCCACCATCGCCAAGCGATCGTCCATGCGCGGCGCCAGACCCTCAGACATCAGGCAGGCTGCGATCCGTGGATCACGGTCTGCCGCCGCCAGAAGCACAGTTGCGACCGCGTGCTCCAGCGTCACCATGACGGCCGGCATCTCGGTGACCGGGTCACGCCCACCGATGATCTCCATCGCTGCGCGGAATGCTCGGTTGGAATCCTCCCGGTGCTCCTCGCTCATCGACCCGCCTCCGCCGGCTGGGGAAGCGTGTCCTCGAACCGCTCGTGCTGCGGTCCGTCGAGCTGTATCGCCCCCACGTTCTCGCAGCGCGTCATCGCGATCCGCAGAGCGATGTTGTTGCCGGGGCCGAGCTGGTTCGCGAGCCAGCCGACGCAGTGCGCATCTTCCCCCGGCGGATGTTCGTGGCAGGCCATGTTCCGCAACGGGCCGCCGAACGAGACGGTGCCTGGGGTAGCGATGGTGTGGGCGAGGTCGCGGTGGAGGGACTCCTCGTAGCCGTGCGGGATCTCGCGCGGATCCGTCGAGAGCTTCCAAGGGCACTTCTCGCACTGGCGCAGGCGCTTCAGCTTGAAAGTCATCGGCCCGCCTCCGCCCCGGCAGCCTCGGCGAGTTCCTTCGACCGCCGCGCGCAGAGCTTCCTCGCCTGGTCCTGCGCCCCCGCGGCGTAGATCCGGTCCTTCCAGTCCTGACGGAGTTGCTGGAGCTGCTCGACGGAACGGGCCTCGGCGACTTCCGCCGCGAACTCATCGATCACGCTCGGCTCATCGTCCTGCGGGGACGACGCTGCCCCAGCCGCGCCGTCCCCTTCCAAGGTTGAGGTCGCGCGGTCGTCTACATGGCTCTCCTCCTGCGTTGGCAGGCCATCATCGCTGGCGTGCTGGGGGGCATCCGGCGAGGGACCCTCGTCCATTTTCTCGCCGGTATTCGAGTGGGGCGGCCGCTCCTCGTCGGGAGCAGGCGCCGCCCCGGCGCCACGTTCACGTGACGCCTTTGCAGAGGCCTCGGCAGGGGCGCGGTCGTCCAAGCCCGGGCCGTCCTGCTGTGCCTCTGTGATCTCGCCGGTGTCCGGGTCGACGGTTGGCGTGTCGTCGGCCAACGGGTTCGAGACGATCTTGTGGTTGGAGCGGCGCGGTTCACGCGCGCTGCCGAACATCTCTTCGACCGTGGCCTCGCCGTTCTTCAGCGTGGACAACATGCCGCGGAGAATCGTCACGTGGTCTACGGTGAGGTCTTCCTCGCCGCTGACGCCCATTGCCGCGATCACATCCTCTCCGGATTTCCCGTAGATGGCGAACTTTGAGATCACGAGGCGCCGAGCCTCAGAGAGCGTCGTGATGTCGCCTGCGATGGTGCTCTGCACAGCGTCGTAGGCTTTGCGCCAAAGCGGCTTCGGCACTCCACCGAGGATCGCATTGCGCTTCGCGATGGCGCACGCCGCGTTGCCGGTCATGATGATCATGTCGTCGTTGAAGAGCCGGCCACGCTTGTCGCTGATCCGCCGGCGCACACGTGCAGACGTCGCAGCGTTGGTCTCCAGATCGTGGAAGATGCCTTCGGCTTCGACGTACATCTCGACCTTGTCCACGTGGACGACGCGGGCGGCAGCGCGGCAATTGCCATAGGATTGCTGGAGGATCTCCGCGAACCTGATGGAAGGCCCCTTGATGGGCTTGCCGCCCCGTGGAAGCGCGTAGATGCACTCCTCGGCCGACTCCTCATCCAGGGTGGCCATGCCGCGGATCCGGCTGGCAACCTGCTTGATCGAGCGAGGATAGGTCCGCGCCGTCGCGATCTGCATGTCGACCTCAGCTCGCGTCAGGCCGACGGCGAGGCTTTGCGAGACATCGATCACCATCGTCGCAGGCAGATCGTCGGCCTCGTCCAGAATTTCAGCATGAGTGTTCATGGTGGTCTCCGTCAGGCCGCGCGGTCGCGGTAGAACCAGTTGTCGATCTCGTCGGGTTGAATCTCCGCCAGCGGCTCGTGGGTGACCCACGCGACGTCGGGGCCGAATTCTCGGCGGCAGTCGACGAATGTGCGAAGAGCGAGCGCGATGTCGTTGCGTGCCTGGACGATCTTCGGATTGGCTGGCGAGAAGACCCCACCCCAGGTGTTGGGCGCTCCGGTGCTGGACCAGAAGCACAGCACGAAAGCGAAATCCTCCCGGCTGGCCACCTCGCGCAGCCACGCCGGATCGTGGTCGCCATAGACGGCCCCGTCGGCCACGAACTGGGTGATCTTCTCTCGCGCCTGGAGGTATGACGCCGCTTGGATGTCGTAGCGGTAGGTCTTGATGGCCCTGAGGCAGGACGTCGAGAACGAGACGCCCTCCATGGGGTCGTGGCTCTTGAGGTCAGGGATGGCCCGCGGCTTCAGGTAATCGAAGCGGGCCTTCTCCTCGACCTCCTCGCCGTCCACTATTGTCCGCCAGAAGACGGAGACCTCCGGATATCCGCCGATGAATGCGGACTGGATCTCCGGATTCGCCCGGATGGTTGTGGCGGCGGCGACGATGCGGTCGAAGTCTTTCGCTGCCAGGGCGGTCTTTCCCTCGGAAGCGAAATCCGCACGTTCATCTTTCCCGGCCTTGATGTTGCCGGGGAATTCGCATCGTCCGTAGGCGGCATCGAAAGCCTCGGGACCGAACAAGACGTAGCAATGGGCCGCGCGACCCTTGAGCTTCGCCGGTGTGTCCTCGTCAGGCTCACGCATCGGGTTCAGCGGGCTTCGCCACCAGTAGGCGAGAGGGTCTCCAAGGAGGGTTTTCTTGTCGGTAGATCCGAGCGCCGGATCCTCGTGATAGACGGACTCGTGAAAGCCGAAATAGACCCCAGGCGTCATCAGAGCCTCCCAGATCCGCAGCACTCCGGGCACTCGGTGCCCCGCTGATCGATCAGGCCCTCGCCCTCACAGGTCTCGCAGGGGACCGGGTCAGGACGCTGGCAGTTCTGCCCGCCGCAGTGCGGGCACTCGGTGTGGGTGAGATTGCTGAGCGGACCCATCCATCGGATGCCGGCTCGCTCGCAGAGGCTACAGAGCATCATGGCGAGCCGCCTCAGAACCGGACGGCGGTGTGCGGCACGTCGCCGGCACAGATCGCGCTGAAGATCTTGTCGGCCCGCTCGGTGCCGATGTTGCCGGCGCGAGCGATCGCCGTGACCGCCTCGGCCCTCACGGTCTCGCGGTGCGCGGCGTTGCGGGCACGCGCTTCCTGCTCGTCCTGCCGCCTCCGGGCCTCGGCCTGGCGTGCCTCCTCGGCGGCCCGGTGCCGGGCTTCCTCGCGCGCCGCCTCAGCGTCGCGCTGACGGATCTCCTCCTCGTGCTTGCGAGCCATCTCCTCACGCTCGCGCGCCGCGGCCTCCTCGGCCTCGCGGATTTTGCGCTCGGCATCTTCCCGCGCGCGCTGCTCGGCCTGCCTGGCGATCTCGGCGTCGCGCTGCCGGCGCTCCTCCGCCTCACGAGCCTCGCGTTCCGCCTTCTCCTGTCAATCGGCGCGGAAGTTTGACCCCTTATCGGCGTCCAATTTTGACCCCCTGAAGCTGGGTGATCCCGTCGGCGA